>NZ_JBBMXV010000002.1:0-300000 GCF_037996645.1 Halalkalicoccus tibetensis
TCGGTGAGGCCCTTGCCGGAGCGAAGCGCGCTTCGCTCCTCGTTTTTGTGATCGAAGCGCTCCTGGTTCTTCGTGAGTTCTTCTGAGCTCATTGGTTGGTATGTATGGGTGTAGTCGTCGTGCTGTTCAGGCCGTCTGGTAGACTTCCTCGCGGACCCAGTCGTAGCCGTTCTCCTCGAGCTTCTCGGCGAGTTCCGCGTCGCCGCTCATGGCGATCTCGCCGTCGAGCATGACGTGAACGCGGTCGGGCTCGACGTAGTCGAGGATCCGCTGGTAGTGGGTGATCTGGAGGATCCCGGTGCCCTGCTCGTCGCGCAGCGCGTTGATCCCGTTCGAGACGTCCTGGAGGCGGTCGATGTCGAGCCCGGAGTCGATCTCGTCGAGCACGGCGATCGAGGGCTCGAGCAGCGCGGCCTGCAGGACCTCGTTCTGCTTCTTCTCGCCGCCCGAGAAGCCGGCGTTGAGGTAGCGACGCGCGAACTTCTCGTCCATGTCGAGCATCTCCATCTTCTCGCTGAGGAGCTGCTGGAACTCCGCGACGCCGATCTCGCCGTCGTCGGCCGGACCCTCCATCGGGCTGGTGTCGTAGCCGGTGTCCTCGGACTCGGTGCGTTCGGGCTCCTCGCGCTCCTCGTCCTCGAACAGCTCCTCGCGCTCGTCGAACTTCGCGTTGACGGCCGTCCGGAGGAAGTTCGACATCGTCACGCCCTCGATCTCGGCGGGGTACTGGAACGCCAGGAACACGCCCAGCGCGGCGCGCTCGTTGGGCTCGAGCTCGAGCAGGTCCCACGTGCGCTTGTCCTCGGGGATCTCGAAGTCCTCGCCGAAGTCACCCTCCTCGAGGTGGATCAGCACATCGCCCTCGGTGACCTCGTAGGCCGGGTGGCCCGCGATGACCTTCGCGGTGGTGGACTTCCCGCTGCCGTTGGGGCCCATCAGCGCGTGGATCTCGCCGGAGTCGACCTCGAGGTCCACCCCGTTGAGGATCGTCTCTGCCTCGTCGTCCTCCGCTACTTCCGCGTGCAGGTTTTTCAGTTCAAGTGTTGCCATTGTGGCTCCTCAATCGGCTAGACGAAGGGCCGTGGCGTCCATAATGGTTTCGTCTTTCCTCGTATCGGTTTCCGAAACCCGAACTTTACTTTGCCAACTGCTAACGCGGTCGCTACATGAAGCTGCCCAGGCCCGTCTGCTGCTGGCCCGACTTCACCTCGTCCCACGAGACGTCGAGGGCCTCCAGCACGCGGGAGATCGGGCCCTTGAGCGTCTTCTCGAGCATCTTCTCCCAGTCGACCTCGAACTCCTCGGGGAGCTGGTCCTCGTACTCGAAACAGATCACGTCGGGATCGCGCTTGAACTCCCCGTACAACGGGTCGCGCTGGGGGTCGAACCCCTCTTCTTCCTCCATGCGCCGGAAGAACTTCGGGTGGACCTTCTTCAGGTAGAGGCGTTTTGGCTTGCTCCCGCGCGTGAAGTTCGTTCCCAGCAGGAGGTTCGCGTACTTGGCGCCCCGGACCTGTGCGGTGTCGGTGTCGTAGGCGTCGAGGCGCTTGCCGATCCCGCCCGGAACCGCGATCCGTTCGAGATCGATCTCCCCCTTCTGGAAGTCCACGATGACGTCGTGGACGTACGATTTGACCTCCTCGAGGTCCTCCCCGTGGACGATCATCTCGATGACGTCCTTCTGGACCTCCTTGGTGATCGGCGCGATGTCCGATCGCTTGTACTCGAAGCCGGTGATGTCGATGTCGTCGACGTCCTTTCCCTCCTTCCAGACGATGTGGCCCGCGTAGCGCTTCTTCCTCCCCGCCTGGAAGAAGCGCCTGTAGAGCTTCTCGAACTCGATCTGGAAACGGTGGTCCTCCGCACCGAGGGCCTCGCGGGCGAACTCGTCGTAGGAGGCGTTGATGTGCTCCTCGATCTCGAAGGACTGTTCGAGGGCGCTCTCCTTGTCGACGTCGCCGCCGAGCTCAAGCATGATCGAGTCGGTGTCGCCGTAGGTGACGGTGTAACCCAGCTCGTTCGCCGACTCCTCGGTGAACTCGATGACCTCCCGCCCCGTCGCCGTGACCGCCCCCGCGACGTCCTTGTCGTAGAGCCGGAAGCGTTCCCAGCCGAGCACCCCGTAAAGGGAGTTCATGATGACCTTCACCGCGCCCTGCTGGCGGTCGAAGCGCTCGTACTCGCCGCTGCCGGGCGAGTGTTCGGCCCGCCGGGACTTCTTGCGGTCGCGCTCCGTGAGGAGTTCGTCGACCATCGACCGGATGATCCCGTCGGGCTCGCGTTTGAACTCCATGCCGTTTGGCGCGCGATAGGTCTCGCCCTCGTAGTCGGGCCCGGCCTTCGTCTCGGGCGAGGCGTTGATCGTCACCATGCACATCGGGTACAACGATTTGAGGTCGAGCACGGTGACGTTCTCCTTCACCCCCGTGATGGGGTCGAACACCGCCCCGCCCTCGTAGTCCTCGCTCTCGACGCGGCCCTTCGAGGGCAGCGCGAACTCGCCGTGGACCTTGTGCAGCACGTACATGTCGACGGTGTCGCCCGGCGTCGGGGCGTCCTCGAGCTTGCAGCCGACGAACGTGCGTACCTCGTCCCAGAAGGGGATGATCCCCTGGCGCGCGTCGATCTCGACACAGAGCTCGACGTCGCGGACGTTGTACTCGAGCAGGCGTTCCGGATTTTGCTCCCAGAGATCCCCGATGTCGCCGGTGTATCGCTCCTTGCCGACCCCGAGTTCGGTCTCGGCGACGGCGTCCAGCCGGTAGGAATCGAGCTCGCTGAACTGAGTTCGCTTGTACGCGTACAGTAGGTCGAAGACGACCCGTCCCTTGATGTTGGGCCCCTGCCAGTCCGAGCGCCAGACCTCGTCGACCCGCGAGAGGCGCTCCTTCGAGAGGTCGTAGTCGGTCCCGCCGTCGAGGCGCTCCAGCCGGTCGATCAGGTAGGGCGCGTCGAAGTCGTCGACGTTCCAGCCCGTCAGCACGTCCGGGTCGGTCCCCTCGATGTAGCTCACGTACGCATCAAGCATCGCCTCCTCGCTCTCGAAGGCACGGATGTCGATCTCGGTTCCCTCGGCGATCGGCGCGTACTCCGGCAGCTCGGACGGCGACGTTCCGTCACTCTCGGGTGCGATGTACAGCCAGCCGATGTACTCCTCGCGCGTCGAGTCGTGGCTGGTCAGACAGACGATCGGCTCCTCGCCCTCCTCGGGAAAGCCCGAGCGGTCGTCGACCTCCAGGTCGAAGTTGTGGACCCGGAGGTCGGCCTCGGCCTCGACGGCCTCGATCTCCTCGTGGTGCGCTCGAACGGAGCCGTCGTCGTCGCGCCGGTCGGGGACCCGGATCCCGCTGTTGATGCCCTTGTCGATCAGCAGGCGGTTGGGAAAGAGGATGTCGGCCTCGTAGTGGTCGAACCGGTCGCGCATGTTCCCGACGTCGCGGGGGGTCTGCCCGAAGATCTTCGTCAGCTCCTCGCCCCGGATCGACTGATAGCCCTCCTCGTGGCCGGTGATCCGGCTGTCCGAGAGGTCCTCGTCGGTGAGCGTCGCCGTCGGCGCGTAGAAGTAGGGCCGGAACTCGTAGATCCGAACGTGATGGGACTCGCCGGCGTCGTCCCGCCCGAAGACGTGCATGACGGGGCGCTCGCCGTCCGAGGTCTCCTCGACGGTGTAGTTGACCTGCGTGACCCCGAGGTCGATCGTCCCCTCGACCGTCGGGAACCGCCGTTCGTCGATGTCGACGACCTCGCTCGCGTTCCCGTCCCCGTTGCCGGCGACGGCGCGTGCCTCCGCAGCCGGACGCCCCTCGTCGACGTCCCCGTACGCGGAAAGCCCCGATTGCTCCATATAGCCGCTCGTTGGTCGTGGGTGGCTAAAACACCGGTGGTTTAGCGAGCGAAGCGAGCGAAACCGGGGAGCAGCATCGCTGCGACCGTGGTTCACTGAGCGGAGCGAAGTGAAGTGGGGGAGTGAAGCGCAGCTGAACGACCGTGGTTTATCGAACAGAGTGAGATAAACCAGGAAGCAGCACCGCTGCGACCGAGGTTCGCCGAGGCAAGCGAGGCGCACTAAGGAGCGACCACGAGGTGAGCCGAACGGATCGATGGACGATGGAACGGTCGTTCGTCCGGCTATTCGTCCGAGCCGACACGATCTTGGCAACGGGTGACGGAGCAACAAGACATATATTGTGTTAACACATACCACCAGACGGTGACGACGATGTCAAGCGCCGATCACGAACGCCAAAGCGGCACCGACGACGAACTGGAACTCGACGCGGTCGAGTCCGTCGAGACGTACGAGACCTCCGGGGGCATCGTCTTCTACGACGTCCGCAACCCGCTCGCGTGGGTCAAGGCGACCCACAGCGTGGCCCTCCCCGACCAGGTCTGAGCCCGACGCGCCCGGCGCGTGTCGAATCGCTTTTGCTCCCACTCGCCCGACTCCCGAGCGTGTTCCCCGACGACCGCTCGGAGCACGAGCCCGACGAGCCCGATCTCGGCCCCGAGATCCCGAACATCGAGCCCGAGGAGGAGGAGCCCGACCTCGGGCCGGACGCGCCCGACGTCTCGCTGCCCGCCGACGGCCTCCTCGGTCCCGAGGACGCGCCGACGGACCTGCTGAGCGCCTTCTGGATGCTCGTCGTCCTGTTCAACGTCGGGATCCTCGCCGCCAGCATCGGCGCGCTCTTCCTGGTCTTCGAGGGGCGAACCTATCTGGGCGGCGGGCTGCTCGCGGTCGGCCTGCTCGCGCTCGCCCGGGGGACCTACAAGTACTGGCGCCTCGACGTCGACGAGCTGGGCACCGACAGCGACTAACCCGCGGGGTGGATAAGACGGGTATGCAGACCGTCGAGGACGACGACGGCGCGCGCTACCTCCTGCTCAAGCGCTCGAGCGACGCGAGCCTGGTGCGCGACCCCGAGACCGGCGAGGAGCGCTACGTCGAGAACGGCGAGCTCTCCGCGGTGGGCGAGTCGCCCCTCGAGACGGCCGCGAGCGAGGTCGACGAGCCGACCCGGCGGCTCCTGCGGGCGGTCCACGACGACCGGACCCTGGGCCTACTGCTCTTCCTCGATGCGGGCGGACCGCGCTCGGTCCGGGAGCTGCTCTCCTTCGACACGCTCTGTGAGAGCGACTTCCACGGCACCGTCACGGAGCTCCGGGCGGCGGGGCTGCTCGAGGAGCGCGAGGTCGCGGGCGAACGGGGCTACGGGACGACCGAGCTCGCGGCGGAGGCGCTCTCCTCACTCCGCGGCCCCGGCGGCGAGTAGCTCCTCGCCGCGCTCGACGGTCGAGCGGTTCGTCGTCGGGTCCTTGCTCACCCGAACGAGCTCGTCGGCCGCCCCCACGAGCTCGTCGTCGTGGCTGACGACCACGATCTGCTCGACGCCCAGACGGCGCATCGACTCGACGAGGTCGACCAGCTTCGAGACGTGACCCGAGTCGAGGAACACGGTGGGTTCGTCGAGGATCAACGGCGGCATCGGCGCCGCTCCCTCGATCCCCTCGGCGAGCAGACGGTAGATCGCACAGCGAAGCGAGAGGTTGAACAGCGCGCGCTCGCCGCCCGAGAGCTGCTCGGGGTCGAGCGGCGAGCCGTCCTTCTGGTAGACGGTGAGCTCGTACTCGCCCGTGAGCTCGAGGGTCGCGTAGGCGTCGTTCTGATAGACCAGCTCGAACGTCTCGTTGAGCATCCGTTCGAGCTGGTCGACGTTGCGCTGGCGCAGCTCCGCACGGAGCCGGCCGTACATCTCCTGGAGCTGCTCGGCCTCGCCGTAGAGCGAGTCCAGCGCTTCCAGGCGCTCCTCGAGGGCGTCGCGTCGTTCCCGTAGCTCCTCGAGCGCCTCGAGCTCGCTTTTCACGCCGCCGATCCGGTCGCGGAGCCGTGCTTCCTCCTCTGCGAGCTCCGCGAGCTTCGGCTCGACCTTCTCGAGGTAGTCCTCGGCCTCGGCCTTCCGGTCCCGAGCGTCTTCGATCCGCTCGGGGTCGTACTCGTCCTCGAGCTCCGCCTTCCGATCGCGCTTCTCCGCGAGGCGCTCGCGCCGTTCGTCGTTCAGCTCCGCGAGCGATTCGCGTCGTTCGCGGAGCGTCGAGACCGTCTCGCGGGCATCCTCGATCTTCCCGAGCACGTCCGCGAGCGATTCGAGCCGGCCGATGCGCTCCTCCAGGGCGGTCCGGCGCTCGTCGAGCTCGCCGATCCGCTCCTGGGCCTCCTCCGCGCGTTCGCGGGCCTCGGCGGCCGTCTCGTGCTTCTCGTCCGCCTCGTCCTTGAGTTCCGCAGCGCGCTCCTCGAGGTCGGCGGCCCGCTCGCGCTTCTCCGCGAGCGCGTCCTCGCGCTCCTTGAGGAGCTCCTCGAGCGTCCCGCGGCGCTCCTTTCGCCTCGCGATCCCCTCCTCGGCCTCCGCGAGCGCCTCGGCCCGGTCGATCCGGTCCTCGACCCCCTCACGCCCCTCGCGGAGCTCCGAGAGCGTTTCTTCGAGCTCCGAGACCCGCTCGCGGCGATCCTCCAGGGCGTCGACGTGGGGCGACTCCTCGACGGGCTGGCCGCACTCGGGACACTTGCCCGCCTCGCGGAGTCGCTCACCCTCCGAGACCGCCTCGCGGGCGCTCTCGAGGCTCGCCCGGAGCTCGGTCTCGCGCTCGCGGAGTCCCTCGCGCTGCTCGCGAAGCTCCGAGAGGAGTTCGTCCGTCTCGCTGACGTCGACGGGCGCGTCGTCGAACCGATCCCGGAGCTCCTCGATCTCGCCGTCGAGCTCCGAGAGCGCCTCCCGACGGTCCGCGAGCGCCGCCTCGCCCTCCTCGATCCCGCTTTCGAGGGTCGCGCGTTCCTCGCGGGCCTCCTCGGCGCGCTCGGCGAGCTCCTCGACGGCCTCCGCGGCCGCCTTCGCATCGCTCTTCTCGCTCTGGGCGTCGAGGCTGGCCTCGCGGATCGACTCGCGACAGCCCTCGAGTTCGGTCTCGAGCTCCCCGCGGCGCTCCTCGATGGCGTCTTCCTTGGCACGGTCGAGCTCCGACTCGGCGAGGAGCCCGTCGCGCTCGCTCTCGAGCTCCGCGATCCGCTCGCGGGTCTCGGCCAGCTCCCCCTTGAGCCCGTCGCGCTCGTCCTCGGTCGAGGAGATCGTCCCGCGGAGCTCCTCGATGTCGTCCTCGAGCGTCGCGATCTCCCCGCGGACCTCCTCGTGGGAATCGAGGACCTCCTCGGCCTCCTCGCGGGTCCGTTCGGCGTTGTCGCGGTTCCCCTCGAAGCGCTCGATCTCGCTCTCGGTCTCGTTGAGCTCCGTCTCGAGGTCGTTCAGGGTCGCGGGCAGCCCCTTTCCCTCCTTCTCGTCGATCTGCGAGTCGACCTCCCGGAGGCTGCCCTGGACGTCCGTGCGGACGTCGTTGACCCCCAATCGAGCTTCGCTGACGCGCTCGCGGTACTCCTCGAGGGTTCCCAGCTGGAGGAGGTCGTCGATCATGTCCTGGCGCTCGCCGGGGGTGGCGTGGATCAGCTTGTTGACCTCGCCCTGGCGGACGTACGCGCAGTTGACGAACGCCTCGCTGTCCATCCGCAGCATCCCCTCGACGTAGCGCTCTACGTCGCGGGCCCCTTCGACGCTCCCCTCCGGCGTTTCGAGGACGCAGGTCGCGGTCTGGGCGCGCTCGCCCGAGAGCCGGACGCGGCGCTCGACACGGTAAGATCCCCCGTCGTGGCTGAACCACAGCTCAATCTCGCATTCGTCCTCGCCGTTGGTGATGACGTCCTCGAGGGTGCCGTCGAGCGCCGAGGAGCCGTACAGCGCGAAGAAACACGCCTCCAGCAGCGAGGACTTCCCGCTGCCGTTCAGCCCGTGGATCACCGTGACGCCGCGATCGAGCCGGAGGTCGGTATCCCGGTAGGGCTTGAAGTTCTCCAGGCGGACGCGCTCGATCCTCACAGGTACTCCTCCATCGAGGACTGGGCCTGCCCGTCCGAGGTCGCCCCCTCGGGCCGCTCGGTCGCCTCCGTCGCCCCGACCGCGGGCTCGTCGGTCTCCGAGTCACCCATCGCGGGGTCGTCGGCCTCAGTCTCGTCGGCCTCGGATCCTTCCACTCCGGCTTCGTCCGCTCCGGACTCGTCAGCCTCAGGTCCGGCGGTCGGCGAGCCGTCCCGACTCCCCTCGTCCGCCGTCGTCGGTTCGGACGTCGCCGATCCGTCCGCTTTCGTGGCCGTCTCGAACGCCCCCGGATCCTCCTTGATCAGCGTCCGGACCCGCTCCTCGACGGTCTCGCGGACGTTCGAGTCGGCGATCTTGCTCGCCCGGACGGTCTCGTCGACGTCGCCGGCGGCGGCCGAGAGTCCCATCTCGCGCAGGCGCTCGCGCACCGCGGCGTCGGGATCCGAGAAGGAGACGTCGACCGCCTCGCCCCCCTCGATCTCGCGCTTGTCGTTCACGCGGGCGATCAGCGCGCCGCGCTCGCTCGCGAACGACTCGACCTCCGCGGGCGTGATCGGCTCGCCCTCGCCCTCGACCGTGACGATCACGACCCGGTCCTCGAGCTCGTGCTGGCCGACCCGTTCGAGCAGCCGCTCGGCGCCCTCGCCCTCGCCGAGCTCGGCGTCGATGAAGACGAACTCCCGAGTGTCGAGCCTCCGGCGGGTGATGTGGGCCTCGCCCTCGGCGAACTCCACGAGGTTGTAGCCCCGGTCGTCGCGCTCGCTCGCGCTCGCGCGCTCGGTCGAGCCGCAGTAGGTCACCCAGGTCCCCTCGATCTCCGCGCGGTCGGGCTGGTGGTTGTCGCCCAGCAGCATCACGTCGAACTCCACGGAGGCCTGTTCGAGCAGCTCCTGGGTGTCCCAGTCGGCGTAGGCGAACGGTTCGAACAACCCGTGGGCGACCAGCGCCGTGTGCTCCGTTTCGGGCGGGGCGAAGTCGTACTCCAGCTCGTCGCGCCGGGAGGCCGGCACGTGATCGAGCCCGTAGAAGGTGGTCTCGCCGATCTCGACCCCCTCGCTCCCGAGGCGGGTCGCGAGGCCCATCCGGGAGAACAGATCGAGCCACTGCCCGCCTCGAGTTCCCTCGTGGTTGCCGACGATCGCGAGGAAGGGAACGCCGGCGTCGTCGAGATCGCGCAGCACGTCGAGCGTGCCGAGCAGGTCCCCGATGTCGGGGCGCCGGTCGTGAAAGAGGTCGCCGGCGTGGACGACGGCGTCGACCCCGTCGTCGACGGCGTCGGCGGCGACCCGCTCGAAGGCGGCCAGGAAGTCGGCCCGGCGCTCGGCCGAGTGGTACTGGCGATAACCGATGTGGGTGTCGCCGGTGTGGATCACCCGTGTCATGTCCCGTGGTTCGCGGGCGGGAGGGATAAGCTACGTGGGCTCAGCGCGACTCGATCGCGAGGGTGTAGAGCCGCTTTCTGGCGTCCGAAAACGAGAAGCGCGACTCGACGACCTCCTCCTCCTCGAGGCGGTTCAGCGCGTAGCGAACGGTCCGCGGGGGCAGCAGCGTCTCCTCGGCGAGCTGGCTCTGGGTCAGTGTCTCGTTGTACTCGAGCACCTTCGCCACCAGCTTCGCACTTGGTGGGAGCTCCCGGACCGCCTCCCATCCCGTCTCCTCCCCCGGGCCGGCCGTGACTGCCTCTGACGTACTCATTTCACGTCCATCTACCGGATTCAACGTAATAATATTTCTCCTTTTGGAATATTACTACTGAGAATTTCAGTCGGGTTGACCCGAAACCTCTTATGAGTCAGCGCCGTAAATCGGGCAATGACTGATACCGTCGAGGACGTGGACCTTCCCTACGAGGAGGACGACACCTCACAGCAGGAGAAGATCGAGGCGCTGCGCGACCGGCTCGACGTCCTCGAGGACCAGAACGAGGAGATGCGCGACAAGCTGCTCGACGCGAACGCCGAGAACAACAAGTACCAGCAGAAGCTCGAGCGCCTGACCCACGAGAACAAGAAGCTCAAGCAGTCGCCGCTGTTCGTCGCGACGGTCCAGGAGCTGACCGACGAAGGCGTCATCATCAAACAGCACGGCAACAACCAGGAGGCGCTCACCGAGGTCACCGAGGAGATGCGCGAGGAGCTCGAACCCGACAGCCGGGTTGCGGTCAACAACTCGCTGTCGATCGTCAAGCAGCTCGAGGGCGAGACCGACGTCCGCGCCCGCGTCATGCAGGTCGAGGAGAGCCCCGAGGTCTCCTACACCGACATCGGCGGCCTCGACGAGCAGATGAACGAGGTGCGCGAGACCGTCGAGATGCCGCTTCTGAAGCCCGACGCCTTCGAGGAGGTCGGGATCGAGCCCCCGAGCGGCGTTCTCCTCTACGGACCGCCGGGCACCGGGAAGACGATGCTGGCGAAGGCCGTCGCCAACGAGACCGACGCCACCTTCATCAAGATGGCCGGCTCCGAGCTCGTCCACAAGTTCATCGGCGAGGGCGCGAAGCTGGTTCGGGACCTCTTCGAGGTCGCCCGGGCCCACGAGCCCGCCGTGCTGTTCATCGACGAGATCGACGCCATCGCTTCCAAACGCACCGAATCGAAGACCTCCGGCGACGCCGAGGTCCAGCGCACGATGATGCAGCTCCTCTCGGAGATGGACGGCTTCGAGGATCGGGGAGAAGTGCGGATCATCGCCGCCACGAACCGCTTCGACATGCTCGATCGCGCGATCCTCCGCCCGGGCCGGTTCGACCGCCTCATCGAGGTCCCCAAGCCCGACGTCGAGGGTCGGGAGCTCATCTTCCAGATCCATACCCGGAACATGAACGTCTCCGACGACGTCGAGTTCGGGGCGCTTGCCGAGGAGGTCCACGAGGCAAGCGGCGCGGACATCAAGGCGATCTGTACGGAGGCGGGGATGTTCGCCATCCGCGACGACCGCACCGAGGTCCGCATGGCGGACTTCGAGGAGGCCTGGGCGAAGATCCAGGCCGAGGAGGAGGACGACGAGGTCTCGAAGACGTTCGCCTGATTCCGGTCGTCGGACCACCGGTACCACAACAGCTACCATTCTACACGCGTTATCGGAACCAGATAGCGACATGCTCGAGCGACTACGCGAGGACGTCCGGACGGCGAAGGCGAAGGACCCGGCGGCGAAGGGCACGCTCGAAGTCCTGTTGGCGTACCCGGGCCTGCACGCGATCTGGCTCCACCGGATCGCCCACGCGCTCTGGTCCGCCGACTTCCGCCTCGCCGCCCGACTGCTCTCGCATCTCACTCGCGGGCTGACCGGCGTCGAGATCCATCCGGGCGCCGAGATCGGCCGGCGGTTCTTCATCGACCACGGCATGGGCGTCGTGATCGGCGAGACCGCCGAGATCGGCGACGACGTGATGCTCTATCACGGCGTGACCCTCGGCGGGGACTCGCTGGCCGACGAGAAGCGCCACCCCACGCTGAAGGACGACGTCACCGTCGGGGCAGGGTCGACGCTCCTGGGACCGATCGTGCTCGGCGAGGGCGCGAGCGTCGGCGCCGGGTCGGTGGTACTGGACTCGGTGCCGGGCAACTGCACGGTCGTTGGCAACCCCGCGAAGCTCGTCGGGGACTGTGCAAACGACGACTCGGCGACGCTCGGCCGGAGCGTCGACCGTTAGAACGCCGCGAAGACCGCGTACGGTATCAGGAAGAGCAGAACCGTCATGACGACCAGGACGATACCGTAGCCCGCCAGCGTGCCGGCGGCGGCGCGAAAGGCGGGATGGTCGAACCGGGTGGAGTCCATACCGGGCGGTCGAGGGGGACCGGGTAAAAGCTACCGGCGGTCACCCGACGATGTCGCCCACGCGCCGGGGCTCGCCGGAGAGGTCGGGGCTGTCCTCGATGATCTGGAGGATCTCGTGGTCGGTGACGTCCCAGTAGCGCTTCTCCGTGGCCTCCTCGATCAGCTCGCGCTCGAGGCGGAACTCCGTCCCTTCGTAGACGGCGTCGACGCCCTCGTCGTCGATGGAGATCGTCGTCATGGCTGGATCGAGGCCGTCGAGCGCAAAGATCCTGTCGTCTGACGCCCGTCGGACGGCCACAGGAGTTTTAAGAGGTCCGGCCGACGAAAGGAAGGCGTGTCACTCCGGCCGGACCCGCTCTCCGCGCTCTCCATCCCCGACGGCACCGTCGTCGAGGAGCACGACCTCGTGGCCGACGGCGACGTGCTCGTCGGCGCACAGAGCACGGTGGAGTTCGGGATCCGTGGCCGGAACGTCGTCGCCGGCGAGCGCGTGCGTTTCGGCGGCCACATCGAGGCCGAGGGCGACTGCCGGCTCGATACCTGGTGTACGGTCGCCGACAACGTTCTCGTCGGGGGGGACGCGTATCTCGGCGAGCGCATCGAGATCGACGGCCAGCTGGTCGTCGGGGGCGATCTGGACATCGGCGACGACGTCCAGATCGCCGAGGGGTTCGAGGCCAGCGGCTGGATCGTCATCCGGAACCCGATGCCGACGGTCGTCTTCCTGTTCATGTACCTCACCCACCTCCTCCGGATGGGCGAGGACGACGCCGCCGAGGAGCTCCTTGAGGGGATGTTCGACGAGGAGGAGGGCCCGCCGCCGCTCACGATCCCGACGGGCGCGACCGTCTCCGACGACGCCTGGCGGGTCTCGGCGCCGGCCGATATCGGCCGGGACTGTCGGCTGCACGGCAACGTCCGCACGGAGTCGATCTCGCTCGGCGAGGACAGCGAGATCTTCGGCAGCCTGCGTGCGCGAGACGACATCACCATCGCCCCGGGCGCGATCGTCCACGGCGACGTCACCACCCGTGGCGGGACCGTCACCGTCGCCGAGGACGCGCGGGTGTGGGGCGACATCTCGTGTGAGCACCTCGATCTCGCCCGCGACGGGGTCGTCGACGGGACGATCCGCGCCCGCGGCGAGGTGAACATGGGGCTCTCGACGGACCCCGGCGGCTCGCCCCAGTGACCCTACCGGACAATGATGATGTTTGCCGAGTGATTTAAGTGAAGAGTTATCGTGGGTATGTATACCAATGTCCATCGATTCGTCGTTCGAGGAGAACCGAGAGAAGGTAGACACACACCGGGGCCACGACGTCTGGGGACCGGTCGAGGAGCCAGAACAGTTGGGGATCCACGGCACGCACGTCGCGGTCGACTTCGACGTCTGTCTGGCCGACGGCGCGTGTCTGGAGGACTGTCCGGTCGACGTCTTCGAGTGGGTCGACACGCCCGGTCATCCCGAAAGCGAGATCAAGGCCGACCCGACGAACGAGGCCCAGTGCATCGACTGCATGCTCTGTGTCGACGTCTGTCCCGTCGACGCGATCGACGTCGACGCGGGTCGAGCGGGGCGGACCTGAGGGGGTGAGTGGGCATGTACACAGTCACGCTGACGAAGGGCGTCCCGGACTTCAGCGAGGGAGCGGTCTCGTTCGATGACGAGGGACACTTGGAGCGGGGCAAGACCCCGACGGTGATGAACCCTAACGACGCGTTCGCGCTCCGGGCGGCCCTCCAGACGAAGGTGCGCCACGGGGGTACCGCGGCCGTGATGAGCATGGGCCCGCCGGGCTACGGCGACGTGCTCCAGGAGGCCATGGAGTCGGTCTACGCCGACGAGCTGTTCCTGCTCTCCGATCGCGAGATGGCCGCCGCCGACACTTGGGCGACGTCGATCACGCTCGCGACTGGGATTGAGAAGATCGCCGAAACGCGCGAGGAGCCCGACCTCCTCTTCGCGGGGTTCAAGACCGCCGACGGCGAGACGGGCCACACCGGCCCGCAGACCTGCTGGTGTCTCGACTGGCCGATCCTCACGCACGTCATCGCGCTCGACGTGGACGAGGAGGAGCGAACCGTCCGGGCGAAACGGCTCGTCGAGGGCGACATCGAGGAGATCGAGACCGTCGAAGCGCCGCTTCCCGCGATGATCGTCACCGACCCCGAGTTCGAGCCGACGTACAGAAAGGCCGCCCATCGCCTCACGTACAAGGACCTCCGCGAGGAGACCAAAGCGCGCGCCGAGTCCCACGAGGGCTATCTCACGACGTGGGACCACGAGGAGCTGAACCTCGACCCCGACTACATCGGGCTCGACGGCTCGCCGACAATCGTTTCCGGCGTGGATCCGATCCCGAAGGCTCCCTCCGAGCGCGAGGCGACGATGGTCGAACCCGGCGACGAGGCCGGGATGGAGTCGGTGCTCGACGAACTGCTGCCCTACACCGGCGGCGAGGCTGCCGCAGGGGGTGACTGACGATGGTCGAACTCAACCCGCGCGATCACGACATCGCGGAGCTCGGGCCCAAGCTGCGGGAAGTAGAGGACCTCGATGAGCTGGAGGAGATGCTCGAGATCGAGGAGGGCGGGCCGAACCGCGAGGACGTCAAGACCCTGCTCGTCAGCCGGATCGAAAAAGTGGAGGCCGAAGAGGAGGACGAGGAGAGTCCAACGGACGTCGACCCGAGCGAGCACACCGTCGCCGAACTGGGCAACCTCGTCCGGAAGATCGACGACGTCGACGAACTGGAAGTCCTGCTGGAGGAGGAGAAGAAGGGACAGGACCGGAAGACCGCGAAGCGACTGATCGAGAGCCAGCTCGACTCCGTCCAGGGCAGCGAGGAGGGCGAGACGACGGAGCGGCTCCCGCCCGAGGAGAAACACCCCGACCTCGACCACCCGACGGCGGACAAACAGTACGTGAAGGCCTTGGAGGGTGGCGACTACCGGGACATGTGGGTCTACTGTGAGACCCAGCGGGGCGAGCTGATCGACGCCGCAAAGGAGATGCTCGGGAAGGCCCGCGAGCTGATGGACGGCTACAACGACTCCTATGACGAGGAAGAGCGCGTCGTCGCGGTCGTGATCGGCGATTCGGTCGAGGAGTTGGCCGAGGAAACGATCGCCTACGGCGCGGACGTGGCGATCTACACCGAGGACGATCGGTTGGAACGGTTCTACCACAAGCCCTACACCGAGGTGTTCTGCGAGATGGCCCGGGCCGGATCGGGAAGCGAGCGGGACACCTCACGAGCCGACGCCGACTGGAAGACGACCGAGGGCGAGGTCTACGACGAGCCCCGGTACGTGCTCTTCCCGGCGACGAACAACGGCCGGGACCTCTCGGCACAGGTCCAGGCCGAGCTCGATTCGGGGCTCGCCAGCGACTGTTCGGGCCTCTACATCGAGGAGACGGTCATCTCGAACCCCGCGAAGACGGGCGGGGCCGGCGACAAGAAGGAGTTCGAGCGCGTGCTCCACATGAAACGGCCCGACTTCTCGGGCTTCGAGTACTCGACCATCCTCTGTCTCGACGCTCCCGGGAGAGAGTTCCACCCGCAGGGCGCCTCGGTCATCCCGGGGAGTTTCGACCTGCCCGAACCCGACTTCGAGCGCGAGGGCGAGATCGTGGAGTTCGAGGCGACCTTAGACGAGGAGTGGTTCCGCGTCACGATTGAGGACCACGACCGCCTCGAAGGCGGCGTGGACCTCACGGGGCGGGAGGTGATCGTCGCGCTCGGGCGCGGGATCGGCGACGATCCCACGAGGGGAATGGAGCTCGGCCTCGAACTGGTCGACGCCTTCGAGGACGCCGATCTGGGGATCAGCCGCGGGATCGTCACTTCCTCCTATCAGTTCGAGGGCCACGTCGAGCGCTACGCGAAGGAGGAACGCCAGATCGGCGAGACCGGCCAGGTCGTCGCGCCCGACCTCTACATCGCCGCGGGGATCAGCGGCGCGATCCAGCACAAGGTGGGGATGGACGACTCCGAGACGATCGTCTCGATCAACACCGACCCCGAGGCCGACATCCGCGACTTCTCGGACTACTTCATCGAGGGCGACCTCTTCGAGGTCCTCCCGCGGCTCACGGAGGCGATCGAGCGCGGCGAACCGGTCCCGATTGCCGCCGACGGAGGGGGTGATGACTGATGGCCGCGAACACCGATCCCGCCGAGAAGACCGAGAACGCACCTGCGGAGGCGCTCGATCGGGGTGAGGCGGCCGACGCGGGCGGGAGTACAGACGACTACGAGCACTACGAGGCGGTCGTCGTCGGCTGCGGACCGGGCGGGGCGGCCGCGGCCGCCACGCTCGCTCGCAACGGCGTCGAGACGCTGGTGCTCGAACGCGGCGTCGACGCCGGCTCGAAGAACGTCTCCGGGGGGCTGCTCTACGCCGAGGGATCGGCCCCCTACACGATCGACGACCTCTTTCCCGACTTCCGCGAGGAGGCCGCCGAGCGCCCCATCACGGAGTACTACCTCCACAACGTCGCCGGCGATCGGGTGAAGACGTTCGACATCACCGGCCTGCACGAGCACGACACCGAGTGGTCCGACGCGGTGCTGCGGCGGCGGATGGACTCGTGGCTCGCAGAGCGGGTCCACGAGATGACGAGGGAAACGGGCGGCGGGCTGCTGACCGAGGTGCGGGTGAACGGCCTTCTCAGAGACGGCGGGGAGATCGTCGGCGTCACCTGCGACGAGCTCGATCCCATCCGCGCCGATCTGATCGTCGCGGCCGACGGCGTCAACAGCGAGCTCGCCCGGGACGCCGGGCTGATGGACTGGGAGGAGCCCGAGCAGTGGTTCCAGGGCGTGAAAGCGGTCGTCGACCTGCCCGACGTGAACGACCGGTTCGGGCTAGATAGTGATGAGGGCGAGGCCCACCTCTTCTCGGGCGACCTGTTCTCGGACGTCCGGGGCGGGGGCTTCCTCTATACCAACGAGGAGTCGCTCTCGATCGGGACGGTCTTCCACCTCGATTCGCTGGTCGCCGAGGAGGCCGAACCCCACGAACTGCTGGACGTGCTGCTCACCCACCCGCTCCTCGGGGAGTGGCTCGACGACGACTACCACGAACGGGAGTACAGCGCGAAGCTGGTGCCGGATTCGAAGAAGGTCGCCAACCCCGAGCCCCACGAGGGTCGGCTCGTGCTCGTGGGCGACGCGGGCGGGCAGATGCAGGCCCAGGGGCCGATCATCAAGGGGATGAACCACGCCGTGACGGCGGGCGCGCTCGCCGCGGAAGCGTTCGTCGAGGCGCGCTCGCGGGGTGATCCCACCCTCGCGGGCGAGCGCTACGCGAAACGCCTCCGTGACGAGGGCGTGATGGCGAAGCTCCGCCCGCGGCGCTACGAGGTCGCAAGCGCCCTGGGCGAGCGCGCCCCGGTCGCGGCCCTCACCGACAGGGTGGTCGACTCCCGCGTTGGACGGGCGGGGGTCCGCGCGCTCTCGGGCCAGTTGGAGCGGCTCTACGGCTCGCCGTACCTCTCGATGATGGTCCCCGACACCGCGACGCCCTACGTAACGCTCCCGGCCGTCATCGCCGAGGAGCTCGGCGAGCCAGTCGAGGGCGAGAACGACGTCGAGCCGCCGAGCCTCGCCGACCGGATCGGCGAGTTGACCTACGACACCGACGTGGGCAACCCACACATCGAACTGCTCGACGAGTCGGTCGAGGCCAGCGGCGCGGCGGTGACGGCCTGTCCGGTCAGCGCGCAGGACTTCGGCGGGGGTTGTTACCGCGAGGAGGTGGTGAAGACCAACGGAGGTGAGGAACGACTCGTCAGCCTCGACACCCAGCCCTGTGTCGAGTGTGGGACGTGTGCGATCGTCGCCGACACCCGCTGGGAGCACCCGCGCGGCGGGAAGGGCGTCGAGTTCCGCGAGGGATGAGCGCGGGGGGCGCGGGCCGTGAGGCCCGGATCGGGGCGCTCGCGGAGCGCGCCCGCGAGGAGCGAGCGGCGTTCGATCCTCCTGAGAACCCGGACGAACGGGCCCTCTCGTACCTGAGAGAAGGGCTGTGGCCCGTTCTTGCGGTCTACATCGAGGCGCGCTCGAACGGCGGACGCCTCTCGCGGGCGGAGCACGACGCGATCGAGGACGCGCTCAACGAGTGGCTGGAGCTGTACGCGCTGTGTTACGGCGTCGGGATCGACGCCCAGTTCTCGGTCCGGGAGACCGCCGAGCTGTTCGTCGAGACCCACCACCTTCGGGATACTGCCCAGCTCCTTACCCACGTTCCGGACCGCCGATAGATCGGACGTAAGATTATTGGTTAGTGGTGTGGTATCATTAATCATGAACGCCCAGACCCAGCCCGACCTCGACCACGGCGACCGCGAACGGATCTACGAGTACGTGAAGGAACACGGACCGACCGATCACGGGAGCGTCCAGGAGACGGTTTTCCCGCAGGACCCCGGCGGCTTTCGCCACCACGTCGCGATCCTGAAGCGAAACGGCCTCTTGGAGGAGGCACTGGGTGGCGGACTTCAGGTCGTTCCCGAACTAGAGGGCGAGGAGGAGGAGTTCACCCGGGACGACATCGAGTTCCACGTCCGACCGGCCCGCCAGGCCGATCTCTCCGGCATCCTCGGCGTCCTCCGGCAGGTCGCCGAGAAACGCACATACATCGTCGCCGAGACCGTCGCCCAGGAGCTCGACCACGAGCGCGAGCTGCTCCGCCAGGACGACGTCGAGTCGCGGGTGTTCTTCGTCGCGACGGTCAACGACGAGGTCGTCGGCTGGACGCACCTCCAGTCGCCGGAGATCGAGAAGCTCTCACACACCGCGGAGCTCACGACGGGCGTCCTCGAGGAGTACCGCGGCTACGGCCTCGGGGGCCACCTGCTCGAGCGCGGGTTGGAGTGGGCCGGCTCGCAGGGCTACGAACGGGTCTATCAGAGCGTGCCCTCGACGAACGAGGGGGCTATCGAGTTCCTCGAGGGTCACGGCTGGGAGGTCGAGGCGGTTCGGGAGGACCACTACAAGATCGACGGCGAGTACGTCGACGAAGTGATGATGGCCGTCTCGCTGTAACTACAGCCCCATTTCCGACAGCGCCTCGCGCCTCCCGGCGTGGTCCTCGGGAAGGCCCGATCGCCCCGTCATGCCCTCGCGCAGCGTCCCCCCCTCGTACTCCTCGCGGACGAGCCCCCGTTCGCGGAGCTCAGGAACCACGAGGTCGACGAAATCGCGCAGGCTCGCCGGTCGAACCACCTCCTTGACGTTGAACCCGTCGACGCCGACCTCGTGGAACCAGTACTCGAAGGCGTCGGCGATTTCTACTGGTGTGCCGACCACCACCGGCGAGGTCGTCCCGAGCCCGGCGAACTGCGCCATCTCCCGCACCGTCCACTCGCGGTCGGGATCGCCCTTCGTGAAGGCGTTCACCGCACCCTGGATCGCCTCGGTCTCGATGTGTTCGAGCTTCTGATCGGGGTCGAGCTCCGAGAGGTCCATGTCCATGAAGCCGCTGAGCAGCGCGAGGGTCGCCTCCACGTCGATGGTCTCCTTGTAGCTCTCGTGTTTGGCCTCGGCGATCTCCTCGGTTTCGCCGACGATCGGGACGATCCCGGCGTAGAAGTCGAGCGAATCGGGCTCCCGGTCATGTGAAGCGGCGCGCTCTCGCATGTCGTCCATGTACTCCCTCACGCCCTCCTCGGTCGGCTGGCTCGTGAAGACCGCCTCGGCGTTCTTCGCGGCGAACGCGCGCCCCCGATCGGAGGAGCCCGCCTGGTAGATTACTGGCGTGCGCTGGGGCGAGGGCTCGCAGCCGTGGGGACCCTGCACGTCGAAATACTCCCCTTCGAAGTCGATCTCCCGGACCTTCCCCGGGTCGGTGTAAACGCCGGCCTCGCGGTCCCGTACTACGGAATCGTCGTCCCAGCTTCCCTCCCAGAGGCGGTAGCAGACCTGCATGAACTCCTCGGCGCGGTCGTAGCGCTCGTCGTGGTCCATGCGCTCGTCGAGGCCGAGGTTCCGGGCGGCGCTCTCGAGATACGAGGTGACGACGTTGAACGCGATCCGGCCGTCGGTGAGGTGGTCGAGCGTCGAGAACTCGCGGGCGAGCTGGTAGGGATGGGCGTAGGTCGTCGAGCGCGTGATCGCGAATCCCAGGTGGTTCGTCACCTCGGCCATCGCGGGCACCAGCGCCTGGGGGTGGTTCGAGGGCGTTTGAACGGCGCGCTCGATCGCCATCTCCCGGTCGTCGCCGTAGACGTCGTAGATCCCCCGCACGTCGGCGAAGAAGATCGCGTCGAACCCGCCGCGTTCGGCGGTGCGTGCCAGCTCGGTCCAGTACTCCCGGTCGGTATATCGGTGGGATTGGTCGCCCGGATAGCGCCAGGAGCCGGCGCTGACGTGTTCGACCGAGTTCATCGTGAAGAGGTTGAGCCCCATTCGCTCGTCCGTCATACCCGTGGGGTCGGACCCCGCCGCCAAAAGCCGCCTGATTGTGGCGAGCAAATCAGCAGGGAGATATCGGGGACTGTGAGGCCCTTGCTGGGTAAACGGAGTGGACCGGCGCGGCTCCGCCGCGCCGGCTTTTTTGGAGGAGGTTTTTGCGCTGAGCGGTTCGCGAGTGAGCGAAGCGAACGAGCGAATCCCGAAGCGCAAAAAGGTCCCCTAGCAGGAACAGTAGTACTCGATTCCGCCGAACTCCGTTCGGATCACGTCATACGTGGGGCCGGGATCGCTCGGCGAGTAGACGCCGGTCGCCAGGTCATCGCCGTCCTCGAACTCGCCCGAGATCAGTGCCGTCCACTGGGCCTCGCTCATCACGTCGCCGAAGCTCTCGTCGGTCGCGAGCAGTTCGAGGTAGTCGGGCAGGTAGACCCAGCGCGCGTCCGTGACTGCCGTGGGTTCGTACTCCGCACCCGTCGCGTCGGCGTAGGCGGCCATCGGGAGGTTCGCGCCCGCAGCAACGGGGAGGCCGATCCACTTCCATGGCCGGGTGTTGATGTCGAGGAGGACGTACTCCTTTCGCTCGCGGTCGTAGACGAACTCCGACTCGCTGATTCCATAGTACTCCGTCTCCGAGAGCACCGAGAGGGCGCGCTCCTCGATCTCCGGGCGGTCGACGCGCTCGACGACACACGAAGTGCCGAACGCGCGGGGATACCTGACCAGCGGGTTGCCGACGAAGGTCAGGGGATCTCCAGTGGGGGGAACGTAGGAGGCCAGCGAGCAGTCCTCGCCCTGCGCGATCGGCACCCGCTCCTGAGCCATCACGCGGATATCGGCCTCGCGGGCCGTCTCGATCACGTCGGCGTACTCGGCCTCGCTCTCGACCTCGATGACGTTCGTCCCGACCGCCTCCTCGAACTCGCGTTTCCGCGCGGGCTTGACGACGAACGGGAACTCCAGATGGTTGAGGACCGCCTCGGGGTCGAGGGGATCGCCGAGCGCGGCGGCAGCATCGGGCGACTCGTCGCCGATCCCGGCGATCCGGTGAGTCTCGGGGTAGGGGACGTCGAGCCCCTCGGCGATCCCGTAGAGCGACTCCTTATCGAGCACGCGATCGACGACGCGTTTCTCGGCGAAGGGCAGACGAACGCCCGCGGGCTCGCTGTCGGCGAAGGCGTGGACCCACTCGTCCATGCAGCCGAACGCGACCGGTTCGCCCTCGACCGCAGCGGCGATCGCCTCGACGTCCGCACGGAAGCCATCCAGGTCGTCGAGCGGGTAGGTGACCTCCCCGGCGAACGCGACGGCCTCCGAGGACGGGGCGACCCCGTCGCCGTTGCGGTCGATCGCGATCACGGGGACGTCGTGGGCCGCGAGCGCGCGGGCGACCCCCAGCCCGGTGATGTGGGCGTTGCAGACGATCGCGGGCGGGCGATCGAACGTGTGGTCCTCGAGCCGCTCGACGAGGTCCGCGTGGGAAAGGAACTCCGTTGCCATACCCTCTATTACCCAGTTCGACCCAAAAGCCGACCGATCGGGGCAGGGCTCGACGAGAGGCCACCGAAAGGCAGTTCCCCCGCTCGGCGGTAGCAGGGGTATGCTCTCGCTCGCGCTCGCCGGCAAGCCCAACGCCGGCAAGTCGACCTTCTACAGCGCCGCGACCCGCGCGGACGTCGACATGGCGAACTACCCGTTCACGACGATCGACCCCAACCGGGGAGTGAGCTACGTCCGCACCGACTGCCCGTGTCTCGCCCGCGAGGAACGCTGTGACAACGAGAACTGTCGTGAGGGGAAGCGCTACGTCCCCGCCGAGCTGATCGACGTCGCCGGGCTGGTTCCGGGCGCTCACGAGGGCCGCGGGCTAGGCAATCAGTTTTTGGACGCGCTCACCGATGCCGACGCGATCATCACCGTCATCGACGCCTCCGGCGGGACGAACGCCGAGGGCGAGCCCGTCGACGTCGGCACGTACGACCCCGTCGAGGAGATCGACTTCATCGAGGAGGAGATGGACCGCTGGCTCGCGGGGATCGTCGATCGCAACTGGGAAAGCGTCGAGCGCCAGTCCCGGTCGCCGGGCTTCGACATCGACGAGGCGATCTCGGAGGTCCTGACGGGCTTCGGCGCGAGCGAGGCCGACGTCGCGGTCGTGTTGCGGGAACTCGAGTACCCCGAGAACCCACGGGAGTGGACCGACGAGGACAGGCGGGCGCTCGCCAGGCTCGTCCGCGCGCGGACGAAACCCATCCTCGTGGCCGCGAACAAAGCCGATATCGCACCCGCCGAGAACATAGAACGGCTGCGCGAAGCGGGCGAGAAGGCGGGCCGGCACGTGATCCCGACCACCGCCGAGGGCGAGCTCGCCCTGCGAAAGGGGGCCGAGACGGGACTGATCGAATACGACCCGGGCGACCCCGACTTCGAGGTTCTCGGGGAACTCAGCGACGCCCAGCGGGCGAGACTGGAGGAACTTCAGGGGACGATGGGCGAGTACGACGGAACCGGGGTACAGGCCGCCCTCGATACCGCGGTCTACGACCTGCTCGACCGTTTCACGGCCTACCCCGTCCAGAACGAGACGCACTGGACCGACGGGCAGGGTCGGGTCCTGCCCGACGCCTTCCTCCTGCCGGCGGGCTCGACGCCGAAGGACCTCGCGTACGCCGTCCATAGCGACATCGGCGAGGGCTACTTGCACGCTGTCGACGCCCGTTCGAACCGCCGAGTCGGCGAGGGCCACGAACTGAGCGAGGGCGACGTGGTCAAGATCGTGAGCACCAATTGAGAATGGTCTGTTGAGTGAGCATAGCCTCGTTTCGAACGGCGGCGATCGGGCGAGAGTCGAAGCGGCGGCGACGGATATCGAACCGGGTACTCGCTTCGAGACCACGAATCAACTGATCAGTACACCCGCTTACTAATCGATGAGGTGTACCTGTTCATCGAATCCTCGCGAATCACGGTCTATCGGGATGCCAGGCATGCAAGAGAAGTGGATAATCGCTTTCGACGTCAGCCGTGAGGACCTTTTCAGGGTTCTCGAAGAACCAGCCGATGGCCCGTTCGCTCGTCACGGGGTGGTCCGAGGCGTCGAACGCCTCGTACACGGCTTCGACATCGTCCGCTTCCATATACCAGAACAGACAGATATCGTCGTCCTCCCGACCCAGAAAGGCGGATTCAGTATACATCCCTTCATTGACGAGGATCGGTTCGAACTGTGCGTTCACCCAGTTCCGGAAGGTCTCCCCGATCGTTCCACCCTCGTTCATGATGCGTTGTTCGAGCCTGAAGATCCGGACGAGAAGTCCCATCACCAGTCGCGGCCATCCGGATCGCACCCTGAGCCGAAGCAGGACGACATCCACCATGGTCATCCATCTCTCGTCGCCTCCTAAATACGTGGACCACTAAGACCATACTGAGCGGTCCTCCTTTCGCGAATCGAGCCGGACCTCGTACGGTATTCGCGCCCTGTATTCGATACGACTCCCCGAAATCGGTTGCCGATCGAGGGTTTCAACAGAGCCACTTACTCTAGAGGCTGTGCGTAGTCGACCTGCTTCGGCTCGAAACCCGCATCGCGATAGAACCGGCGTGCGCCCTCGTTGTGCCACTCACAGGAGACTTTGATATGGTCACAGCCCCGTTCGCGAGCGAGTTCTTTTACGCGCTCGATGACCGCCGTGCCGTGACCTCGGCTCCGATCGGCTTCGTCGATGGCGACGTTCACGATACGGAGGTAGTTCGAGTACTGCCGGGAGGGGTGACGACCCTCGCGGAGCGTGACGAAGCCGACGGTCTCGTCCTCGTGAACGACGAGGTAGTCCGTGACGTCCTCGCTGTCGAGGTGAGCGCGGAAGCCGTCGTCGGGGACCTCATCGACGTCCGTGTAGGCGAGCTCGTTCAGCTCGGAGTACTCCTCCATTCCCGTCCCGAGGTCGTACCAACGGTTGGCGAGCGCATCGAGGTCGTCCGCGGTGGCTTCCACGAGCTCCATACCGGGACCTCTCGGCGCTCGTGTTTCAGGTTTCGGACGATGGATGGCATTCCGGTCGGGATCGGCAGCACGGCGACGTAGCGGAGCACAACCGTTAGTAGCGTCCGGCCGAAGGGCGACCATGGGCGCGAACGCCGAGAACGAGCGCGCGGGCCAGGGCGAGGCCAACGACGAGGGCGGCGAAGGGGAGGACGAGGAGACCGGCCCCGCCGGGATGCTCCTCTCGATCGCGCTGTTGGACCTGCTCCTGTTCGGGCTCGCGGCCTACGCGTTCTCCGTCGGCGAGCCGACGGCCGGAGCCGGAGTGCTCGGCCTCGCGATACTCCTGACCGGGGTCGACCTGCTGCTCTATCGGCGAGGCAGTTCCTGATCGCACGCTATACACGGATGGCCGCCCTGCGGACGGGTATGACAGATCGTGTGACCGTATCGCTCGACGATGACTCGCGGGCTGCCCTTGAAGCCCTGCTCTCCGAGACCGGCGGGGGCCAGAGCGCCGTGATCCGTCGGGCGCTGACCTTCTACGCCGCGAACTTCGAGGCCGCAGAAACGGACGTGAGCGCCGACCTCCAGCAGTACCACCGCCTGCTCTCGACGGGCGAGCACGTCCTGCTCGACGTCGACTTCCTGCACTGCTTTCTCGATCACGTCTACCGCGAGGGCGAGCCCGACCCCGAATTTCGGACCGCGGCGGACCGGGTCGCGGACTTCCACGCCGCGGAGTACGCCGAGCGGTTCTCCGAGCTGGGCGAGGTCCTCGAGTGGCTCTCACTGTGTGGCTTCCTCACCGTTCGCGGGGTCGAAAACGGTGCCTATCACGTCGTCTTCCCCTCCGAACCCACGAAACGGTTCATGCTGCGCTTCATCGAGCGCTCGACGGCCGAGCTCCCCTTCGAACTGGCGATCGAGGAGGGGGTCGCGAAGGCACTGCTGAGCGAAGAACTGGACGAGTGATCGGTTCATACGGATGATGGAACGCGTATGAACGTCTCTCAACAAGCTTCATACCCCGTGGCTGGGTTCGTAGTGCCATAGCATGGGTGAGAACGGATGGCACTGATGGATCGGCTGCGGGCGATCGGGCCGGGAGCGATCGTGGCGGCGGCGTTCGTCGGCCCCGGGACGGTAACGACCGCGAGCGTCATCGGGGCGGAGTACGCCTACGTGCTCGTCTGGACGATCGTCTTCTCGGTGGTGGCGACGATCGTCCTCCAGGAGATGAGCGCGCGGCTCGGGCTCGTTTCCCGGGAGGGGCTCGGCGAGGCGCTGCGCGCGGAGTTCGACAACCCCGCCGCGAAGACCGCGAGCGTCGTGCTCGTCGTGAGCGCGATCGGCGTCGGCACCGCGGCCTTTCAAACGGGGAACATCGTCGGTGGCGCGGCCGGGCTGGCGACGATCACCGGCGTCGGCGCGAACGTCTGGGGGCCGCTGATCGGGGTCGTCGCGGCGGCGCTGCTCTGGACGGGGAACTACAAGCTGATCGAGCGCACCTTCGTCGGGCTGGTGATCGTCATGGGGTTGGCGTTCGTCGCGAACGCGATCCTCGTCCGGCCCGATCTGGGCGCGCTCGGCGGCGGGTTCGTCCCGACGATCCCGGCGGGCTCGGCCTACCTGATCGCCGGGCTGATCGGGACCACCGTGGTAGGGTACAACCTCTTCCTGCACGCGAGCACCGTCCAAGAGCGCTGGGACGGGCCCGCGGAGCTCGCCGAATGTCGCACCGACACGATCGCATCGGTGGTCTTCGGCGGCGCGATCACCCTCTCGATCGTCGTCACCGCCGCCGCGGTGTTCCCGGCCGGCACCGAGATCGGCGACGTCGGCGCGATGGCCGCCCAGCTCGAACCCGTCTTCGGGGGCTGGGCGCTGTCCTTCTTCGCGGTCGGCCTCTTCGCTGCGGGCTTCACCAGCGCGATGAGCGCGCCGCTCGCGGGTGCCTATGCCACCGCCGGGGCGCTCGGCTGGGAGCGCGACCTCACCTCGACGCGGTTTCGCGCGATCTGGATCACGATCCTCGGCACGGGGACGGTGTTCTCGGGGCTCGGCTACGACCCCGTTCAGGTGATCGTCTTCGCGCAGGTCGCGAACGGGATCCTCCTGCCGATCCTGGCGATGTTCCTCATCTACGCGATGAACAACGACGCGTTGCTCGGCGAGCACACCAACTCCACCCTACAGAACGCCCTGGGGGCGATCGTGACGCTCGTCGTGATCGGCATCGGGCTACAGACGCTCTACGACGTCCTGCTGCTATGACAACGAGATACACACACATCGGGGTCGACGTCGGCGGCACGTTCACCGACGTGGCGCTCTATACCGACGGCGACCTCACGACGGCGAAGGTACCGAGCACCGAGGATCAGAGCGTCGGCGTGATGGCCGGCATCGAGAAGGCCTGCGAGGAGGCGGGAATCGCTCCCGGAGAGGTCGACGCCTTCAGCCACGCGATGACCGTCTCGGTCAACGCCCTGCTCGAACGGAACGGTGCGAAGACGGCGCTCGTGACCACCGACGGGTTCCGCGACGTCCTCGAGATCGGCCGACAGGCCCGGCCCGACCTCTACGACCTGGACGCCGAGAAACCCGCGCCGCTCGTTCCCCGGAAACGGCGCTACGAGCTCGACGAGCGCGCCACCCCCGAGGGGATCGAGGAGCGGGTCGACGAGGGCGCGGTCCGTGATCTGGCGCGCGAGCTCGACGGCGAGGTCGAGAGCGTCGCGGTCTGCCTGCTGCACGCCTACGCCCACGCCGACAACGAGCGCCGCGTCGCCGAACTCCTGCGCGAGGAGCTGGACGTACCGGTCTCGACCTCGAGCGAGGTGCTCGCGGAGTTCCGCGAGTTCGAGCGGAGCTCGACGACGGCGGTCGACGCCTACGTGACGCCCGCAATCGACTCCTACGTCGGGCGGCTCGCGGAACGCGCCACGGAGGCGGGCGTTCCCATACCTCGGATCATGCAGTCCAACGGCGGAACCGCCGAGGCCGAAACGGTACGGGAGCACGCCGTCACCACGACCCTCTCGGGGCCGGCGGCGGGCGTCGTCGGTGCGGGGGCCACCGTCGAAAGCGAGGAGGGGCTCGTGACGTTCGACATGGGGGGGACCTCGAGCGACGTGAGCCTCGTCCGCGAGGGCGAGATCGAACGCACGACCGACGCCGAGATCGACGGCATCCCCATCGGGACCCCGATGGTCGACGTCAACACCGTGGGGGCCGGCGGCGGCTCGATCGCCTGGGTCGACTCTGGAGGAGCCCTGCGGGTCGGCCCGCGCTCGGCGGGCGCCGAGCCCGGCCCCGCCTGCTACGGCAAGGGCGGCGAGCGGACGACCGTCACCGACGCGAACGTCGTTCTGGGGTATATCGGTCCCGAGACGGCGCTGGGCGGCGAGATGACGCTCGACGTCGAGGCCGCCCACGCTGCGCTCGCGAGACTGGCCGAGGAGGCCGATCTCGACGGCGCGCTGGAAGCGGCCCGCGGCGTCTACCGGGTCGCGAACGCGAACATGGCCCGCGCGGTGCGGGCCGTCACGGTCGAACGGGGCTACGACCCCCGCGGGTTCGGGCTCGTCGCCTTCGGCGGCGCGGGCCCGATGCACGCCGTCTCGCTCGCCGAGTCGCTCGACATCGAGCGGGTGGTCGTCCCCCGGCCCGCGGGCGTGCTTTCGGCCTTCGGCCTGCTCGCGGCCGACGAGAAGCACGACGCCGTCAGGACCTACCGATCCCCTCTCGGGGAGGCCGACATCGAGGCGGTCGAATCGGTGTACGCGGAGCTCGAGGAACGGGTCCGCGAGGAGACCGCTACCGGCGAGCCCGCGGTCGAGCGGGCGGCCGACCTGCGGTACGTCGGCCAGAGCTTCGAGATCACCGTCCCCCTGAGCGAGTTCGACCCCGCGGCGCTCGAGGAGCGGTTCCACGCGGCTCATAACCAGGCCTATGGCTATCGGATGAACGAGGCCGTCGAACTCGTCAACCTCCGGGCAACGGCGACGGTGCCCCGCGAGGCCCCGCGGGTCGCCTACGAGGGCGCGGGCGACCCCGTCGTCGGCGAGCGCGAGGCGTACTTCCCCGGCGGGGGTCGCCGAGAGGCGACGGTCTACGACCGCGATCGCCTCGCGCCCGGCGAGCGGGTCGCGGGGCCCGCGGTGCTCGAACAGGCCGAAAGCACGACCGTCCTGCCCCCCGAGTGGGTCGGGACGGTCGAGACGGACGGAACGCTCACCGCACGGAGGCAGGACTGATGGACGCGATAACACTGGAGATACTCAGAAACCAGCTCGAAAGCATCGCCGAGGAGATGGGACAGGTCCTCATCACGGGCGCCTACTCCCCGAACATCAAGGAACGCCGCGACTGCTCGACCGCGCTGTTCGACCGGGAGGGGCGGATGGTCGCGCAGGCAGAACACATCCCCGTCCACCTGGGCGCGATGCCCGAGGCCGTCGAGACGGTCCGGGAGAAGGACCCACGGCCGGGCGACGTCTTCGTGTTGAACGACCCCTTCGCGGGCGGGACGCACCTCCCGGACATCACGATGGTCTCGCCGCTGACCGTGAGCGAGGAGATCGTCGGCTACGCCGTCTCCAGGGCGCACCACGCCGACGTCGGCGGCTCGACCCCGGGGAGCATGCCCGCGGGGGCCCGCGAGATCTACGAGGAGGGGCTGCGACTGCCGGCGGTTCGGCTCCAAGCGGGCGGGGAGACCAACGACGACGTGATGGAGATCCTGCTCGCGAACGTCCGGAACGCGGGCGAGCGCCGCGCGGACCTGCGCGCCCAGCTCGCGGCAAACGACCGCGCCGAGGACAGGTTGGAGGACCTCTTCTCCGAACACGGCCGAGGGGTCGTCGAGGAGGGGTTCGACGCCGTGATCGACTACTCCAGAGAGCGGATCGAGGCGGAGATCGCCGAGCTGCCCGACGGCACCTACGAGGCGACCGACGTGCTGGAGGGCGACGGGATCACCGAGGAGGAGATCCCGATCGCGGCGACGGTCACCGTCGAGGGCGAGTCGATCGACGTGGACTTCGAGGGGAGTTCGAAGCAGGTCCCGGGCAACGTCAACGCGCCGCTCTCGGTGGCGAAGAGCGCGGTCTACTTCGTCGTGCGCTGCGTGACTGACCCCGAGATCCCGCCGAACCACGGCTGTTACGAGCCCGTCTCGGTGAGCGCGCCCGAGGGCTCGCTGTTGAACCCGCGACCCCCGGCGGCGGTCGTCGGCGGAAACGTCGAGACGAGCCAGCGGGTCACCGACACCGTCTTCCTCGCGCTGGCGAAGGCCGCACCCGACCGGGTGCCCGCACAGGGCCAGGGGACGATGAACAACCTGACGGTCGGCGGCAGAAACGGGGAGTTCGCCTACTACGAGACGATCGGCGGCGGGTTCGGGGCCCGGGCGGACAAAGACGGCATGGACGGCGTCCAAGTGGGCATGACGAACACGCTCAACACGCCCATCGAGTCCCTCGAAACCGAATATCCGATGCGTGTCGAGGAGTACTCGCTGCGGGAGGGGAGCGGCGGGCGCGGGCGCCACCGGGGCGGCCTCGGGCTCGTGCGCTCGGTGCGCCTCGCGGAGCCCGCGACCGTCTCCCTGCTGACCGAGCGCCGACGCTACGGCCCCCGCGGGGTCGCGGGCGGCGAGGACGGCAAGCCGGGCGAGAACCTGATAGACGGGGAGCTCGTGTCGGCGAAGACGACCCGTGACGTCCCCGCCGGGGCGCTGATCACCGTGAAGACGCCCGGCGGCGGTGGCCACGGCGACCTCGAGAACCGCGACCCCGAACTGACCGAGCGCGACCGCGAGAACGGGGTGGGCGAATGAGCGAGTGGCGTCGCCTCGGCGTCGTCGTTCCCTCCTCGAACACCGCCGTCGAGCGGGAGTTTCCGAGATACGCTCCGGAAGGCGTCTCGGTTCATACCAGCCGAATGCCGCTGGAGTCCGTGACCGCGGAGGCGCTCGATTCGATGAGCGACCGGGTCGTCGAGTGCGCCGAGTTGCTCTCGCACGCCGACGTACACGCGGTCGCCTACGCCTGCACGACCGGCAGCCTGCTGCACGGCCCCGGGTTCGACGAGGAGCTGGAGGAGGAGCTCTCGGCGGCGATCGACGGCCCGGCGGTCGCGACGGCGCTGTCGGTCGACCGCGCCCTGGAGGAGCTCGGGGCCGAGCGTGTCGCCGTCCGTACGCCCTACAACGAGGAGCTGAACGCCCGCGAGTGCGAGTATCTCGAACACGCGGGCTACGAGGTGGGCTCGATCTCGGGGCTCGGGATCGAGGACAACACGGAGATCGGGGCGCTGACACCCGAGGACGCCGCCGAGCAGGTCGCAAGCGTCGACCCCGCCGTCGACGCGGTCTTCGTCTCCTGTACGAACTACCCCACGCTATCGGCCGTCGAGTCCGTGGAGAACGAGCTGGGGGTACCAGTGATAACGAGTAACGGGGCGACGCTGTGGGACCTCTGTCGGACCGCGGACGTCGAGCCCGCGGGCCCCGGCGCGCTGTTTCGCTGACTCAGTCGAACTGCTCTGCGGTGTCGATACCCGCGACGACGCCGGAGGCATCACCCAAGGAATCGCTGTCGCCCTCGCCCGCGACGAACAGCGCCTCGGCCTGGCGCTCGTGGGCCCGTCGGGCGGCGTTTTCGACCGACCCGTCGAGATCGTAGGGCTCGAACAGCGAGTCCCACTCCTCGGGGTCGATCGCGTAGGCGCGCCGCTCCTCGACGGTGACGTAGGTGTTGTGCTCGAACTCCGAATGCCGGCCCTTCAGGTCGGCATCGAGCAGTTCGAGCGCGTCCCTCAGCTCCTCCTCGGGGACGTCCGAGTCCTCGGCGGTCCGCGAGACGATGTCGGTCTCGAGCGCCGTCGTGCGGGCGGTGTCGTCTGCCATGTGCCGGGGTTCGAACGGGACCGGATTAAAGACCCGGGCCGGCTACAGCGGCCGGAACCAGACCGCCGCGAGCAGCAGCGCGAGGAAGACGTACGCCCCCCGGACCAGGAGCATGGTCGCGATCTCCGAGTCCGCACGCCGCGAGACCGCGGCGACCGCGCCGAACGCGACGACCGCGAGGGTCGTCTCGGGGGGGAACACCCGCAGGAGGACGAAGCCGACGACGAGCGCGAGCGCCAGCGCCATCAGCCCGTAGGCCGCGGTTCGGGCGCGCTCGGGGCCGATGACCACCGCCACCGTCCGCTTCTCGATCGAGCTGTCGTAGTCGTGGTCCTGCTCGTCGTCGATGACCTTCACGCCCGAGAGGAGGACGAGGAAGACCAGCGCGAAGGCGATCGCGACCGGTGCCAGCGTGCCCGTCTGCACGTAAAATCCCCCGAGGATCGCCAGCGCGATCCCCGCCGGGTAGCCCGTCGTCGCCGTGATCGGGTTGGTGTCGAGCTGTGGGGCGTGGTGGTAGGCGATCAGCCACGTCGGCAGCGTGAGAAGCGCAGCCCAGGCGTCGACGAGATACCACAGGCCGACGAGACAGGCGAAGAACAGGGTCGTCGAGCCCGCAAGCGCGCGCTTACAGCCCGCCTCCGAGAGCGGGTGGTCGTCGTCCTCGCTCCTGAGATAGAAATCGACGTAGCCGTCCTTGACGTGGGCGGTGTAGACGGCGGCGAAGATCGCGACCATGTGGACGGCACCGAGCGCGAGCGAGAACTCGCCGGCGAGCATGCTCCCGAACCACGAGGCGGCGACCGGCGGCAGCATGAACACGGGATGGACCTGCGAGAGAAGCGCCGAGAGATCCCCGCGTGCCCCCTCCCCGTGGCGTGCGAAAGCCATGTACGGCGTATCGGATCGGAGTCACATAGTTCTGGGTCCCCGTTCGCGTTCCCGCCGGCAGTGTAACCCATAACGCGGCGCGGGCCCGGATGTAATCAGTGGTAGGTCTTCTCTCCGAATAGGGCAACTATGGAAAGGACAGTGGGAATCTTTTTGGCGGCGAGGGTCATTGTGAGGGTCGAACATGGCAAATCTTGTCAGCCAGGTGGCGTCGGTCGTCGAGGCGGGACCGGATCGGACGGCGATCGGGTACGAGGGCCGGGAGATCACCTACGGGGAGTTCTGGGCGCAGGTGGGCCGGTTCGCGGCCGCGCTCGACGAGCGGGGGATCGGTGCGGACGACCGGGTGGCGATCTACCTGCCGAACCTCCCGCAGTTCCTCGTCGCCTTCCACGGCACCCTCAGGGCCGGCGGCGTGGTCGTCCCGATGAACCCCCAGTACAAGGCCCGCGAGATCGGCCATCTGCTGTCGGACAGCGGGGCGAAGGCGGTCGTCGCGCTCTCGGATCTGGTCCCGTTCGTCGACGAGGTCAAAGAGGGGACCGACGTCGCGGAGGTCGTCAGCGTCGGCGATAGCGCGGAGGGTGCGACCCCCTTCGAGGGGTTCCTCGCCGGCGACGAGCTCGACGTCGTCGACCGGGCCGACGACGACGACGCGGTCCAGCCGTACACCTCGGGGACGACCGGCCAGCCCAAGGGGGTCCAGCTCACCCACGAGAACCTCGCGTCGAACGCCGAGGCGTCGGCCTCGGTCGTCCCCGGGGGGATCGGGGCCGACGACAAGCAGCTGGGTGTCCTGCCGCTGTTTCACATCTACGGGATGACGGTGACGATGAACGCGACGCTGTTCGACGGCGGGGCGTTCTACCCGCTTCCCTCCTGGGACGCGGGGGAGGCGACCTCGCTGATCGCCGAGGAGGAGCTCACCCTGATGCACGGCGTGCCCGCGATGTACAACGACGTGATCAACCAGCCCGACGCCGAGGAGTTCGACCTCTCCTCGCTGCGGCTCGCGGGGGTGGGCGGATCGGGTATCCCGATCGAGGTGCTGCGGCGCTTCGAGGAGCTCTACGACGTGACCGTCTGTGAGGGCTACGGGCTGACCGAGACCGCACCGGTCACCCACTTCAACAGCCCGAACGATCGGCGGGTCGGTTCGATCGGCCGGACCCTACCGGGGATCGAGTCACGGATCGTCACCGACGGCTTCGAGGACGTCCCGCCCGTCGAGCGCGGGCCCGTCGACGAGGGGGAGGTCGACCTCGACGAGATCACCGGCGAGGTGGTCATCGCGGGGCCGAACGTGATGAAGGGGTATTACGGCCTGCCCGAGGCCAACGAGGCGGCCTTCACCGAGGAGAGTGGTAGAAAGTGGTTCCACACCGGTGACGTGGGCTACCACGACGAGGACGGCTTCTACTACGTCGTCGACCGCGAGAAACACATGATCGTCACCGGGGGGTACAACGTCTACCCGCGCGAGGTCGAGGAGCTGCTGTTCGAACACGAGGACGTGGCCGACGCCGCCGTGGTCGGCATCCCCGACGAACGCCGGGGCGAGACCGTCAAGGCCTACGTCGTGCCGACGCCCGACGCCGAGGTGGATCCCGAGGGGATCAAGGAGTACTGTCTGTCGAACCTCGCGGAGTACAAACACCCCCGCGAGGTGGAGTTCGTCGAGGAGCTGCCCCGCACCACGACCGGCAAGGTCCAGAAGTTCAAGCTCCGCGAGGGGGAGGAGGAGGTCGAGGCCGAATGACCGACAACGACGCCGTTCGACTGGCGCTCGACGACGGGGTGGCGACGGTCACGATCGACCGCCCCGACCGGAGGAACGCCCTCTCGCGCGAGGTGAGCGACGGGCTCCGCGAGGCGCTCGCGACGGTCGAGGAGCGCGAGGGACGCTGTCTCGTCGTCGAGGGAGCCGGCGGCGCCTTCTCGGCGGGCGGGGACATCGCCGCGATGCGCGAGGGGATCGAGGGCGACGCCCCGATCGACCAGCGGGTGCGCGAGCTCGAACGCACGACCAGCGAGACGCTCGCCCGGCTGGTCACGTTCTCGCTGCCGACCGTCGCGAAGGTCGACGGGCCCGCCGTGGGCGCGGGCGCGAACCTCGCGCTGGCCTGTGACCTCCAGCTCGCGAGCGACCGGGCGAGCATGGGCTTCGTCTTCCGGAACGTGGGCCTGAGCGTCGACGCCGGCACCTCCTATCTCCTCCCGCGGGTCGTCGGCGAGAACGTCGCAAAGGAGCTCGTCTTCACCGGCGAGATCCTCGACGCCGAGCGCGCGGGCGAACTCGGGCTGTTCAACCACGTCTTCCCCGAGGGCGAGTTCGACGAGCGCGCCGACGCGATCGTCGAGCGGATCGCCGCGGGCCCGACGGTGGCGCTTCGCCACGCCAAACGGCTGCTCGGCGAGGGCCTCGGGAAGTCGATCGACCGCGCGATGACCGACGAGGCGGTCGCCCAGGGGGTCGTCTTCGAGAGCGCCGACCACGAGGAGGGCGTCGAGGCGTTCCTCGAGGGCCGCGATCCCGCGTTCGAGGGCCGCTGAGCGGTCGGTCAGAGGTCGGTTCAGGCCGGCAGGATCAGCGTCTCGAGGTCGGGCTCCTCGGCGAGGACGTACTCCCCCTCGCGGCGCTCGACGTGACCCGCCCGCTCGAGGTGGTCGAGGTGTGCGTAGGCCTCGCCGGGGCCGTGCATGACGTGGATCCCCTCGAGGTCGCCGAACAGCTCGGCGCTGACCGTCCAGGCGTCCGCGGGCCCCTCGCGAAGCACCTCGAGGACGCGCTCGGTGCGCTCGCGGTGGTGGTCGACGATGTAGCGGGCGCGCTCGGCGGGCGCGTCGATCGGGTCGCGGTGGCCCGGCCACGCCCGGTCGAAGCCGCGGTCGATCAGCTCGCGAAGCGAGTCGAGGTAGTTCTCGAGGGGGGCCTCGACCCGGACGTCCGCCCCGCCGACGTTCGGCGTGTAAACGGGTAAGATCGCGTCGCCGACGAACGCCTCGCGTCGCTCGTTCCCGCCCTCGAAGGCGAAACAGCAGAGCCCGGCGGCGTGGCCCGGTGTGTGGATCGTCTCCAGCTCGAACTCGCCGGCCGCGATCCGGTCGCCGTCCTCGATCGGGGTCACCTCGGCGGGCTCGCCCATGCTCCCCGTGTGGGCGTCGAGAAAGGAGAGCAGCTCCTCGCGCTCCGTCTCGGGCATCCCCCACCCGGCGAAGAGCTCACGGCGACGCGCGTCGAGTTCGGCGAGCGCGTCCTCGTCCTGCTCGATCAGCGGCGCGTCGGCCGAGTGGGCGTGGACCGTCGCGCCGCCCGCCCGCTGGATCTCGCCGGCGAGGCCCGCGTGGTCGGGATGGAAGTGGGTGAGGACGACCCGCTCGACGTCGGCGAACCCGTGGCCGTACTCGGCGAGCCCCTCGCGGAGCTGCTCGCGGGTCCGATCGGTCGCGATCCCCGTGTCCAGCAGGGTGAGGGACTCGCCCTCGAGGAGGTAGGCGTTGTTGCGACCCTCGAACTCCTCGTTGCCGAGCGCGATGGCGTGCATACCCACCCCACGAACGCCCGCCCCTTAAACGAGGGCGTCCACGACGGCGAACCGATTAACGTCGGTGTAGTCTGGTCCAAAACTATTTTACATTGAAATTCGATTCGTCGTCATGGCATTCAGACTCTCGGACGAGCACCGAGCGATCCGGGACGCGGTGCGGGAGTTCGGGGAGGAGGAGATCGCTCCGGCGGCACGCGAGCACGACGAGAGCGGGGAGTACCCCCGCGACCTGATCGAGCAGGCCGCCCGCTACGACCTGGTCGCGCCGAACATCCCCACGGAGTACGGCGGGCCGGGGATGGACGCACTCTCGAGCGCGATCGTCACCGAGGAGCTCTGGAGAGCCGACCCGGGGATCGGGAGCGCGATCGGCTCCAGGGGCTTCGGCTCGAAGATGATCCTCGAGTTCGGCGACGACCGGATGAAGGAGGAGTGGCTCCCCCGGATCGCGGGCGGCGAGTCGGCGTGTGCGAGCGCCATCTCCGAGCCCGCCCACGGGTCGAACGTCGCGGGCATCGAGACGCGCGCGGAACGCGACGGCGAGGAGTGGGTGCTCAACGGCAACAAGACCTGGATCACGAACGGGACGGTCGCCGACGTGGTCGTCGTGATGGCCAAGACCGACCCCGACGCCGGGAAACGGGGGATCAGCGCCCTGCTGGTCCCGACCGACGCGGAGGGGTTCTCCGCGGAGAAGATCGACAACAAGCTCGGCATCCGGGCCTCGGACCTCGGGGAGCTGCGGCTCGACGACGTGCGCGTGCCCGCGGAGAACGTCATCGGCGAGGAGAACGAGGGGTTCTACCAGCTAATGGAGTTCTTCGCCGGCGGGCGGGTCAACGTCGCCGCCCAGGCGGTCGGCGCGGCGGCGGGCGCGCTCGAGGCGGCCCTGGAGTACGCGGGCGAGCGCGAGCAGTTCGGCCGGACGATCGACGAGTTCCAGGCGATCGAGCACAAGCTCGCGGAGATGGCGACCGACGTCGAGGCGGCCCGCTCGCTGACCTATCGGGCGGCGAGCGAGGTCGAGACGGGCGACCAGCGGACGGCGATGAAGTTCGCGAGCATGGCCAAGCTGTTCGCCAGCGAGCGCTCGGTCGAGGTGGCCGACGAGTCGATCCAGGTCCACGGCGGGGCGGGCTACGTCACCGACCACGCCGCCGAGCGCTACTACCGGGACGCCCGGATCACCAAGATCTACGAGGGGACGAGCGAGATCCAGAAGAACATCATCGCCGATCAGCTGTCATAATCGAAAGGACCAGTACGCGAGACGAGAAACCCCCCACGAAATGGCCGAAAGCCCCCCCGACTGGGAGTTCAAGGACCGCGACATCGTCATCCTGCGCGAGCTGTCGGCGAACCCACAGATCTCCTCGCGAAAGCTCACCGAGATCCTCGACGAGGAGTACGGGATCGACGTCTCCCACGTCACCGTCAGCGAGTCGATCCGCAAGATGCGCGAGGAGGGCGTCTTCCGCGAGACGATCGTCCCCAACGAGGAGTACTTCATCTTCGGGCTCTTCGAGTTCAAGTTCAACCCCGAGAACTTCGAGGAGGGCTGGCGCGACGCGATGGAGTACATCCGCGACGACCAGCACACCCTCTTTTACTTCCTTTCCGATGGTGAGTACCAGTGGAAGTCGGTGATGATGTTCCCCGACCGCCAGTCGGAGTCGCACTGGATCCACGAGTTCTACAAGGAACACGGCGCGGTGATCGAGAACATCCGCAACTCGGTGATCCACAACGTGCTCAAGTTCCGCACCGATCCCGAGCTGCTGAACGATCTCTCGAAACACGACGAGTGATCGCCGCGATCACTCGACGAGGGTCAGCATCTCATACGACAGCACCGTCTCCCCCGCTTGGTTCGAGACGGTGACCTCGCGGCGGACGACCCCGTTTGCCGTCGGGTACTCGCGGGGCTCCTTCCCCACGACCTCGCTCGTCGCCGAGACGGTATCGCCCAGGAACACCGGCGCGACGAACCGCAGGCAGTCGATCCCGTAGAACGCGACCACGTGGGAGGGCCGTCTGCGGGCCTGCCAGAGGAGGCCGGTGGAGATCGAGAAGACGAGCGCGCCGTGGGCGATACGCCCGCCGAAGCCCGATTCGGCCATCCGTTCGGCGTCCGTATGGAGGTCGTTGAAGTCGCCGCTCACCCCCGCGAAGTTCGCCACGTCGGCCCCGGTGACCGTCCGCCCGGCCGTCTCGAGGGTCGCGCCGACCTCGATCTCCTCGAAGCGGGTCATGCGTCGACCCCGAGCGCCGCCATCACTCCCCCCGGAACTCCGGCTCGCGGTCCTCGGAGAACGCCGCGGTCCCCTCGGCGACGTCCTCCGTCCCCAGGAGGAGCCCGAACGCCTGGGCCTCGAGCTCGAGGCCCGCGTCGAGGTCCCCGTCGCGGCCCTCGTCCATCACCCGCTTTGCCTTCCGCAGCGCGATCGGCGGGCCGTTCGTGAGGTCCGAGACGAACTCGTCGGCGACCTCCTCGAACTCGCTTCTCGGGACCGCACGGTTGATCAGTCCCCAGTCCTCGGCGCGCTCTGCGTCGATATGCTCCCCACGGAAGACCAGCTCCTTCGCGCGGGCGTCGGTGAGCATCCGCATGGCGCGCTGGGTGCCCCCGCCGCCCGGGATCAATCCGAGGTCGATCTCGGGGAAACCGAAGGCCGAGTTTTCGGTGGCGACCCGCAGGTCGCAGGCCAGCGCCAGTTCGAGCCCGCCGCCCAGACAGTAGCCGTCGACCTTCGCCAGCGTCGGCCGCGGGAACTCCGCGACGGTCGTGAAGACCTCCGTCACCCCCTTCTCGTGGGGCTCGGTCCCCGCGAAGCCCGAGACGTCCGCGCCGGCACAGAACGCCCGGTCGCCCGCACCCTCGAGGGTGACCGCCCGGACCTCCTCGAGGTCGGCCGCGTTCAGCAGGTGGACGACTTCGTCCATCAGGTCCTCGTTCAGTGCGTTCAGTCGTTCGGGCCGGTCGAGCTCGATCGCGAGCAGGCCGTCCTCGAGGGTGTGGTTCAGGGTCGTGTAGTCGCGCTCGGCGTCCGATCCGTACTCGAAGAAGCCGGCACCCGCGTCCTCGCCGGTCCGGCCCGACTCGACGAGCTCCCGGAGGTGCTCGCTGGGCTCGTAACGCTCGGCGCCGTACTCCTCGTGGAGCGTCTCGAGCTTTTCTAGCACTTCATCGAGCCCGAGCTTGTCGGCCCGCCGGCAGGGGCCTTCGGGAAAGCCCGCGCCGAGCCGCAGTCCAGTATCGATCGCCTCGGCGATCGCGACGTCGTTCCCGATGAGCTTCGCGGCTTCGTTGATCATCCGGGCCTCGATGCGCAGCGTGTCGACGTCCTCGCCCTGGCCGCGCTCGTAGTCGGGGCCGTCGCCGTCGACGGCTTCGCCGTCTGCCTGAGGCGTCTCCGACGCCTCTCTGTCCTCGTAGTCGTAGTAGCCCTTCCCCGTCTTCCGGCCGAGCTCCTCGGCCTCGACCTTCTCCTCGGTGATCGGCGGGACCTCCTTGCCGGCCTCCTTGCGGACGTGATAGCCGATGTCGATCCCGGTGAGGTCGCCCAGCTCGAACGGCCCCATCGGGTAGTTCCTCCGAAAGACCATCGCGGCGTCGACCTCGCGGACGTCGTAGAGCCCCTCGCTGACCATCCAGCCGGCCTCGTCGCCGAAGGGACCGAGGACGCTGTTGACGACGAAGCCGTTGACGTCCTTCCGGACGTAGATCGGGGTCTTGCCGATCGACTCGACGAACTCGTGGGCCGTCTCGGCCGTCTCGTCGGTCGTCTCCGCCCCATAGATGACCTCGACGAGGTCCATCTTCACCGGCGGGTTGAAGAAATGCGTTCCGACGACCTGCCCGGGGCGGTCGGTCGCCTCGGCGATCTCGGTGATCGACAGCGAGGAGGTGTTCGAGGCGAGGATCGCCCCCTCGGGGGTGTACTCGTCGAGGTCGGAGAAGATCTCCCGCTTGAGCTCCATGCGCTCGGGGGCGGCCTCGACGACGAGGTCGGCCTCGGCGACGGCGGCTTCGAGGTCGACCTCGATGTCGATCCGCCCGAGCACCGTTTCGGGCTCCTCCTCGATGCGGCCCTTCTCGGCGAGCTTCTCGAGGCTCCACTCGATCGAGCCGTAGCCGTCCTCGACGAACTGCACCTTGACGTCGCGCATCGTCACGTCGTAGCCCGCGAGCGCGACGACCTCCGTGATCCCGTGGCCCATGTTGCCCGCGCCGAGCACCGCGACGCGATCGATGTCTTCGATCGTCATACTCCCCGTCCGACCACGACCGTCTTAACTCCACCGCCGATGGTTATCACCGTTATCTCTGAAGATCCTCAATCCGAACATCGGTATTTATACGGCAGCGTATCGTACCCCGTGGTAACGATGGCAGGGACGACACGCGGGCCGCGGTTCGAGGACCGAACGGCGCTGGTGACCGGGGCGGGCGCCGGTATCGGGCGTGCGACCGCCCGGCGCCTCGCGGGGGAGGGGGCGCACGTGGTCATCACGGACGTCGACAGCGAGGGCGGCGAGGGGACGGTCGACCTGATCGAGGACGGGGGTTCGAGCGCGGAGTTCCGCGAGCTGGACGTGACCGATCCCGATGGGTTCGAGAGGGTAGTCGAGAGCGTCGCGGCCGACCGCGGGCTCGACGTGCTGGTGAACAACGCCGGGATCGGCCACGAGGCGGCGTCGGTCGAGGAGACCGAGCTCTCGACGCTCGAGCGGGTGATCGACGTCAACTGCAAGGGGGTCTGGTACGGCTGTCGGGCGGCGCTACCGGTGATGAAAGCCCGGGAATCCGGCGCGATCGTCAACGTCGCCTCGCTGGGCGGGATGATCGCCCTGCCGAAGCAGGCGGCCTACACCCTCACGAAGGGCGCGGTGCTGAACTTCACCCGGACCGTGGCCGCCGAGGCGGGCCCCTACGGCGTGCGCGCGAACGCGGTCTGCCCGGGGTTCATCGAGACGGCGCTGGGCGAGGGATTCTTCGAGGGCCACGACGACCCCGAGAGGGCGAAGGAGCGGATGGTCGCCCAGTACCCGCTGAAACGGCTCGGGAAACCGGGAGAAGTCGCCGACGCGATCGCCTACCTCGCGAGCGACGAGGCGAGCTACGTCACCGGACACGGCCTCGTGCTCGACGGCGGCTACTCGATCAGCTGATCGTTGATCGCCTGATCAAACTTCGCCGTCTTCAACGCGCGGGATCCCGCCGGCGGTGATCGTCTCGCCGACGATGTAGGAGGAGGCGGGGCTCGCGAGGAACTGCGCGATATCGGCGATCTCCTCGGAGAGCCCGATCCGCCGGTCGACTTCCTCCCGATCGATGTTCTCCGCGCTGACTCCCATCTGGGACTCGACGCCGGGCGTCGCGACGAACCCCGGCGCGATGCAGTTGACTCTGACGTCGTCGTCGGCCCACTCGGCCGACAGCGTCGTCGTGAGGTTGATGATCCCCGCCTTGGCCGCGCCGTAGTGGCTCATGTACGGCGAGCCGCGCTGGCCCGCGACGCTCGCCAGATTGATCACCGTCCCGCCGCCCTCCTTGAGCTGCTCGCCGGCCGCCTGCGTGCAGTTGTAGGTCCCGGTGAGGTTGATGTCGACGATGGTCCGCCAGCCGTTCTCGCTGATGTCGTCGAAGCCCGCCATGAAGCTCGCGCCCGCGTTGTTGACGAGACAGTCGACCGTCCCAAACTCCTCGACGCATGACTCGATCAGCGCCTCGACGGCCTCCCGGTCGGTGACGTCGCACTCGACCGCCAGTGCCTCGCCGCCCGCGTCCCGGATCCCCTCGGCGACCGGGTCGACGTTCCCCTGCTCGCGCGAGCAGACGACCACGCTCGCCCCGGCCTCGGCGAACCGTTCGGCGATCGCGCGCCCGATCCCGCTCGACGCCCCCGTGACGATCGCGGTGCCCTCGATGCCGAACCGCCCGCTCATCGCCGTCCCTCGCTCCGCGCTGTAGTTACCATTGATAATTCTAATCGTCTATTTTCGTCCATTGATAATAAGGGTTCGTGCCGCGGCGACCCCGACGGCCTACTCCCCGTAGCGGGTGATCGCCTCGATCTCCGAGGGGTCGACGTCCTCGAAGGCCTCGCGGGCGATCACGCGCTTGTGGACCTCGTCGGCGCCGTCGATGATCCGGAACTGGCGGACGTTCTCGTAGAAGTCCGCAAGCGGGAGGTCCTTGCCGATCCCGTTGCCCCCACAGAGCTGGATGCAGTCGTCGATCACTTCCTGGACGGTGTTGGCGGCGAACACCTTCGCCATCGCGACCGGGATCCGGACCTCGCGGCCCGAGTCGATCCCGCGGGCGGCGTGGCGCACCATCGTCCGCGCGGCGTGGAGGTCGATCTCGGCCTCGGCGATCGTAAAGCGGGGGGCCTGCTTCTCGGCGATCGGCTCGCCGAAGGCCTCGCGCTCGCTGATGTAGGCCTTCGCGACGTCGAGCGCGCGTTCTGCCATCCCCGAGTAGCGCATGCAATGGGTCAGGCGGGCGGGCCCCAGTCGTTCCTGGGCGTGGGTGAACCCCTCGTCGCGCTCCCCGAGCAGGTTCTCTTCGGGGATCTGGACGTCGTCGTAGCGGATCTCGGCGTGACCCGTTCCCGTGAGTTCGCCGCCCATGTGGGGGATCTCCCGGACGATCTCCACCCCGTCGGCATCGCTGGGGACGAGGAACAGCGAGCAGCCCGCGTAGGGGTGGGCCTCGTGATCCGTTCGGGCCATCACGATCAACACGTCGGCCTCCGATCCCTGCGTGGTCCACCACTTGTGTCCGTCGAGGACCCACTCGTCGCCCTGCTTCTCGGCCTCGGTTTCGAGCATCTTCGGATCGGACCCACCTCCCTGAATGGGTTCGGTCATCGAGAAGCCCGACCGTATCTCGCCCGCGGCGAGCGGCTCGAGCCACTCCTCCTTCTGCTCCTCGGTACCGACCAGTTCGAGGGTGTGCATGTTGCCCTCGTCGGGTGCCTCGACCCGGAGGGCGGCCGGTCCCAGCAGGCTTCTCCCTGCGGCCTCGAAAACGGGTAACATATCGCGGTAGCTCAGGCCCTGCCCGCCGTATTTCTCAGGTAAGTGCGGCGCGTACAGCCCGCGCTCGCGGGCGGCCTCGCGGAGCGATTCGACCCGCTCCTCGGAGACGGGACCGGTGCCCAAGACCTCCCGTTCGACCGGGATCACTTCCTCGGCGACGAACTCGCGGGTCCGGGCGGCGAACTCGGTCGCACGTTCCGTGTCGTCGTACTCCATACGGGGGAATCGGGGATACAGTGTAAAAGTATTCCCCCGATTCGACACAGATCGGTAACAGCGTCCCATAGCTATTCATACGACGGCGAACTATCGCATCCCATGACCGATACGAGCGAGACGTACTTCGAGCGCCTCGTCGACGAGGAGACCCTGGCCAGCTATCTCGAGGGCGAGCTCGGCCCTGCAGAGCGCTACTCGGTCTCCCATCATCAGGAAGGTCACTCCAACGAGACGCTGTTCGTGACGTGGGGCGAAAAGGAGTTAGTGATCCGTCGCCCGCCGCCGGGCGAGACCGCCGACACCGCCCACGACGTGCTCCGCGAGTACAGGGTGATGGACGCGCTGCAGGGGACGGACGTCCCGCTTCCCGACACCCTGTTGGCCTGCGAGGACCACGACGTGATCGGCAGCGACTTCTACGTGATGGCGCGCGTCGAGGGCGACGTCCTGCGCGAGAGCGAGCCCGAGCGGTTCGCGAACCATCGGGAGGCGGTCGGTCACGAGCTCGTCGACTCGCTGGTCGCCATCCACGGGGTCGAGCCCGAGGCGGTGGGGTTGGGGGAGTTCGGCCGGCCCGCAGGCTACACCGACCGGCAGGTCGAGCGCTGGGGGAAACAGATCGAGTGGGCCTCGCAGGTCACGAGCGAGGAGCGGGCGGTGCCGACACTGGGAAAGGTCGGCGACTGGCTCGAGGCCAATCGTCCGGAGTCGCATCCCCACACGCTGGTCCACGGCGACTACAAGCTCGACAACGTGGTGTTCGCACCCGGGACGCCGCCGAACCTGGTGGCGGTCCTCGACTGGGAGATGAGCACCCTGGGCGATCCGCTTGCGGATCTGGGCTGGATGCTGTCGTACTGGCGCGACCCGAAGGACCCCGAGCCCGCCGTCCCGGAGCTCACCTCACGGTTCATGGAGCGGGAGGGGTATCCCACTCGGCGCGAACTGGTCGCGCGCTACGAGGAGGCGACGGGGATCGAGTTCGAGGACGAACGGTTCTACCGGGCGCTCGCGGTCTACAAGCTCGCCGCGCTGGGCGAGATGTTCTTCCGGCGCTATCTGGAGGGCAACTCCGACGACCCGATGTACCCGAAGATGGAGGAGCGCGTTCCCGCGCTGGCCGAGCGAGCACGGCGGATCGTCGAGGGCGAGGAGCCGCTGTAGGTCAGCGCACCGCCCGCGTCGCCTCGCGCATGATCCCGAGGGCCTCCTCCAGTTCCTCGGTGCCCGTCGCATACGAGAGGCGCGCGTAGCCCGCCCCGTTCTCGCCGAAGGCCTCGCCGGGAACGACGACGACGCCCCGGTCGACGACCTCCTCGACCCAGCCCTCGGGCACCTCCGGCATCGCGTAGAACGCCCCCTGGGGCGTGGGGGTCTCGAGACCCATGTCGGCCAGTCCGTCGAGCACGAGGTCCCGGCGCTCCTCGAAGGCCGCGACCATCTCCTCGACGGGGTCCTGGGGGCCCGAGAGGGCGGCCTCGGCGGCGTACTGGGCGGGCGCGCTCGCACAGGCTTGTGCGTACTGGTGAACCCGGAGCATGCGCTCGATTCTCCGATTGCTCCCGGCGATCCAGCCCAGCCGCCAGCCGGTCATCGAGTAGCTCTTCGAGCAGGCGCTCACGACGACGACGTTGTCCGTCTCGGCGAACTCCATCGGCGAGCGGTGCTTCCCCTCGAAGACGATGTGCTCGTAGACCTCGTCGGAGATACAGAGCACGTCGTTAGCGTCCGCGATCCGGGCGAACTCGCGCATGTCCTCCTCGCTCTGGACGGCTCCCGTCGGATTGGCGGGGCTGTTGACGACGAAGGCGACGGTGTCGTCGGTGATCGCCGCCTCGACGGTTTCTGGATCGAGCGTGAGGTCCTCGCGCAGTTCGAGGGGGTTCGGGGTCCCGCCCGCGATTCGGGTCAGCGCGTCGTAGGAGACGAACCCAGGGTCCGGAAAGAGCACCTCCTGACCGGGGTCGACGTGGGCCTCGATCGCCAGATGCAGCGCCTCGCTGCCTCCGGAGGTGGCGATGACGTCCTCGGGATCGACCGCGAGCGAGTAGTCCCGGTCGTACTTCTCGCTGATGGCCTCCCGGAGCTCGCGGGTCCCCTTGTTCGAGGTGTAGCCGTCGACGGCGCCCGATTCGATCGCGTCGATCGCGGCCCGGCGGGCGTGCTCGGGCGTCGGGAAGTCGGGCTGGCCGAGCCCGAGGTTGATCGCCTCCTCGCCCGCGGCCTCGAACACCTCGCGGATGCCGCTGATCGACACGTCCTCGACTCGCCGTGAGAACTCCGTCATGGGTTGGTGCGCGGCCCGCCCGCGCATAACGCTTGCTACCTACCCCTGGAACTCCTCGCGGAGGTCGTCGACGTGCCCCTCCAGCACCGAGAGCGCCGCGTCGGCGTCCATGTAGCCCTGTTCGTACTCCGATACCACGTAGTCGGCGTCGTCGAGGAACTCCTCGACGCTCTCTTCGAGCTCTGCCATACCCCTCCTACGGTCCCGACGGGGATGAAGCTAATCCGACCCGCCGGCGGGGACGGCCGTCTCGGCCTCGATCGTGTGTCCGCGGTCCGGGCCGAGATAGCGCGCCCAGACGGCGAGCAGGCTCGGCAGGACGAACACGCTGCCGAGGAAGGCGTAGACGATCGTCAGGCCCGTGATGAGGCCGAACTGCTGGAGGGGCGGGAGGATCGCGAAGACGAGCACGCCAAACCCGCCGACCGTCGTCGCGGCGCTTCCCAGCAACGCCCCGCCGGTCCCCGTGACGGCGCGATCGAGGGCGCCCCAGGTGTCGGCGCCGCGCTCGCGCTCGATCAGGAACCGCTCGGTCATGTGGACGTTGTAGGCGACGCCCAGCCCGATCGTGAGGCTTGTGATCGTCCCGGTCATCACGTTAAAGGGGATCCCCAGCGCGTACATCGTCCCGAGGATCCACGCGACCGAGAAGACGATCGGCAGCAGGGTGACGGCGCCCAGGAGCGCGCTGCCGTTGGCCCACCGGTAGGCGAGCATGAGGAAGGCGAACACCGCCACGAGGGTGACGAGCATGCTCTCGATGACCGTCTGGAGGAGCTCGTCCTCGACGATCCCGAAGACGATCAGCTGGCCCGTCGCCGTCGCCGAGAGCCCGTCGCCGTCGAGGATCGCGGCGACCGCGCGGGTCTCCTCGGTCGCGAGGTCTGTCGAGGCCGACCCCTGCACCGAGAGCACGAGCCGGAACGACTCGTACTCGCCCGCGTCGGTCCGGTAGACGACCTCCTCTGCGGCCTCGGCGTCGGCCGCGAACAGCGCGTCGTAGACCGCCTCCACATTCTCGTCGGGCACGCCGTTTCCGGTGGTGTCGGCCGCCGTGAAGACTTCCTCGAACGCCTCGTCCTCCTCGGCGACGGTCTCCATCGTCGCCAACGGACTTCTGACGTCGGCCTCGCCGCTGGAGAGGACGACCGCCGACTCGCTGCCGACGGCCAGCTCCTCGGCGAGCCGTTCGAGGGTGTCCGCGCGCGTGATCTCGCCCTCGACGAGCACCTCCGTTTGGCTGTCCTCGCGCAGGAAGTTCTCGTTGACGTACTCGAGGTTCGCCTTCGAGTCGTAGTCGCCGACCGCGAGCGGGCCCGGCAGGCTCTTCATCCACGCGGGCGGGTCGTCGGCGATGAAGTCCTCCTGCTCGAAGGTGGTGTCGACGCCCGCCGCGCCGTAGGCCCCGCCCGCCGTGAGCAGGAGTGCAACGGCGATCACGGCCCACGGGACCCGCCGGGCGCCCCGGGCGCCGAGCGAGAGGAAGCCCCCGGTCGCGCCGCCGCCGGTGCCGAACGCCCGCCGTCTCCGGTCGTAGCCGCGCGCCTCGAGGACGGCGTCGAGCTCGACCTTCGCCGCGGGGATCAGCAGCCCGAACACCAGCAGGGCGGAGACGATGCCGAACGCGCTCGCGACCCCGAACTCCCGGATCGGGGCGACCGGGCTGACGAGGTTCGAGAGGAAGCCGATCACCGCGGTCGCCGTCACCCAGATCAGCGCGATCCCGAGCCCCGAGAGGACGACCGCCATCGAGCGGCGGGTCCCCTCGTCCCCTCCGGCGCGCTGCTCGCGGGTCGTCGCTCCCCGCTCGCTCTCCGAGACGCGTTGCGTCTCGCGCTGCTCGCGGTGGCGCATGAAGACGTGGATCGCGTAGTCGATCGACAGCCCGATCAGCAGGACGGGGACCGCGATCATGATCTGGTTGAACGCGATCCCGGCCCAGCCCATGAAGCCGAACGTCCACAGCAACACTGCGGCGATGCCCGCGCCCCCGAGGACGATGTCCAGCGGGTCGCGGTAGGCGATCGCCAGCACGACGACGACGAACCCGAGCGCCAGCGGCAGGACGACCCCTAGGCTATCGGTCAGCGAGCGGTCGATCTCGTCGGTGATGATCCCCGAGCCGAAGACGAAGCCGTCGGCGCCGAAGCGCTCCTCGACGACGTCGGCCATCGCGAGCTGGGCGTCGACCAGCGCCGGCGGCGCCTCGCCGTCGATCACCGCGTCGTCGGCGGTGTCTTGGGTGACGTAGATCGCCCTGGCGTCGGCGGTCGTCGAACCCGGCTCGTAGTCGGTCGGCAGGAAGGCGAAGACCTCTCGGGGCGCGTCCTCGTCGAGCACCGTCGTGACCACGTCGTCGATCTCGGACTGATCCATCGACTCGAGCTGGGCGATCTGCTCGTCGGTGTCGGGATCGATCTCCGAGATCGCCTCGCCCTCGTCCTCCAGGGCGTCGCCCTCCTCCTCGAGGGCGTCAGCCTCGTTCTCGAGCTCCTCGCCCTCGGCCTCGAGTTCGTCGGCACGTTCCTCGAGTTCCTCCTCGCGCTCCTCCAAGGCCTCCCCTCGCTCCTCGAGGGCGGCCTGACGTTCCTCGAGTTCGGCGGCGTCCTCCTCTATGGCTTCGCCGCGCTCGGCGAGGTCGGCGCCCCGGGCCTCGTACTCCTCGTCGTCGATCTCCCCCGCCTGATACTGGGCCTCGAGGTCGGCTTGCTCTTCCTCGATCCCCGCCCGGCGTTCCTCGAGTTCGGCAGCATCGGCCTCGAGCTCCGCCGTGTCCTCCTCTACGGCCTCGCCGTCGGCTTCGAGCTCCTCACTCTCTGTCTCGATGGCGTCGGCCTCGGCTTCCAGCGCCTCGCTTCGCGTCTCCAGCTCGTCGCCGCGCTGTTCGAGCTCGTCGGATCGCTCGCCGAGCTCGTCGCCGCGCTCCTCCTGGATCGCGGCCGTGGCGATGATGCTCGCGAGGTCGCCGAAGGGCTCGTCTACGAGCGTCCCGTTTATCCTCTCGTCCTCCCGGAACTCCTCCTGGAGCTCGAGGGTCGCGAGCAGTGACTCCTTCGAGAGGGCGTCGTCGTCGCGGACGATCAGCTGGGCGGTCGTGGTGTTCTCGTCGGCGCCGAACCGCTCGTCGATGTACTCCTGTTTGTCGGCCTCCTCGCTCTCGGTCTGGAACTGGTCCAGCGACGAGGACTGCTCGATCGCGGCGACGCCGCTTCCCATCAGCAGCGTGAGGACCAGGAAGACCGCGATCACGACCCGGCTGCGTTCCGTAACGAGTTCGATCAGACGCTCGGCTGCGCGCACGCGCTCACCTCATAACGAGAACCATCGTCCATAGCTGTCTATCGTATTCTACAAACAGCCAGACACATAATGATTTCGAGTATAATACACTCGTATATCACGGGTAGGGCGCCGGAGGGAGGCGGATGGCGTTTCGGGCTACTGGTACATCCCGAGGGGTGTGGCCTGCGTGCTCTCCTCCTCGTCGACCTGTTGCATGCGTTCGGCGAGCTGCTCGCGCTGGCTTCGGATCTGTTCGGCCTGATCGATCAGCTCGTCGACGTCGGCCTCGATCCCGGTGATCGGCGCGATGCCGGCCTGGATCAGCGCGCGGGCGGCCTCAGGGTCGGGGAACTTGGGGTCGCTCTCGACGACCAGGCCGACGCTCCCGATGTCGTCCCGGGTCGCCTGGTTGAGCAGCGCGCCGGTCGGCCCGCTGATGAAGCCCGTCTCCCGGGGCGGGACGATCCCGGCGCGATCGAGGTGGTGGGCGGCGTCGCCGGTCGCGACGCCGTAGACCTCGGGCGAACCGTCCTTCTCCGCGGGCCGGCCGCTGAGGTAGATCGGCGTCACCGACCGTTCGGCGAGCCAGCCCGAGACGCAGCCGGCGAACTCCGAGGTGTCCCCGCCGGAGACCGGGACCTCGCTCTGGAGGGCCAGCAGGTCCCGGTCGGGGTCGGCGTAGAGCCTGACCGGCGGCTTGAGCTCGTCGTCCTCCTCGTGGTAGACGCCGATCCGGGGGACCCCCTCGCAGTGGACGCTGGCGTAGTGGGTCATCGAGAACTGCTCGATCAGGTGGTCGGTGGCGATCTTGCCGACCAACCCCACCCCCGGCAACCCCTCGACGAGGTACGGCTCCGATAGCTGGATCGAGTCGTCGTGGACGGTAACCTGGGCCATGAGACCGATTCGGTGCCGACCGTCTTTAATCGGTGCCCTTCCTTGTCATACCAAGCACTTCGTTTATAGTGGTTGTCAGTAAATAGCATGGCGAAGACGACAACGGCACTACATGAATGCATAATTTAGTACGATCAGTTAACAGGTGATCCTGGCTAAAAATGGACGGAAGATGACCGAAATGAACCGGAGAACGGTGTCTTCGGCGTTGTCCCTCGAGACGGTCTTCGGGGTGTTGAGCGAGCGCCGCAAGCGATACGCGCTGTACGTCCTCCACTGGACGGAGGGGAACGCGATGTCGGTCGGACAGCTCGCGAGGCGGATCGCGGAGAAGGAAGGGGGCGGGGCGAACGGCGACGATCCGTCCCGCGAGCGGATCGCGAAGGACCTCCGGCAGCGACACGTGCCGGAGCTGGTCGCGATGAACGTCGTCGAGTACGACGGGCGAAGCGAGACCGTTCGTTACCATTGTGTCCCCTCCCTCGAGGAGTGGCTCGAACACGCGGCGTACAAGGAAGGGGAGCATCCCGACTGTTGAAGGCCGATGACCGCCACAGCCGATGGAACACACCGGGTGTATCCCTGGCTGGTGTGGAACGGGTGGGTCCGTCCCGGCAGGGGACGAGTCTGATCGAGGCCGAGCCGCGGCCAGCCCTCGTCGAACGGGTTGGTCGAGCACGCGGACTTCAAGGAGGGAAAGCGCCCCGAGGAATAGCGAAACCCACAAGCGCGCGAGCGGGCTATCGGAAGACGATGGAGGCGTTGTCGCGCTACGAGCCGATCGTCGACGACTTCGAGGCCTTTCTGGCCGCCTGCGAGCGCCCGCTCCCGTCGGTCGTCCGCGTGAACACGATCAAGGCCGGCGTCGAGCGGGCCAAACGCGCCCTCGAGGAGGGGGACGTCGGCTACGAGGACCGCGAGTGGAACCCCCGAGTACTGGAGCTCGACACCGACAAGCCCGGCAACACCTGGCCCTACTTCCACGGCTGGATCCACGGCCAGGAGGAGGTCTCCTCGCTGCCGGCGACGGTACTCGACCCCCAGCCGGGGGAACGAGTGCTCGACGCCTGTGCGGCCCCGGGGGGAAAAACCGCCCAGATCGCCGCACTGATGGACGACACGGGGCTCGTGGTCGCGAACGACAACAACCTCGGACGCCTCTCGGCGCTGCGCTTTAACGCCGAGCGCCTGGGGCTGACGAACGTCGCCGTCACCCGCCAGGACGCACGCAACTACTCGCTGAAGCCGCTCTCACTCGACGCCTTCGACCGCGTCCTGGTCGACGCGCCCTGCTCGTGTGAGGGGACGATCCGGAAGAACCCCGACGCGCTCGACGAGTGGACGCTGTCGCACGTCGAGGGCGTCTCCGGCGTCCAGAAGGGGATCCTCAAGAGGGCGATTCAGGCCACCCGCGAGGGCGGGACCGTCGTCTACTCGACCTGTACGTTCGCCCCCGAGGAGAACGAGGCCGTCGTGGACCACGTACTGGAGGCCGAGGGCTGTCGCGTCGTCGAGTTCGAGTCGCCCCTCGATTCCCGGCCCGGCGTCACCGAGTGGGACGGCGAGGAGTACGACGAGTCGGTCGAGAAGGCGCGGCGATACTACCCGCACCACAACGACACGGGCGGGTTCTTCTGTGCGAAGCTGGAGGTGACGGGATGACAGAATCCAATTCAGGCCAACGGTTCGACCGGCTTCCCGCCACCGCGGCCGAACGCGAACTCGAAAACAGGGCCACCCGCGAGGAGGTGCTTGAGTGGTGGGACGAACGCTTCGCGATCGGTCCCGAGGAGTTCGAGGACCACTCCTTCTGGGAGAAGGGCGCGGGCAAGATCTGGATCCTCCACGGGGAGGTCCCCTCACCGACCGGGATCGAGGGACTGGGAATGAAGTTCCTCAGGACCCGCCAGGAACACTGGAAGCCGACGACCAACGCCGTCCAGCGGTTCGGGGGCGGGGCGACGCGCAACGTGATCGAGCTCGGCTCGAAAGAAGCCGACGCGTTCGTTCGCGGACACGACCAGGAGCTCGAGTGGGACGGCGACTGGGGCTACCTGATCGCCGCTCACGAGATCGCGGGCGGACGCGAGCCGCTGGGCGTCGGCCTCTACCTCCACGGCGAGCTGCGCTCGGTCGTGCCGAAGGGGCGACGGCGCGAGGACTGAGCCAGTCTCGCTGGCCGCTATCCACACGTTTTAGCGGGGGTCGGCTCAACCCCAGATGTGCGCTGGGAGTACCGCAACACCGTCCTGGTCCTCTGTACGGCGGCCTTCTTCGCGACGATGGTCGCCCGGCTCGTCATCAGCCCCGTCGTCCCCGAGATCGAGAGCGAGTTCGGGACCTCCGCGGGGATGATCGGGCTCGCGCTCACGGGGATGTGGGCGGCCTACGCGCTCTCGCAGTTTCCCTCGGGGATCCTCGCCGATCGCTACGGCGAGCGCAGCGTGATCCTCGCGGCCGTCTCGGTCACGGCCGTCGCCAGCGTCGCGCTCGCGCTCTCGCCGTCGCTCGCGACCTTCGGGCTGTTCGCCGTCGCGCTCGGCGCGGGCGCGGGACTGCACTACGTGGTCGCGACGACGCTGCTGACCCGGATCTTCTCGAACACGGGCCGGGCGATCGGGCTCCACGTCGCCGGCAGCCCGATCGCGGGCCTCTCGGCGCCCGTGCTCGCGGCGGCCGTCGCCGCGCGCTACGGCTGGCGGGCCGCCATCCTCCTCGGGGCCGCCGCGGCGATCCCGGTCGGTCTGCTGTTCGCCTGGCGAGTGCGCGAGACCGAGCCCCAGCACCCCGAACGGCCGCTGCGCGAGGGGTTCGAGCCCGAGACGCTCGTCGAACTGCTCTCGCGGCCGGCGATCGCTTACACGACCGTGCTCGCGGTGATCTCGGCGTTCGTCTGGCAGGCCACCGCCTCCTTCCTCCCGGCGTTTCTGATCGCGCATCACGGCTACTCGACGGCGCTCGCCGGGGCGCTGTTCTCGCTGTACTTCGTCGCCCACGGGATCTGTGCTCCGACGATCGGCGGGTTCTCCGATCGGTTCGGCCGGGACCCGACCCTCGCGGCGACGCTCGCGACCGGGATCGTCGCCTACCCGGTCCTCGTGGCCGGCTCCTCGCTCCCGGTCGTCGCCGGCGCGGTCGCCCTCGCCGGGGTCGCGATGAGCTGGAGCGCGCCGCTGCAGGACCGCTACATCGTCCGGCTCTCGGAGGACGAGACGAACCGCGGGTTCGGGCTCGTGCGCACCGTCTACATGCTGCTGGGCGCGCTGGGAAGCGTCGTCACCGGCACCCTCGCGGATCTCGCGGGCTGGGGCGTCGCCTACGGCGCGCTCGGACTCCTGTTGGCGCTCGCGGTCGGGAGCCTCGCGCTCGTCCGGCTGCGGGGGCTCTCACTCTGAGAGAGGGGAAAGGAAAACACTTCCCGAATCCACTGGGGTGGGGAGGGGGAATCAGCAGGACCGGGAAGTAATAACGACTCCAACCCCCTAAATAAAAAGTGTTTTGGTTGTATAATTGTCCTCAGTCCCCGGTCGGGCGCAGCGTCCCCCCCGAGAGCCCGGCCCACTCGACACGGTAGCCGAGCCGCGAGAGGGCGGCGCTGGGCTCCGTGAGCCCCGCGTCCTCGAGGACCGCCTCGGCCTCGGAGAACGACTGACCCGCCGAGAGCCGGTCGGCAAGCCCCTCGAGGACCGACGGACGAACCAGCGTCCGCCCGACCAGTTCGTGGTCGGGAAAGACGATCCCGTCGAGGGCGTCCTCGCTGACGCCGTGGCGGGCCGCGAGCTCCGACAGGGAAAGGACGTCCTCCTCGGGCGAGAGCGCGTCGGAGAGGGTGGCGGCGCCCTCCTCGACCAGGGCGTCCTCGTACTCGCGCAGCGCGTCGCGGACGTCCTTGATCCGCACGCTTCCCGTATAGGTGATGACGCGGTGGTCGCGGGCCTCGATCTCCTCGCCGACGCCCAGCGACTCGTCGACCGCGACCAGCAGCTCGACGCTCTCGACGCGCTCGAGCTGGTCGAGCTTCTTCTCGACGTACTCGGGGGTCCAAAAGCCCATGATCTCGAAGTAGACCCGGAAATCGGAGTGGGCGTAGTCGAACGCGAAGTCAGGGATCATCACGCTCGCGCCGACCTCGAGGGGCTCGGGCTCGCGCGCGAGCTCCCAGTCGAGGTCGAGCGCGGAAAAGCGGGCGGCGAACTCGCGCTCGACGCCGCTGTCGTAGCTGGCCTCGGCGACCGGCTCGGCGTCGGGCGGCCGGAGCGGGTCGGCGTCGGAGAGCTCAAGGGTTCGTTCGACCCCGCGATCGTCGATCGTCGCCGTCAGCTCCCACTCGCCGGCCCCGACGACCGCCCGCAGCAGCCGGGCGAAGCGGGTGCCGTATCGGCGGGTCGCCCGGAACAGCGCGTCGGGGCCCGTGACGACGAGTTCCCGGCCACGATCCGTCCTCCGCAGCTCGTAGAGCAGGCCCAGCCGTTTGGTCGCCGAGACGAGTTTTCGAGGATCGTCGCTCCTGATGCGTACCTCGCGGGCGTCGAACAGCGCCGTCTGGGCCAGCGAGAGGTCGTACTGGGCGAGGAGGGAGTCGGGATCGTAGCGCCCGTCGAGCGCGACGAGCACCTGGCGCTCCTCGCGGTCGGCGTACAGCGCCTCGTCGAGCTTCGCTGGGGTTATCGAGAGCGTGGCGGCGGCTCGCTCGAGGGCCTCCTCGCGCTCGGCCTCGTCGGCCACCCCGAGGGCCTCGCCGGCTTCGAAGGCCGCCCGGCGGGCGCGTTCGGGCTCGACGGCGGCCCGCGTCTCGAAGGTCGCCCCGCGCTCGACGAGCTTCCCGAGCCCGCGGACGAGCTTGAACTCGTACTCGCCCTCGAGCTCGGCGAGCGCGCCGTCGAGCACCGAGCGCGGCTCGCCGACGCTCCCCTGGAAGGCGCCGAGCACCTTCGCCGCGAGTGGACGGGCCTCGCGACCGGCGAACCGGGGTCGGTATCCCCCGCCGGCGCGCGAGACGCGAAGCAGTTCCTTCGTCAGCACTACCCCTCATATGGGGTCGGGAGTGAAAAGCGCGCTCAAACGCCGGCGGGAGCAAGCACGCCGGGGCAAGCCGGCGCGTTATGCGGTCGCGGCACCAACCACAGTTCCCATGATCGTCGACAAATGCCGACTGTGCGAGTTCTACGTCGTCGTCGGGACTGCCGCCGACCACCACCGAGTGATGCGGGCCCACGAGCGACACGAACACGGGCGGATCAACCCCGACCGCCAGGACCACCGCTCGGACGCCTGATCACCGCCGCCGGGCCGCGACGTTCTCCTCGGCCGTGTCCTCGCTGACGAGTTCGTAGAGCAATGCCCGTTTCCCCTCGCCCGGACGGAGGACCCGCCCCAACCGCTGGGTGAACTCCCTCTCGGAGCCGCTGCCCGACAGCACGACCGCGACGCTGGCGTCAGGGACGTCGACCCCCTCGTCGAGGACGTTCGAGGCGACGACCCGCGAGTAGGTACCCTCGCGGAAGCGCTCGAGTATCTCGCGTCGTTCCTCGGTCCCCGTCCGGTGGGTGATCGCCGGGATAAGGAAGCGCTCGGAGAGCCGGTAGACCAGGTCGTTGTGCGCGGTGAAGACGATGACCCGTTCGCCGCGGTGGCGATCGAGGATCGCGCCCAGCTCCTCGACCTTCCGGTCGGCGTTCGAGACGATCTCGCGGGCGCGCTGTTTCGCGAGCAAGGCCTCGCGGGCCTTCGGGTCGTTGCCGGAACGCTTCACGATCTCCTGGTAGTCGCTGCCCCGCTGCATGTCGATGCCCGACTCCCGGAGGTAGGAGACGAACGTCTCCTGGACCTCCTCGTACTCGGCGCGTTCGGCCTCAGTGAGCGACACTTCGATCCGCTTGACGTCGTAGGGCGCGAGGTGCTCGCCCGCGAGCTCGTCGGCGCTCGTCCGATAGACGACGGGCCCGACCAGCTCCTCGATCGTCTCGTGAGCCCTGTCGGGACGCTCGAAGGTCGCGGTCAGGCCCAGTCGGTGGGGCGCTGCCAGCAGGCGGGCGATCTCCCTGTACCCCTTCCCGCCGAGGTGGTGGACCTCGTCGAAGACCACCAGGGGGAAGACGTCGCCGACCGAGTCGGCCTTGAGATACGCCGAGTCGTAGGTCGAGACGGTGATCGCCTCCCGGGCCTGAACGCCGCCGCCGAACCGTCCGATAGGGACGTCGAACTCCGCGCGCAGCTCCGCGTGCCACTGTTCGAGGAGGTCGATCGTGGGGACGACGACGAGCGTCGGGGTCGCGAGCGCCTCGATGGCCTTCACGGCGATCACCGTCTTTCCGCTGCCCGTCGGGAGCTCGAGCACGCCCCGATCGCCGTTCCCGCGCCACGCCTCGAGGGCCTCCTGTTGGTAGGATCGTAGCTCGTAATCGGAGGCGAGCCCGCGGAGCGTGGGCGTTCCGAGGACCAGGTCTTCGTACGCGATCCCCCGGTCGTCGAGCCGGTCGCGAAGCTCCGCGTACCGGAACGCGGGGGCCCTGTAGGTCCGGCTGCGGGGGTCGTACTCGAGGATCGGGTCGGTCGGCTCCGCTCCGCGGAGGGCCTCGACGTCCTCGTCGGGCCCGTCGGCGCGGATCGTCCCGCCCTCGTAGGTGAGCCGTATCGCCACTGGGCGTGGGTTCGGGGCGGGCCGGTATAACGGATGTGCCCGCGATCGGGCCGGTTCTGTAACCCTTAAACCCGCGCGGGCGCACCCTCGATACATGAGCAACGAGGAGCCGGCGGCCCCCGAGGAGGACCGAGAACATGAGGAGCCATCGGCGGCCGAGACCGCCGAGGCGGCCAGGGAAGACGCCGAGAACGGGGCGGCGGGCGAACGGGGACGAGCCGAGGAGCTCGAGGCCGACCTCGAGGAGCGCGAGGAGCGCGTCGAGGAGCTCGAATCGAAGCTCAAACGCACGCAGGCGGACTTCCAGAACTACAAGAAGCGCGCGAAGAAGCGCCAGAAGCAGGTCGAGGAGCGCGCGACCGAGGACCTCGTCGAGCGCCTGCTCGACGTCCGGGACAACCTGAACCGGGCCGTCGAGGAGGAGAGCGAGGACGTCGAGAGCCTCCAGGAAGGCGTCGAGATGACCCTCTCAGAGTTCGACCGCGTCCTGGAGGAGGAGGGCGTGAGCGAGGTCGCCCCGGAGCCCGGAGCCGAGGTCGATCCGCAGCGCCACGAGGTGATGATGCGCGTCGAGAGCGATCGTCCGAAGGGCAGCGTCGACGAGGTCTACACCTCGGGCTACGAGATGGGCGAGAAGGTGCTGCGGCCGGCGCAGGTGACGGTCAGCGACGGGAACGAGGAGTAACGAAACGGTAGTGTTGCGGTTCCGGTTCGCTCGAGCTCCCGAGTAGCCGGATCGGCGGAATTCGACGGACAGGGAGCCTGTGGTACTGTTTCCCGCGGGAACGCGAGGTAGCAAGGCTTAAACGATCCAGAACGCAACTCTACGCCAACAATGGCGAGTAACAAGATTCTCGGTATCGATCTCGGAACCACCAACAGCGCCTTTGCGGTCATGGAGGGTGGGGACCCCGAGATCATCGTCAACGGCGAGGGCGACCGGACGACGCCGTCCGTGGTCGCGTTCACCGACGACGACGAGCGCCTCGTCGGCAAGCCGGCGAAGAACCAGGCGATCCAGAACCCCGACCGGACGATCGCCTCGATCAAACGCCACATGGGCGAGGAGGACTACTCCGTCGAGATCGAAGGGGAAGAGTACACCCCCGAGCAGCTCTCGGCGATGATCCTCCAGAAGATCAAGCGCGACGCCGAGGAGTACCTCGGCGACGACGTCGAGAAGGCCGTCATCACCGTCCCGGCGTACTTCAACGACAAGCAGCGCCAGGCGACGAAGGACGCCGGCGAGATCGCGGGCTTCGAGGTCGAGCGCATCGTCAACGAGCCCACCGCCGCCTCGATGGCCTACGGCCTCGACGACGAGTCCGACCAGACCGTGATGGTCTACGACCTCGGGGGCGGGACGTTCGACGTTTCCGTACTCGATCTCGGCGGCGGGGTCTACGAGGTCGTCGCGACCAACGGGGACAACGACCTCGGGGGCGACGACTGGGACCAGGCCGTCATCGACCACCTCGCCGAGGAGTTCGAGAGCGAGCACGGGATCGACCTCCGGGAGGACCGCCAGGCGCTCCAGCGCCTCAAGGACGCCGCCGAGGAGGCGAAGATCGAGCTCTCCAGTCGAAAGGAGACCGACATCAACCTGCCGTTCATCACGGCGACCGACTCGGGTCCCGTGCACCTCGAGACCTCGCTGACCCGCGCGAAGTTCGAGTCCCTCACATCGGACCTGATCGAGCGCACCGTCGGCCCGACCGAGCAGGCGCTCAGCGACGCGGGCTACGACGCCGACGACATCGACGAGGTCATCCTCGTCGGCGGATCCACGAGAATGCCCCAGGTCCAGGAGAAGGTCGAGGGGATCGTCGACCAGGAACCGAAGAAGAACGTCAACCCCGACGAGGCCGTCGCGCTGGGCGCGGCGATCCAGGGCGGCGTTCTGGGCGGCGAGGTCGACGACATCGTCCTGCTCGACGTCACGCCGCTGAGCCTCGGTATCGAGGTCAAGGGCGGCCTGTTCGAGCGCCTCATCGAGAAGAACACCACGATCCCGACCGAGGAGTCGAAGATCTTCACCACCGCCGCCGACAACCAGACCTCCGTGCAGGTCCGGGTGTTCCAGGGCGAGCGCGAGATGGCCGAGGAGAACGAGCTGCTCGGCGAGTTCATGCTCTCGGGCATCCCGCCGGCGCCCGCGGGCACGCCGCAGATCGAGGTCTCGTTCAACATCGACGAGAACGGGATCGTCAACGTCTCAGCCGAGGACCAGGGCTCGGGCAACAAGGAGGACATCACCATCGAGGGCGGCGCGGGCCTCTCGGACGAGGAGATCGACCGCATGCAGAGCGAGGCCGAGGAGCACGCCGAGGAGGACCAGCAGCGCCGCGAGCGCATCGAGGCGCGCAACGACGCCGAGAGCGCGGTCCAGCGCGCCCGCAGCCTCCTCGAGGAGAACGAGGAGGAGCTCGACGAGGAGCTGATCGAGGAGATCGAGGCCGAGATCGACGAGGTCGAAGCAGTGCTCGAGGACGAGGACGCCGAGACCGAGGAGATCAAGTCCGCGACCGAGGACCTGAGCAAGGCGCTTCAGGAGATCGGCAAGCAGATGTATCAGGACGCCGAGGGTGCCGCGGGCGCCGGCGCTGGCGGTCCCGGCGGGGCGGCCGGTGCGGGTCCCGGCGGCATGGGCGACATGGGCGGTGCGGGCGGCCCCGGCGAAGCCGGCGGCGCGGCCGGTGCCGGCGGCGGCCAGGAGGGCGAGTACGTCGACGCCGACTTCGAGGACGTAGAGGACGAGGACGAACAGTAGCGACGACCCATCCCTCGCGGACGGTTCTCAGCCCCGATGGGGTTCGAAAGAGGGAACAAACGGCTCGCTTTTCAGGCCGTTCGCGCCCGCCAGGCGTTGATCCCGAGCGGCAGGGCCAGCCCCACGCCGAGCAGAACGAGCATCGCCGCGGTCCGGCTCTCGATCGCTACCCTCGTCCCGTACCAGAGAACGACCGCGACGGCAACACAAACGGCAGTGATCCACGTATCGGTCGATACCATGGCGGACCGAGGCCCAACGACCATAAGTGTTTTCTGCCGATCCATGCCGGATTCGACGATACGGGACGTTCGCGAGCGATCAGAGTCCCTCGAGGGCGTCCTCGATCGGCTCCTCGCCCTCGATCAGCTCGAAGGTCTCCCCGTGGGTGGTCTCGACGTCGAGCGCGGCGACGAGCGTCCGGGCGACGTCAGCACGCGTGATCCGTCCGCGCTCGACGCGGCGGGCGGCCTCGATCCGCCCCGTGGCGGGATCGTCGGTCAGCTCGCCCGGCCGAACGATCGTGTAGGTCAGGTCGCTGTCCTGGAGGTGTTCGTCCGCGGCGAGTTTGGCTTCGAGATACGGCTGCAGCCCCTCGGGGCTCTCCTCGGGTCGGTCGGCGTTGATCGAGCTGAGCATGACGAACCGTTCTGCACCCTGCTTCTCGGCCTCGTCGATCAGCCGGATCGCGCCGTCGCGATCGACCCCCTCGACGTCCTCGCCGCTCGAGCCCGCCGCGAAGATCACCGCATCACAGCCGGTGAGGGCGTGCGAGACGTCCTCGGTGAGGTCCGCGACGACCACGTCGACGCCGAACTCTTCCTCCATCTCGTCGACCTGCGATTCGTCCCGGACCATCGCGCGTGCCGTGTGCTCGCTTTCGGCGAGCAGCTCGGTGATGTGCTGTCCGACCCCGCCATGTGAGCCCGCAATGAGTACGTTCACGTCCGTACCAAGGGCCGAGAGCACCAAAAGGATGCTGTCACCGGCGTTTATACGGATCGGCGGCGTAGCTCCCCCATGTCACTACTGGCGGGAACTGACGACGGCGTGTTCCGGCTAGCGACCGATTCGACCGACGACGCGCGACGGGTGCTCGATGCCGGGCGAGTCATGCGGCTTCGGACGTTCGACGCGTTCGAGGGGGTCTTCGCCGCCTCGAAGACCGGGCTATATCGCTCGCTCGACGGGGGCGATTCGTGGACTGACCTCGGGGTGCCCCGCGAGGAGATCTACTCGGTCGTGGCCGCGCCCGATGGCGGACGTCTCTATGTGGGCACGCACCCGGCACACCTGTACGTCTCGGTCGACGGGGAGGGCGGGGAATGGCGCGAGCTCACGGGGTTCCAGGAGCTGCCCTCGCGCGGGGAGTGGTACACCCCACGACACCGAGACGAGGCCCACATCCGGAGCCTCGGGGTCCATCCCGACGTCCCCGAGCGGGTCATCGCCGGCGTCGAGGTCGGCGGGGTCCACGTCAGCGACGACGAGGGCAACGCTTGGAGCGAGCGAAAGGAGGGTGTCCACGACGACGTTCACCACGTGCTCGTCCTCAGGCCGGCGGAGTACGTCGCCTCGACGGGGTCGGGGCTGTATCGAACCACGGACGCGGGACGGTCCTGGACCCGGCTCGACGGTGATCTCGATCATCGATACTTCCGGGAGGCGATCACCCACGATGGACGGCTGTACGCCGCGGCGGCCCGCGGCTCGCCCGGGTCGTGGTCCGGCGAGAGCGGGGCCGACGCCGCGCTGTTCGAGTCCGAGGGCGGGATGGATTTCGAGCAAGTGGCCTACCCGGGCGGCCCCGAGGAGGTCGTCCTCGCGTGGGCCGTCGTCGACGGGATCGTGACGGCGGGGACGAACGACGGGCGTATGCTGCGGCGGGCGGACGGGACGTGGCGGGACTGTGGCACACTGCCGGCCGGGGTCAGGTCGCTGACGGCGATCTGAGCGTGCTGTCGGCTCGTCGATGACTCAAGCGGTCCGTTCAAGTACGACAACCCAGTACGTGGTGACAACTGATGAGCGAGGATTTCTACGACGTCCTCGGCGTGAGTCGGGACGCCGACGAGGACGAGATCAACCAGGCCTTCCGGAAGAAGGCCGCCAAGTACCACCCGGACGTCAGCGACGAGCCGGACGCAGAGGAGAAGTTCAAGAAGGCGAAGAAGGCAAAGGAGGTGCTGACGGACGAACAACAGCGCTCGGCCTACGACCGGATGGGCCACGAGCAGTTCGAGCAGGCCGAGAAGCGCGGCGGCTTCGACGCCGGCGGCGCCGGCGGGTTCGGGGGCGCCGGCGCGGGCGGCTTCGGCGGTGGCGGTGGCGGCCTCGGCGACATCTTCGAGCAGTTCTTCGGCGGGAGCGGTGGCGGCGGCCGCCGGCAGGGTGCGGACCTCCAGACCCGACTGTCCGTCACCCTCGAGGAGATCTACGAGGGCGTCGAGAAGGAGATGACGATCAACCGCCCCGAGGAATGTCCCTCGTGTGACGGCGCGGGCGGGGAGAACCCCGAGACCTGCCCCGAGTGTAACGGGCAGGGTCAGGTCACTCAGGTCCAACAGACCCCCTTCGGCCGGATGCAGCAGACCCAGGCCTGCCCCAACTGTCGGGGCGACGGCCAGGTCTACGAGGAGACCTGCGGCGAGTGTCGCGGCGACGGGCAGGTCACCCGCGAGACCACGCTCTCGGTCGAGATTCCGAAGGGGATCCGCGACGGCCAGTCGCTGCGGATGGAACGGGAGGGCGCGCCCGGCGAGCGGGGCGGTCCGAAGGGCGACCTCCTGATCGAGATCCGGGTCGAGGACCATCCCGACTTCGAGCGCGACGGCGACGACCTGCGCCACAGGAAGCCGATCTCCTTCCCGAAGGCCGTCTTCGGCGCCACCGTCGAGGTGCCGACGATGGACGGCACGGTAGAGATGGACGTCCCGGCGGGCACCCAGAGCGGCGAGCGCTTCCGCCTCGAAGGGAAAGGGATGCCCCGGCTGCGCCGGCGCGGACGGGGGGACCTCTACGTCTCGATCCAGGTCGTCACGCCCGAGGAGCTCAACGACGAACAGCGCGAGGCCCTCGAAACCTTCGCGGAGGCCGGCGGCGAGGAGATCGAGGTCGAACAGGGCTTCTTCGAGAAGATCAAGAGCTCGCTGTAAGGAACGTTTATCATCGTTCGTGACGAAGATAAACGGGACCATGACTGGCAAGAAGATCCTGTTACTGGCCGGCGATTTCGTCGAGGACTACGAGGTAATGGTGCCGTTCCAGGCGCTGGGGACGGTGGGCCACGAGGTCCACGCGGTCTGTCCCGAGAAGGAGGCAGGCGAGACCGTGAAGACGGCGATCCACGACTTCGAGGGCGACCAGACCTATACGGAGAAACCGGGGCATGACTTCGAGCTGACCCACGACTTCGAGAGCGTGGATCCCGCGGAGTACGACGCGCTCGTCGTGCCGGGCGGACGCGCGCCCGAGTACCTCCGGACCTACGACGGGGTGCTCGAGATCGTCCGACACTTCTTCGAGGCCGACAAGCCCGTCGCGTCGCTCTGTCACGGCCTGCAGGTGCTCGCGGCCGCCGACGTCCTCGACGGGCGGACCTGCACCGCCTACCCGGCGCTCGAACCCGAGGTCCGCGCGGCCGGGGCCGAGTGGACCGACGAGGTGACCCGCGAGGGAAACCTCGTGACCGCCCAGGCCTGGCCCGACCACCCCGCGTGGCTCGCGGAGTTCCTCGACCTGCTCGGGACCGACGTCGAGCACGCCGAGCCCGCGCCCGCGGACGACTGAGACGAGACCGAGCACGTATTTTTCGCCGCCCACGAAGGGGCGGCATGGACACCATCGGGGAGCTGGTCGCCCGGGAGCGACGCACCCGCGAGCCGGCGCTTCGCGCACGGACCGGCGTCAACCTCCGGTACGACTACTACCAGTTCTGTACGACCGCCCACAAGGCGGGCAACTTCTTCAGCCACCGCGGGGTGCGGGCGGGCTCGCTCGTCGGGATCGTGGGGGAGGAGAGCGGCGCGCCGCTGCTGTCGCTGTTCGGGGCGGCGCTGCTCGGCGCCCGCGTTCGCTTCGATCCCCCGCGGGAGATCGACGCGCGCCTGCTCGTCGCCCCCGGAGAGCGCATCGAGGGCTACGACCTGCCGGCGGGCGCGAGCCACCTCGCCTACGACGGCGAAGCGGGAGGGGGAGTCGAGGCGTTCGGCGAGAGCGTCTGGAGCGAGAACCCCGCCTGTCCCGTCCCTCCGGAGGTCGGCCCGGACACCCCGATGCTCGAAACCGACGACGGCGAGCACACCCACGGCGAGCTGCTCGCGGCCACCGAGCGGATCGTCGCCGAGTCGGGTCTCGACGCCGGCGACGAGGTGGCGATCCGCGCGCCGCTCGCCCACCCCGGGACGGTCGTCGCGGGCGTGCTCGCGCCCCTCGCGGCGGGCGGCGTGATCGTCCTCCCCGGCCCCGACGAGGTGGCGGACGTCGCCGTCGGTAACGGTCCGGAACCCGAGGCGATCGACCCTACCGACGCCCTGTAAGGATTCATCGCGGGCATCGATCCGATCCTCGACCGACTGCGCACGATGACCAACGTCACCGGCGACCTGGCGGTGGCGACGCTGGTCGGCCACTGGAACGGCGCGGTCGACTTCGACGGCGGCGTCTGGGCGAGCGGCGACGGGGCCCCGGCGGTCGCGCCGAGCGACGACTGATTCTATCGCGCTTCCTCGAGCCCCTCCAGCGCCTCGGGGTTCTCGATCGAGCCCGTGTCGCCGAGCTCCTCGCCGGTGTAGGCGGCCTGGATCGCACGGCGGACGACCTTCCCGCTCTGGGTCTTCGGGAACTCCGCGACGAACAGCACCTCGCGGGGACGGAACGGTTTTCCGAGCTCCTCGCCGACCTGCCCGCGCAGCTCCTCGCGCAGCTCGTCGCCCTCCTCGACGCCCTCCTCGAGGACGACGTAGGTGACGACCGCCGTGCCAGTCGTGTCGTCGGGGACGCCCACCGCGGCGGCCTGGTTGACCGCCTCGTGGTCCATCAGCGCGCCCTCGACTTCGGCGGGTCCGACCTTTCGGCCGGCGACGTTCAGCGCGTCATCCGCGCGGCCGTGGAGGAACCAGAAGCCGTCCTCGTCCTTCTGGGCCCAGTCGCCGTGGTCCCACAGCGGCGGGTCCTCGAAGGAGCTCCAGTACTCCTGGAGATACCGCTCGTCGCCCTCCCAGAGCGACTTCGTCATGCTCGGACACGAATCGCGCGCGACCAGAAAGCCTCGCTCGCCCTCGTCGGCGACCGACTCGCCCTGGGAGTTCACGATGTCGATGTCCATTCCCAGGCCAGGACCGCCGAGGGTACAGGGTTTGAGCGGCTGGTTGGGCATCGGCATCAGGAAACAGCCACAGATCTCCGTCCCGCCGGAGATGTTGATGATCGGCGCCTCGCTTCCCCCCACCTTCTCGTAGAACCACTGCCAGGACTCGGGGTCCCAGGGCTCGCCGGTCGAGCCCAGGATGCGCAGGCTCGAGAGGTCGTGCCCCTCGAGGGGTTCGTCGCCGTACTTGCGCAGCGCGCGGATCGCCGTCGGGCTGATCCCGAACTGCGTGATCGAGTGGCGGTCGATCATCTCCCAGAACCGATCCGGTTGGGGATGGTCGGGCGAGCCCTCGTACATCACCATCGTCCCGCCGAACGTGTGGGTCCCGATCATCGTCCAGGGGCCCATCATCCAGCCGACGTCGCTCACCCAGAAGAAGCGGTCGGCGGGCTTGAGATCCATCCCGAAGTGGACCTCCTTGGGGCACTGGACCCCGACCCCGGCGTGGGTGTGAACGATCCCCTTCGGCTTGCCGGTGGTGCCCGAGGAGTACAGCAGCATCGACTCCTGATCGGAGGGCAGTGACTTCGTCTCGTACTCGTCGGACTGGCTCCCGATCGCCTCCACCCACGTTTCATCGCGCTCCTGGCGCTCGTAGTCGCTCTCGAGCCGTTCGTAGACGATCGTGTGCTCGACGTGGCCCGCCTCCGAGATGGCCTCGTCGGCCGATTCCTTGAGGCGTACCTCGCTGCCCCGCCGGTAGAAGCCGTCGCCGGTGAAGAGGACGGAGGGCTCCGAGTCGGCGATCCGGGTGGCGGTGGCGTCGGTGCCGAAGCCCGAGAAGATCGGCACGGCGATCGCGCCGACCTTGAAACAGCCATACAGGATCGCGATCACCTCGGGGACCATCGGCATGTACAGCCCGACCGTGTCGCCCGTCCCGACCCCCCGCTCCTCGAGGGCGTTCGCGACCTGATTGGCCTGCCGGTGGAGGTCGTGATACGTGACCTGTCTGACCTCGCCGGGCTCGCCCTCCCAGATGCAGGCGACCTCGTTTCGGGTCTCGCTACCGGGGGCGGCGTGGCGATCGACGGTGTTGTGCGCGACGTTGAGCTCGCCGCCGGGGTACCAGTCGGTGAACTGCGGGCCCTCGCTGTCGTCGCGAACGCGATCGTAGTCCTCGTAGAACTCGATCCCTAAGTAGTCGACCAGTTCGTCCCAGAACCACTCGAGGTCCGTGCAGGTCCGGTCGATCAGCTCCCCGTAGTCCGCGAGGTCGTGTCTGTCCATGAACGCCGCGACGTTCGTGTTCGCGGCGAACTCCGGGGACGGCTCGTGAACGACCTCCCCGTCGATCGAGTCCATACCCGACGATCCACAGGAGGGACAAAGAGGTTTTTCACAGATTGTTTCAATATTATACATATACAATTTTACTCCCATCGATCCGTGGAAGGCGTATGGGCCGGCCTTTCGGAGGCCCAGAACGGCCAAAACGAGAATGCCAGTCCCCGCCCCCGTCGGTGCGGGGCGGTCGTGGTCGCCCGCCGAGCCCGTCACCGGTGCAGATCGTTCGAGAGAGAAAAGTAGGGCCGAATTTGGGTATGATTTATGTCCGATTGCCGCAAAATGCCTTTAGTTGTGGCGGCTGTACTTGTTATCGACGGGATTGGTCACCCGTCGTATGCACGCGACGCGAGTAGCACGGAGTCGTCGTGTGTTCGATCCACGCACCCCACCCCGGCAGCGGGCCGAGGGACACGGGGACTGCGCTCTTCGTGCGGGAACAGAAATCCACTAATAGGTGCCCCATCCACAGAGAGATGAAGCTGTCCCGAGGCCGAAACGAGGGTGGGCTGACTGAATGGAACGGATCCTCTACTATCTACTCACGGGAATGCGGGGCGGGACGAACAGGATCCGCATCATTCGCTCGCTGCTCGACCGGCCGAAGAACGCGAACCAGCTCGCGGAGGAGCTGGACTTGAACTACAAGACGGTTCGACACCACCTCGACATGCTCGAAGAACACGACATCGTTCTGACGTACGGGGACACGTACGGGGAGATGTACTTCCTCACCGACGAGTTCGACGCACACAGGGAGACGTTCGATCGGATCGCGGAGGGGGAGAACGGATGAGCCTCTGGATGTACGGCGCCACGGCGTTCGCGGGCCTCAACGTCCTGTTGTTGCTCTGTCTGACCTACGTCTGGGTCACGAACTACCGGCGGTTCCGGACGGCGATGACGCTCGGCTTCCTCTGTTTCGGGGTCGTGCTGCTCGTCGAGAACCTGCTCGCGGTCTACTTCTTCGTCGGCATGGTCGGCTTCTACACCACCACCGCCGCCCAGCAGATGGTCTTCGTGTTGCGTGCCCTCGAGTTCGTCGCGCTGTGCTGTCTGACGTGGGTCATCGTCCGATGAACTCGGCGACTTCCGCGGGGCCCCACGCGTTGAGGACGTCCGCCGGCTCCGCCCAGCCCCGTCGTGCGGTGTAAACCCCGTATCTGACGTTGTCGAACTCCGCGACGCTGTGGGCGTCGGTGTCGATCGCGATCGTCGCGCCCGCCTCGACGCCGACCTTCACCGCCCGGCCCCAGAGGTCCAGCCGCGAGGGGTTGGCGTTTACCTCCAGAGCCACGCCGTGCTCTGCGGCGGCCTCCGCGACCGCCTCCAGGTCGGGGTCGAGGCCGGGACGCCGGCCCAGCATCCGCCCCGTCGGGTGGCCGAGCACGTCCGTCGCGGGGTGTTCGATCGTCCCCACGAGCCGGTCGGTCGCCGCCTCGGGCGCCATGTCGAGCGCGCTGTGTGGCGAGGCGACGACGAGGTCGAGCTCGTCGAGAACGTCCTCGGAAACGCTCAGACCGCCCTCCTCGTCGACGTTCGCCTCCACGCCGGCGAACACCTCGATCCTCGCGTCCTCGGCGGCCGCCCGGATCTCCTCGGCCTGTTCCAGTAGCTCCTCGTCCGAGAGGCCGACCCCGCCGACCATCCCCGGACCGGTGGCGTGATCCGAGATGCAGAGGTACTCGTGGCCGAACTCCTCGGCGGCGGTTATCCAGTCGGCGATCGACTCGGTGCCGTCCGACCAGTCGGTGTGGGTGTGCAGGTCCCCCCGGAGGTCGCCCTCCCCGATCAGATCGGGCAGCTCGTCCGCCGCGGCCGCGTCGATCTCGCCGGTGTCCTCGCGCAGTTCGGGCGGGATCCACGCGAGGTCGAGGACGTCGTACATCCCTTCTTCAGTTTCCCCGTCGACCCGCTCGCCGGCGCGCTGGCCGCTCGTGTCGTCGACTCCCGATATGTCGAACACGCCGTACTCGTTGACCTTCAGGTCCCGATCCAGCGCGCGGTTGCGAAACCGGATGTTGTGGGCCTTGCTGCCCGTGAAGTACTGCAGCGCGCTGCCGAACTCCTCGGGGACGACGACCCGGAGATCGACCCGGATCCCGTCGACGACGACGCTCGCCTTGTTCCCGCCGGCCTCCATGACCCGTTCGACGCGCTCCCAGTCGGTGAGCGTTTCGACGACGTCCTCCAGATCGTCGCTCGCGGCGAGCACGTCGACGTCGCCGCTGGTCTCTCGCCACCGGCGGATCGAACCCGCGACCTCGGCCGCCTCGACGATCTCGTGATCGCGCAGGTAGTCGAGCAGGTCGTCGGCGAGCGGGCGGGTGTCGCCGAGCCGCTCGCGCTCGCTCGCCTTCCGGGCGAACTCCAACCCACTGAGGATGTTCTCCTCGGTCTTCGGCCCGAACCCCTTGATCTCCCGGATCTCGCCGCCGCTGGCGGCCTTCTCCAGATCGGCGAGGTCCTCGACGCCGAGCTCCTCGTAGAGCGTTCCCACCGTCTTCGGCCCGACGCCCTCGACGCTCGTGAGCTCGCCCATCGCCACCGGGAGCCGGGCGCGCTCCTCCTCCAGCTCCTCGATCTCGCCGGTCGCGATGTACTCGAGCACCTTCGAGGAGATGGCGTCGCCCACCCCGTCGATTTCCTCGACGGCGTCCTGACCCTCGCTCGCCAACGCCTCGATCGCCGTCGGGTGCTCGCGGATGCTGTCTGCGGCCCGTCGGTAGGTGTTGGGCTTGTACTCGACGTCCCGGGCCTCGAGCAGGTCGGCGTACTCCTCGAGGAGGGCGGCGACCTCGGCGTTGCGGCTCATACCCTCCCTTCGGCTCATCGCCTGTTAGGTGTACTGTCCTCGTCGAGCCCGAGCGCCTGGCGCATGAAGCGCGTCCAGCGTTTCTTGTCCGCGACCTCCTGGGCCCTTACCTCGTTCTCGAGGTCTGCCGGCCCGAGCTGCTGGAGGCCCTCCAGCGCGCGGTCGATCCCGATGATCGACTCGGCGAGGCGCTCGCCCTCCTCCCGACTGATCTCGCCCTCCTCGATCAGCTCCAGGCGTTCGAGACGCTCCTTTCGGAGGTTTCGCTTCGCCCGCTCGACGCGGTCGCGCTCGCCCTCGGGGATCGTCTCGCGGCGCTTGATCTCGAAGACGAAGTCGCGAAGCTCGACGCGCTCGCCCTGGACGTCGATCTCCTCGGGGATGGAGGCGCCGATGGTCGCACCCTCCTTGTTGACGCGTTCGAGCAGCTGTTTTCGCTCGTACTCCTGCACGTCCCGACGTCGGTGGTCGAGGGCCAAAAACCCCGCTCGTCGCGTGCCGGCGGTCGTGGCCCGTACGAGAGCGTGCGGCCGCTCCCGATCCCAACCCCTTTTGTCACCCCGCCGCGAATCGCGGGTAATGGCGCAGTGTGATCGGTGTGGCTCACACGAGAACATGCCCTATCGCTGTGGGCGCTGCGGGGGCGTGTACTGTGGTCAACACCGGCTGCCGGAGAACCACGACTGTCCCGGCCTCCAGGAGTGGCGCGACCCCGACGGGGTCTTCGACAGCGGCTTCGACGACAGCGTGAACAACCCCGGCGGGCAGAGCGCGGGAGCGAGCGTTAGCGACCGGATCCCGATCAACACCGGCACCGGCGGGCCGCTCGGGTATTTCCGCAACAACATGACCTACGTCTTCCTCTCGCTGATGTGGGTCACCTTCCTGTTGCAGCTGCTCACGGGGGTCAACAGCCCGCTCACGTTCTACCTGTTCGTCCTCGACTCGGCGAACGTCTCGCACGTCTGGACGTGGTTCACCTCGATCTTCGCCCACGGCAGCTTCGGCCACATCGTGATGAACAGCATCGTCCTCTACTTCTTCGGGCCGATCGTCGAGCGGAAGGTCGGCAGCCGGAACTTCACGATACTGTTCCTCGCCAGCGGCGCGCTCGCGGGGCTCTCGCAGGTGAGCGTCTCGGTCCTGCTCGGGGAGTTCAGCGCCGTCCTCGGCGCCAGCGGCGCGATCATGGCGATCATGGGCGTGCTCACCGTTCTGAACCCCCAGCTCCGGGTGCTGCTGTTCTTCTTCATCCCGATGCCGCTGTGGCTGCTCACCCTCGGGTTCGCCGGGGTCTCGGTGGCCGTCGTCGGCTTCGGCGGGCTGGGCGCCGGCGGGATCGCCCACCTCGCACACCTCGCGGGCCTGTTCGTCGGCCTCGCCTACGGCGAGAAGCTCCGCCGCGAGGGCGAGCGCGCGCCCGACCAGCTCCAGTTCGGCGGCGGTCCCGGCGGCCCGGGCGGTCCCGGTGGGCCGGGTGGCCCCGGCGGCCCCGGTCGAGGGCGGTTCTAGATGGAGGTCGTCTATCCGAAGTTCCGGCCCGACCCCGGCCTCTCGCGGGCGGAGATGGAGGAGCTCCAGCGCGAGATCGCCCGCGAGGCTGTCTTCGAGGGTCGGTTCGAGTGCGACTCGCCCGTGGTCGTCGGCGTCGACCAGGCCTTTCCCGACGAGCAGGCGGTCAGCGCGATCGTCGCGATGCGCGACGGCGAGGTGATCGAGCGCGCCTCCGCCGTCACCGAGCTCTCGATCCCGTATATCCCCGGCCTGCTCTCCTTCCGGGAGGGCGAGTCGATCCTCGCGGCGTTCGAGGAGCTGGAGTGCGAGCCGGATCTCGCGCTGTTCGACGGCAGCGGCCGGATCCACTACCGGCAGGCCGGGCTCGCGACCCACATGGGCGTGGCGCTCGACCTCCCCAGCGTGGGCGTCGCGAAGAGCCTGCTCTGTGGCCGCCTGAGCAACCCGCCCGAGGAGCCCTTCTCAGAGGGCACGCGGGTGCCGATCCTCGCGGACGACCGGGTCGAGGTCGAGGAGGGCACCGTACTGGGATACGCGGTCCAGACCCGCCAGTACGAGGGGGGGTCGCGCTACATCAACCCGCTGTACGTGAGCCCGGGCCACCGGGTCGACCCCGAGACCGCCGCGTCGCTCGCACAGGCCCACTGCGAGGGTTATAAGCTCCCCGAGCCGGTCCGCCGGGCCGACTCCTATGCGGGCGAGCTTGCCGACGAGGCGCGTCAGTAATCAGTAACGGTCGGTCGCGCGCTCGCGGCCCTGTCCTCGGTCCCGGCTCCCGCGCTGGCGCTCGCCACCGCCCGCGTTCCGGTGGGGATCGGTTCCGAGCAGTCGCTCGACCCGGTGGTCGAACTCCTCGTCGGAGATCTCCCCGCGCGCGTAGCGCTGTCGGAGCACCGTCAGCGCGTCGGCGTCGGGGTCGGGATCGTCGAAACAGTCGTCCTCCGTCAACAGCTTCGTCGGGGAGTTGAGGTAGGCGTAGACGGCGTACAGGAGGTTTCCGATCCCGAAGGTGAACCAGACGGTGGTCACGGCGATCAGCGCGTGGATCCAGACCGAGCCGTAGTCGGGCTTGCGAAGGACCACGCGGGTCCCGCCGTCGCGCGCGACCCGCCAGCCGTCGGCGTACTCCTCGTCGAGCCGCCGTTGGAATCGTTCGGTCCTCATTCGGGGGCGAGTAGGCGCGAGACGGGCAAAAGCGTTCCCCGAGGCCGGGTCGGCGGGGCGAGGATCATGGTACAACAATTAACTCCCCCGCGACCGACGGGTGGATCATGGAGAAGACCGTTTGTATCACGGGCTGTTCGTCGGGGATCGGTCGCGAGACGGCGCGGCAGTTCCGAGAGGAGGAGTGGACGGTGTACGCGACGGCCCGGGACACGGCCGACATCGCGGATCTCGAGTCGATCGGCTGTGAGACCCTCGAGCTCGACGTCACCAACGACGCCCGGGTACAGGCGGTCGTCGAGCGGATCATAGAGGAGACCGGCCGGATCGACTGTCTGGTCAACAACGCGGGCTACGGCCAGCTCGGCCCCGTCGAGGACGTTCCAGTCAGGGACGTCGAGAAACAGTTCGACACCAACGTCTACGGTCCCCACCGCTTGGTTCGGGAGGTCCTCCCGTACATGCGCGAGCAGGGAGACGGCACGATCGTCAACGTCTCCAGCCTGGCGGGGCGCGTCGCGTTCCCCGGCGGCGGGGTCTACTGCGGGTCGAAGGCCGCCCTCGAGTCGATGACCGACTCCCTGCGGGTGGAGGCGAGCCGCTTCGGCGTCGACGTCGTGCTGGTCGAGCCCGGCCCGGTGAAGTCGAACTTCTCGAACCGGGCGACCGACTCCGCGGACGACGTTCCGCGCTCCGAGGAGTACAGCGACATCTACGGCGTGATCGACGACACGAGCGCGATCGGCGGGGACGGCCCCGGCGCGATCGAGCCCGGCGAGGTCGCCGACTGGATCGTCCACGCCGCGAGCGCGACCCGCCCCAACGCCCGCTACCCCGTCGGGAAGGTCGCGAAGGTCGGCTCGCTCGCCCGCCTGCTGCCCGACTCGCTTCGGGACACGGCGTTCAAGCTCGCGCTGAAGATCGTCGGATGATCCGCGGGCGCGAGGAGCTGGGGGGAACGCCCGAACGCGAGCTCGCGCTCGACTGCGTCGAGGCCGGGATCGAGGCCGCGGACCCCGAGCGGGCGATCGCCGAGAGCGTCTCGCTCGACGGCGATCGTCTGAGCATCGGCGAGGCGAGCTACGATCTCTCGACCTACGAGGAGCTGGTCGTCCTCGGCGGCGGCAACGCGGGCGGCCGGATGGCGAGCGCGATCGAGGGGGTTCTCGGCGAGCGGATCGCGAAGGGCCGGGTCGTTACCGACGCGCCCGAGGAGACGGGGGCGATCGAGGTGCTGCCGGGCGATCACCCCGTCCCCTCCGAGCGCGGCGTCGAGTCGACCCGCGCGATGCTCGAACTCGCGGACGAGGCGGGCGAGGGGACGCTCGCGATCGTGTTGATCTCCGGGGGCGGCAGCGCGCTCATGCCCGCGCCCGCCGAGGGCGTCTCGCTTTCCGCGCTCCAGGAGGCCACCGAGGCGCTGCTCGCGAGCGGGGCCGAGATAGGCGAGATCAACGCCGTCCGCAAGCACTGCTCGGCGTTCAAGGGCGGGGGACTGGCACGCCGGGCCGCTCCCGCCACCGTCGTCTCGCTGATCGTCAGCGACGTGATCGGCAACGACCTCAGCACGATCGCGAGCGGCCCGACCGCCCCCGACGCGACGACCTTTGCCGAGGCCAGCGAGGTGCTCTCGCGCTACGGGATCGACCCGCCCGAAGAAATCGCAGAGCGGCTCGAACGCGGCGCGAACGGGGATGTCGCGGAGACGCCCGACGCCGACGATCCGGCCTTCGATCGGGTGGACAACCACGTGGTCGCCGACGGCTTCACCGCGCTCGAGGCCGTCCGCGATCTCTCGCGCGAGCGGGGCTACGAACCGCTGATCCTCTCCTCCAGCGTGCGCGGCGAGGCCCGCGAGGCCGCGAAGACCCACGTCGCGGTCACCGAGGAGGTGCGGAGATCGGGCAACCCGGTCGAACCCCCGGCGGTGATCTGCTCGGGCGGCGAGACGACCGTCACCCTTCGAGGGGACGGCACCGGCGGCCCGAACCAGGAGTTCGCGCTCTCGGCGGCGCTAGAGCTCGATTCCCACACTGCGCTCGCCAGCGTCGACACCGACGGGATCGACGGCGCGAGCGATGCGGCGGGCGCGGTGGTCGATAGCGAAACGGTCCCGGATCCCGAGCCCGCGCGGGCCGCCCTCGCCGAGAACGACGTCTATCCCTATCTCGACGAGCAGGGAGCGATCATCGAGACCGGGCCGACGGGGACGAACGTCAACGACCTGCGGGTGCTCGTCGTCACGGGCCCCGGTTCGAGTCGTTGAGCCGTTCACAGCCCGTTTCGGTGACGACCACCAGGTCCTCGATCCGCACGCCGAACTCGCCCTCCAGATAGATTCCCGGCTCGACGCTGAAGACCATCCCCTCCTCGAGCTCTCGAGTGTTCCCGGCGACGATGTACGGCGGCTCGTGGACCTCGATGCCGACCCCGTGGCCCGTTCTGTGCGTGAACCGCTCGCCGTAGCCCGCGTCTTCGATCACGTCCCTTGCAGCGCGGTCGACCGCTTCCGCCGGAACGCCGGGTTCGACCCGCTCGACGGCCGCCCCCTGGGCCTCGCGGACGACCTCGTGAATCTCCTCGAACCCCTCGGACGGCTCGCCCCCGAAAACGATAGTTCGGGTCTGGTCGCTCGGATACCCATCGAAGCGGGTCCCGAAGTCGAGCACCACGGGGTCGCCAGTCCCGATCTCCCGGTCGCCGTGGCGGTGGTGCGGGCGCGCGCCGTTCTCCCCGGCGGCGACGATCGTCTCGAAGGACGGCCCTTCGCCGCCCAGATCGGCCAATCGGGAATCGATCTCGCGGGCGAGCTCGCGTTCGGTCATTCCGACCGCGTCGAGCCCTCTGACCTCCTCGCTCACCCGGTCGGCCAGCGCGCTCGCCTCTCGGATGGCGTCGATCTCCGCCCCGTCCTTCTTCACTCGAAGGTCCGCCAGCACCTCGCTCGCCAGCCCGAACTCGGCGTCCGTCACAGCCTGAAGGTCCTGGGTGAAGCGCGCCCACAGCCGGTCATCGACGAGCAGTCGGTCGGGGTCGATCCTTCCGAGAATCTCGCCGATATACGCGCGTGGGTCCTCGCCGTCGTCCCAGAGCCGAACGTCCGAGACGTGGGTGTCGGCGAGCTGGTCGTCGTACATCGTCGGCGCGAGGAAGACGGGCTCGCCCTCGCGGGGAACGAACAACAGGAGGTGGCGCTCCATCGGCTCGTCGCGGAATCCGGTGAGATACTGGAGGTTCGGCCCCGGGAAGAGCACGAGACACTCGCCCTCGGAGAGGGCTTCCTGGCAGGTCCGGGTTCGCCCCTCGTGATCGGCGTCCATGTCGGGGGATCGGCCGGGGATGGGATAAAGTCAGTCGAGACAGGCCGCGACGAGCTCGAGCATCCGTTCGCCCCGGACCTCGTCGGCAAAGAGCGGCACGCGTTTGACGTCGTGGCCGTGAAAGACCTCCTGCGAGCGGGTCAGCGCGCCCTGCTGGACCTTCCAGCGCCGTTTGCAGAACTCGCAGTTCTCGACGTCCGGCGAGACGAAGTCCTCGGGGTCGCCGCCGGCGACCTGTGCGAAGTCCTCCATCACCCGGTTGACGACCACCGTGGAAACGGGGATCTCGAACCCCTCGAGCCGGGCGATCAGCCGCTTGGACTCGACGACGCTCATCTCCTCGGGGACCATCACGACTCGGAAGTCGGTCTTTTCGGGATCACGGAGGGTCGCCCGCAGGTGCTCGATCTTCTCCCGGAGCTCGTCGAGGTCCGCGTGCCCCCCTTCGACGGGGTCCTCGCCGCCGAACATCCCCTTCATCCCCTCGGCCATGCCCTGCATCCGCTGGCGGAACTGCATGAGCCGCCCGAGCATCGAGTCCATGACTTCCGGTAGCTCGAGCAGCCGGAGGGTGTGGCCCGTCGGCGCGGTGTCGATCACGACCCGGTCGAAGCGGTCGTCGTCGAGATACTGGAGCAGCTGGCGCATCGCGGCGGCCTCGTCGGCGCCGGGCATCGACCCGCCCGACAACAGGTCGCCCAGCCCGCCCTCGCCGTCCCCCGGGCCGCCACCCGCTCCGCCCGCGCCGCCGAACATCCCCTCGAGCCCGCCAAGCGGGTTCTCGCCGCCGAGCATCCCCTCGTCCATCGCCTCGTCGGGATCGATCTCGGCGGCGAACAGCGGGAACCCCTCGCGGATCCGCGTCGGCTCGCCCGGTATCTCCGTCTCGAGGGTGTCCGAGAGCGAGTGGGCGGGGTCGGTCGAGACCACCAGGGTAGGAGTGCCGTCGCGCGCGCTCGCGAGCGCGGTCGCGGCGGCCATCGTCGTCTTCCCCACGCCGCCCTTCCCGCCGTACAGAACGTACTCCGGGGCGTCGACGCCCGAGGGAACCGAGACGTCCACGTCCTCGATCTCCTCGACGGGTTCGACGTCTACTTCGGCCATACGTCGATGTGCTCGCCGAACCCCGTGTACCCGTCGGTCCTGCCCGACGATCCCCCGACCGGGTCTCGTCGAGGCCGCCTCAGCCCGTCAGCCATATCACTGGGAGCATGAGTGCCACCCCCAAGAGGATCCCGGCGAGCAGCTCACTCCGACCACCGTCGACGAGGCCGGCGCCGTGGCCGTGTTCGAGCGCGTCCGGGAAGAGGTCGTGCAGGACGAGGTAGATCATCGCGCCCGCGGCGAGGCCGAAGCCGAAGGGGAGGAACTCGCGTGCCCGGGTGACGAACACGTACGCGACCGCGGCGCCCAGCGGCTGTGGGAGGCTCGAGAAGACGGCCCACCCGAAGATCCGCCGGTTCGGCACGCCGAAGGTCTTGAGCGGGATCGCGACCGCCAGCCCCTCGGGAACGTTCTGGGCGGAGACCGCGACGGTGATGAACACCGCCAGTGCCGGGACGGCGAGCCCGCCGATCACGAGGTCGCCGTCGACGCCGAGGTCGGCGAACGCCACGCCGAGGGCGACCCCCTCCGGGAAGCTGTGGACGGTGAGGACGCCGACGATGAGGACGAGCTTCCCGAAATCGGCCTCCGCCATCTCGCGCGGGGCGAACTCGTGGCCGGCGATCAGGCGACCCGCCACGACGACCAGGAGCACGCCGACGAGCAGCCCCGCGCCCACCTCCGCGAGCGTGCCCTCGGCGAGCCCCTCGAAGACGAACCCGAACACGGAGGCGAACAGCATCACGCCGCCGGCGAACCCCCACGCGACGACCGTGAGGCGGTCGCTGATCTCGTCGACGAAGAAGAACGGCAGCGTCCCGAGGCCACAGACGAGCGCCGTGAACACCCCCGCGGCCACCACGAAACCGAGCTCCACGCCGACCATCAGGACCCACAACCACTCACGGCCGCAAAAAGCCTGTCCTCAAACCGCTGGCGGGCCACTCGACGGCGCTCGCTCCGGCGCTCAGTTGAAAAAGCTCGCGAGCCTGTCCGCGGCCTCCTGTGCACGCGGCGTGACCAGCGCGAAGCGCAGCCAGTCCTCCCGCGACTCGCCGAAGGCGTCGCCGGGCATCCCCGCGACGCCGGCCTCGTCGATCAGGCGCTCGACGTTCTCCATGGTGCCCGGGAAGCCGTCGAACCGCGCCAGCACGTAGAACGCGCCGTCCGGGCGGGTGTACTCGGCGCCCGCGGCGTCGAGCGCGTCGGTGAAGGCGTCGATCCGTTCTTCGAGCATCGCCCTGTTAGCCTCGTAGTAGTCGGGATCGGTCTCGCGGAGCGCCCTCAGAACCGCGTGCTGGGCGGGCCGCGAGCCGGCGACGTTGACGAGCATGTGACGGGTCCGGGCGGGCTCGGCGAGCTCCGGCGGGAGCACCGTATAGCCGACCCGGAGGCCCGTGATCGCCATCGACTTCGAGAAGCCCGTCGTGACCGCCCGGTGCTCTGAGTCCACCGAGAGCGCGCTCGCGAAGCGCCCCGAGTGATCGAAGTGGTCGTAGACCTCGTCGCTGACGAGGATCGCGTCGCACTCCTCGGCGATCTCGACGAGCGCTTCTACCGTGTCCTCGCCGTAGACCGCCCCCGTCGGGTTGTTCGGCGAGTTGACGACGATCGCGGCGGTGTCCTCGTTCGCGCGCTCGCGGACGGCGTCGGGATCGAGCCGGCCGTCCTCTTCGACGGGGGCGTAGACCGGCTCGCCGCCGAGCATCCCGGTCTTGCCGGGGTAGTAGGGGTAGACCGGGTCCGTGAGAACCACCTCCTCGCCCGCGTCGCGGTCGAGGGCCGCGGCCATCGCGAGGTAGTTCGCCTCGCCGGTGCCGTTGGTGACGATCACCGACTCGATCGGTACGTTCCGCCGGGACGCGATCTCCTCGCGGAGCTCACGAAGCCCGTCGCTCGGGGGGTACTGGTACTCGGAGACCGGGAGGTCGGCGTACTCGCGCAGCCCCTCGCGGAGCGCCTCGGGGGGCTCCCAGTCGGGGTTGCCGCTGACCATGTCGATCACGTCCCGATCGGCCCGCTCGGCGTACTGCATCACCCGGAAGAAGAGCGGCTTCTCGTAGTCCATACTCCCCCTCGGAAGCGACCTCCCCTCCCTCTTTCGGAGTCGGCGGGGCCGACCATTATGGTATACGGGCGACTACCCCGACCATGAGCGCGAACGAGGAGGCGATCCGCGACTACTACGAGTACGTCGACAGCGAGGCCTACGAGGAGCTGTTCGAGCTCTTCTCCGAGGACGTCGTCTACCACCGACCCGGCCAGGAGCCCATCGAGGGGATGAACGACTTCGAGGAGTTCTACCGCGAGATACGGGCGATCGAGCGGGGTACCCACACCGTCCTCGATCTCACCATCGACGACGACACGATCGCGGTACGGGGCCGCTTTACGGGCGTCCTGGAGGGCCAGCAGGTCGACTTCGGCTTCGCCGACGTCCACCGGTTCGACGACGAGGGACTGATCGAGGAGCGCTGGACCTACACCGACACGGGGCGGGTATGAGCGACCCGATCGAGGAGCGCGTCGGGGAGGCGTTGCGCGAGGGCGGAGCGACGGTCGCGACCGCCGAGTCCTGTACCGGCGGGCTGATCTGCTCGCTGCTGACCGACGTCCCCGGATCGAGCGACTACGTCGATCGGGGGCTGGTCACCTACGCCTACGACGCCAAACGCGAGGTGCTCGGGGTCTCGCGGGAGGCGCTCGACGAACACGGCGCGGTCAGCGAGCCCGTCGCCCGCGAGATGGCCCGCGGGGCGCGCGACACGGCCGACGTCACCTGGGGGCTCGCCACGACGGGGATCGCCGGCCCCACCGGCGGCAGCGAGGAGAACCCCGTCGGAACCGTTTATATAGGCATTGCCCACGCCGCGCCCTGGGGTTCCGGGGACTCCTACGCGACCGTCTCGCGCTACGAGTTCGACGGCTCCCGAACCGAGATCAAGGGAAGGATCGCCCGGCAGGCGCTCAAGGACCTCCACGACGCGATCGTCTGACGCAACCGTTATTTGCGTGCCGCGTTTATATCAGATGGGTGAACAAACGCGGGCACGTGCTGAACGCGGCGCTGCTGGCGATCGGGCTGGGGGTGTTGGTCCGGCCCGTCCCCGACGTCGGGACGGCCCTGATCGTCGCCGAGCTGTTCGTCCCGATCGTTCTCGGGGCGCTCTTTCCCGACGTCGACACCGCGTTCGGGCGCCATCGCAAGACGCTGCACAACCTGCCCGTTCTGGCCGTCTTTCTCGCCTACCCGATCCACTTCGGGAACCTCCAGTGGGTCTGGATCGGCGTGCTCAGCCACTATCTGCTCGACGTCTTCGGGAGCCGACGCGGGATCGCACTGTTCTACCCCCTCTGGAGCCGGGAGTTCGGCTTTCCCTTCGGGGTCCCCGTCAGGAGCCGGTGGTCCCCGGTCGTGACCCTCCTCGTGACCGCCGTCGAGCTCGCGGCCGCCGCCGCCGTGATCTACTGGCTCCCGCCGACGATGGCGGAAAGCGCGTTGGCGCTGCTGGGTGCTCGCTGATCCGAACGACCTTATCGATTCAGTAGACCGCGCCGTCGTCGAACCGCCCCCCGTAGGCCGGGTGGCGCGGATGGGTGTCCTCCGTTCCCGAGAGGACGAGGCGATCGACCTTCTCGACGGAGTTCTCCCAGAACAGGTGGGCGAACTCCGTCCGACGGCGCAGTTCGTGGGTCCACCCCGAGCGGTGGAACACCCGTCGGGGCGCGCCGGAGCGAAGCGCCCCGTGGAGCTCGCCCGCCGAGTCGACGCTCCCCTCGAACTCCGTCCAGACCTCGCCGACGGTCGGCGCGAGGTGAGCGTACGAGGAACCGAACGCCGGGAGGCCGGTCCCGCGGGCGACCTCACGGGCGCGGCGGTTGTGTTTCCCGAGGTGTTTGGGGTTGTAGACCTCGACGCCGTCGAACAGTTCGGGACGGCGGTTGAGGTCGACGACGTCGAGGCTCACGCTCGCGAACTCGGGGTGGGGCGCGAGGACGACCGCGTCCTGGCGGTCGAGCTCCGAGAGGGTGGCCTCGAGGGTGAGGAAGTCGGGAACCGGTTCGTCGAGGTCGAGCGCGAGGACGTGCTTTCGGTTCCTCCAGGAACCGGTGAACAGCTCGCGAGCCGGGACCACGAGGAGGTCGTCGTCGCTGAAGCGCGCCGCGCGCTCGCGGATCTCCGGCAGCCGGGTGAAATGCGGGGCGTAGACGAGGACGTCGATGCCGCGTTCCTTCGCCCGGCGGGCGACCTGCTCGTCGAGGATCTTCACGTGAGGATCGACGCGGGTCGACATGGTGGGAGCTTCGCGGAGGGCGGGTTTGCGAGTTGTGGTTCGCGTGAACGGCCCCGTATGCGGTCTCGTAACTACGGCACTCGCGCGTTCTTCGGAGTTCCCTCACGGCGGCGAAGCCGCTGCTCGCATGGTCCGAGGAACGCTGTCAGCGTTCGTCGCTATCGAGCACGCGGATCTGGTCGCCCCGAACGGTCACCGGGATCGGGACGGTCGCCTCGTAGAGCTCGACGGTGACCTGGTCCTTGCCCTCGTCGATGCGTTGGACCTGGGCCTTCTCGCCCTTGAACGGGCCGGCGATCAGCTCGACGATGTCGCCCTCGGCGATCCCCTCGACGTCCGGTTTCGGGCTGAGGAAGTGCTCGACCTCGGTGATCGAGCTCTCGCCGGGGACGATCGAGCGGGCGTGGGGGATCTCGTCGAGGACGCGCTCGATGATCGCGTGGTCGTCGGCCTCGACCATCACGTAGCTGGTCAGCGAGTCGGGCGCCAGCGCCGCGTGGATCTCGGGCTCCTCGCGGTTCATGATCATGTCGGCGACGGTGCGCTCCTGGCTCGCCGTGGTCTTGACGGCGTAGATCGACATCTCAGAGACCCCCGGGGAGGTAGCTCATGATCACGAACATGAAGAAGCCGAGCATACCCACGAGGAAGACCCCCGCACCGGCGATCAGCGCGACGCGGGAGAACTCCTCCCATTCTGGTGTGGTGGCGAACTTCAGGACCCGGACGTAGGAGTTGAGATCGGTCGGGATGTTCATAGGTGCCGGCGATAGGGGAGGTGGGGTTTTCTATCTATTGGTCAGGGGCTGAGCGATAGGTAGAGAACCCCCCGGGACCCACGTCCGACAATGAACGGACGGAGGCGTGGGCTGGCGATCGCCGCGTTCGCGGCGGCGCTTCTGCTGATCGCATCCGACACCGTCGCCGCGAGCAACGTCGCGACCGGCCTCCAGGACGAGGGCCGGGACCTTCAGGTGCCGACGTGGCTGTATCTCTTCACCGGCGGCGCCGCCGTCGGCGCCTCGGGCCTGCTCGCGATGTTCGTCACCGACCGCCGGCTGATCGAGTCCCTCCACGCCTGGCGGCGCTCGGCGGCCGTCGGCGAGCCCATCACACGGCCGCTCGGCTACGTCATCGGGGCGCTCACGGTTGTCGGCCTCGTGTTCGTCGTCTACGTCGGGTTCACGGGCCCGAGCGTCGCGAACGCCAACCTCGCCGTCCTCGCCGTCTTCGTCGGCGGGCGGGCCGGCCTCGTCATGGTTTCGTACCTGCTGGTGAACCCCTGGCCCGCCGTCGATCCGTGGCGCGCTCTCTCTCGAGTCCTCCCGTCGGGCTTTCTCGAGTACCGCGACCGATGGGGCGTCTGGCCCGCCGTCTGTGGCCTGCTGGCGATCATCTGGGTCGAGATCGTCTTCCCCGTCAACACCGCCCCCCGGACCCTGGCGGTCGCGGTCCTCGCCTACAGCGCCTCCACGCTCGCGGGCGCGGTCCTGTTCTCCCCCTCGACCTGGTTTCGCTATGGCGATCCGCTGGGCGTGCTCTTTCGGTACTACGGGGCGGTCGCGCCGATCCAGCGCACCGACGAGGGGGTCGAGCTCGTCCTTCCGGGCGCGAAGCTCCGCGAATCCGACGCCATCGACGGGCTGAGTGGGGTGGCGTTCGTCGTCCTGCTGGTCTGGGAGCTCACCTACAGCGGTTTCATCGTCGTCCCCGCCGGGATCGCGACCGTCGAGTTCGTCGTCGGCTTCGGGGTCCCGCCGCTCGCGACCTACGCGCTGTTGTTGCTCGCGGGTTACGGCCTCTTCGTCGGGGGCTACTGGCTCGCGACCCGTTACGCGAAACGCCTCGCGGAGACGTACGTCACCGACGAGCACCTCGCGATCCGCTTCGCGCCGCCGCTGCTGGGGATCGCCGCGGGCTACCATCTCGCCCACTACTTCACGTTCTTCGTCTCCCTGCTCCCCTCGTTCGTGCTGACCCTCGGCTCCCCGCTCTCGCCGCCGCTGCCGCCGCTGACGCTCGTGCTGCCGGGCTGGTTCGGCTATCTCGACGTGACCTTCATCCTCGTGGGTCACCTGCTCGCGATCTGGGCGGCCCACGCCGCGTCCTTCGCGATCTTCCCGAGCCGGCTGCAGGCGATCCGCAGCCAGTACCCCTTCGTGATCGTGATGATCCTCTATACGATGATCAGCCTCTGGATCATCTCGCTTCCCACCGCGGAACCCGTCTTCGTGAGCTGAACCAGAAGCCGTAATAACGCGACTCCCCGAGGGCCGACATGCACCGTCGCGGCTTTCTGCAGGCCGGCGCCCTCCTCGCGTCCGCCGGACTGGCGGGCTGTACCGGCGTCTTCGAGACCCAGTCGGCCTGGCGCGACCCGCCGATCGTCGAGGACCGCCCCGAGGCCGCCTACATCCCCGCCTCGATCGAGGAGATGGGGATGTATGGGGTCAGGGAGGTCGAGGAATACGCCGTCGCGCTCTCCTACACCTACCCACACCGGTTCTGGACGATCACCGGCACCGAGACCAACATGGTCGACATCGCGGACGACGACTCGCTGCACCTGATGGCGAGCGTCTGGGAGACCGAATCGGAGACGGTCGTCCCCGCCGACGTCCACATGACCGTCGAGGGCGAGGGCGAGACCCCCTACGCGCGCCAGCTCTGGCCGATGCTCTCGCAGCGAATGGGGTTTCACTACGGCGACAACCTCGCGATGCCGGGGGAGGGCGAGTACACCGCGACCCTTCGGATCAACCCCGCTGACGCCCGCACCGCCGGGGAGTTCGAGGGACTGTTCGAGGAGCCACGCACCGTCGAGTTCGACTTTGCGTTCGACACCGACACGGTCTACGACCTCGGGTTCGACCTCATCGACGAGGACGAGCGGGGTCGGCGCGGCGAGCTCGACCTCATGGAGCACGACGAGATGGTCCATCACGGCGGCGAGGGCGGCGACCACGACGACCACGACGATCACGACCACGGGGACCACGGCCACATGCCCCATCCGACGGTCCCGTCCGCCGAGGAGCTCCCCGGGGAGGTCGTCGGGACCGACAGGAGCGGCGACGCCGAGGTCGTCGTCGCCGCGCTCGAGGAGGAGCGCTTCGATGGGGAGTACCTCGCCGTCTCGCCGCGGACGCCCTACAACAGCGTCATGCTGCCGCTGATGGCGCTGTCGGCGACCGTTACGCGCGACGGCGAGACGGTCTTCGAGGACTCGCTCGCGGGGACGCTCGACCCGGAGCTGGGGTTTCACTACGGCGCGGCGATCGGGCTGGAGGAGGGCGACGAGCTGCGGGTAGAAGTCGAGTCGGTGCCACAGATCTCGCGCCACGACGGCTACGAGACGGCGTTCATGGAGATGCCCGCCCTCGAGTTCGAGTACTGATTACTCGACGTAGTCGATGTCCTGGAGCTGGCCACTGGAGGACGTCTCCTTCTGGTCCTCCTCGCGGCCGTAGATCTGCGGGGAGTCGACGCCCGTGACGACGATCATCGTCCGCATCGAGCCCTCGAGCTCCTCGTCGACGGAGGTCCCCCAGATGATGCGTGCATCGGGGTCGATCCGCTCGTAGATCTCCTCGACGACGCCCTCGGCCTCCTCGATGCTCATGTCGTTGCCGCCGGTGACGTTGACCAGCGCGGAGTTCGCCCCCGAGATGTCGACGTCGAGCAGGGGGGAGCGAAGCGCCGACTTCACCGAGTCCTTGGCCTTCGACTCGGAATCGCTCTCGCCCAGGCCGATCATGGCGACGCCGCCCTTCTCCATGACGGTACGAACGTCCGCGAAGTCGAGGTTCACTAGACCAGGTTTGGTGATCAGCTCGGTGATGCCCTTGACCGAGCGCATGAGCACCTCGTCGGCGACCTTGAACGCCTGGCGCACGGGCAGCTTGCCGACGGCGTCGAGCAGGCGGTCGTTGGGGACGACGATCACGGTGTCGGCGACGTCACGGAGCCGTTCGAGGCCGGCCTCGGCGTTCGTTCTCCTGACTTCGCCCTCCGCGGTGAACGGCGTGGTGACGATGGCGATGGTGAGCGCGCCCGACTCGCGGGCGGCCTTCGCGACCACCGGCGCGGAGCCGGTGCCGGTGCCGCCGCCCAGGCCCGCGGTCACGAACACCATGTCCGAGCCCTGGATCGCGTCGTTGACCTCGTCCTCGCTTTCCAGCGCCGCCTCCTCGCCGACTTGCGGGAGCGAGCCCGCCCCGCGGCCGCGGGTCTTCTGCTCGCCCAGCAGGATCTTGGTGTCGGCCTCGATCTCCACGAGGTGCTGGACGTCGGTGTTCGCGGCGACCAGCTTCGCGCCGTGGATACCCTCCTCCTCCATCCGGTTGACCGTGTTGCCGCCGGCACCGCCACAACCGACCACCGTGATGTTGGTCTGGAGGTCCTCCAGGACGTCGCGCAGCTCCTCGTCGGTCATCTGCCCCGACTGGCTGACCTCGGGAGCGACGCCGTCGTCGTCACCGCCGCCGTCGTCCGGTCCTGCCGCCGCCTGCTCCTCCTCGTCGTCTTCGACGGCGTTCTGAATGATCGAATCCATGTCTTGCGGATCCGTAATATACCCATGGTAATCATTGTTCCCTTTGACGTCCGACACGCGTCCGACCGGTTCAGGAAGAATATGACAACGTCCTGATTTCCTCGGAGGTCACGGCCTCGGGCTCGATGGTCCGGCCGTCGACCTCGACGCTTTCGCCCGACGCGAGCCTGCCGAACGCCGGCCCCTCTGGCACCCCGAGGATCGCCGCTTTCTCGGGGTCGAACGCCCGCTCGTGGATCCGAACACCCGCAGCGTTCCGCTCGATCTCGTACTCCCGTTCGAGGACCGCCACGAGGTCGTCGATCAGCGCCTCCCGATCGGCCCCGTCCACGAAGGCCGCCCGCTCGCCGATCTCCGTTCCTCCCTCCGTTGTCCTGAAGGCGAGCGTGTGGCGCTCGACGGCGTCGCGGACCGCGTCGGGATCGACCGCGCGGGCCGTCTCGATCACCTCGGTCGGCAGCGGGCGGGGCTCGAACCCCTCTCCCTCGTCGCGTTCGCCGAACCGCAGCCCCTCATCGACCGATCCCAGCTCGGCTTCGAGCCGGGAGACGAGGTCGAGCTCCCGGTCGCCGACCTCCCGGAGCCACGTCTCGCTCACGACGCGGTGGCCGAGCTCCTCGATGACCGACTCGAGTTCGGGGTGCTCGCCGTCGATCACCGCCAGTTCGGCGCGGCTCTCCTCGAAGGCCGAGCCGATCACGTCGGGGTCGAGCGGCCCCATCGAATCGAGACACCAGTCGGCGCCGATGTGCCCGACCGCCCACGGCGTCTCTCTCACTACGCGCTCGGGCCGCGGGACGTAGTGACCCCCGCCGAAGGCGACGAGCTGTTTTTCCTGATGAGCGATCCCGTCGAGCCCGAGGATCGACCGGGCGACCGCGCGGGCGCCGGCGTCGTCGGCCCACTCCTCTTCGTCGCTTCCGAGCTCCGCGAACAGCGAGGGCGCGCCCACCGAACTCGGCCCGTGGTGGGTACACTCCATGCCGACCTCGTAGCCCTCCGGTGCGTGCTCGCGGAACCCTTCGAGGAGGCGCTTGTGGGCTGCTGGACAGGCTTCGGCGAGATCGCCGTCCTCGCCGCCGAACTCCGCCTCGCCGAAATTGCCGGTGAAATGCGCCGTGAGGAGCGGGCCGGTCTCGCCCGAATGGCGCGAGGCGAAGATCACGAGGTCGGGGCCGGAGAAGGCGTCGGCGACCCCTTCGAGCTCGAGGTGCCACTCCTCGAACGTGCGCAGTTCGAAGCTCGCCGCGTCGGTATCGAGCGTGTAGTAGGTCCCGCCGCCCTCGTCGTCGGGTCGGTCCGGGTCCTCCTTCGGGCGCCAGTCGGCGAGTTCGACCAGCTGCTCGCCGATCAGTACGGAGGCCGAGTCGGCGCGGCTGACGACGATTCCGATCACGCCCGCAGTTCCCACGCTCGGCGAATAAGCGCGTCGCTCCGCGTCAAATACGCTCGTGGGCGGGAGAGACGGTTCAGTCGGCAGTGGTGTTATGTCGCCCCCGCCGGATACACCGTGCATGGACGTCTACGGACTCCTGGGGAATCCGGTGGGGCACTCACTATCGCCGTCGATGCACGAGGCGGCCTACCGGGAGCTGGGGATGGATGCTCGGTACGTCATCTTCGAACCCGAAGCCGAGTCGCTTAGGGCGGCGCTCCAGGGGGCGAGTGCGCTGGGGATCAAGGGGCTGAACGTGACTATCCCCTTCAAACAGGAGGTGCTCACGATGGTCGAGCTCGACGAGCTGGCCGACCGGATCGGCGCGGTCAACACGATCGACCTCACGGGCGATCGCCCGACCGGCCACAACACCGACGCCGTCGGCGCTCGTCGCGCGCTGACGGACCACGCCGTCGACGTCGACGGCGCGCGCGCGGTCGTGGTCGGCGCCGGCGGGGCCGCCCGGGCGATCGCCTTCGTGCTCGCGGACGCCGGCGCGACGATCCACATCGCGAACCGAACGAAGGAACGCGCAGAGGAGCTCGCGACGGCGGTGCCCAAGTCGACGGGCCACGGGCTCGGGGACCTCCCCGAACTGCTCGAGAACGCCGACGTGTTGATCAACGCCACCAGCGTCGGAATGGAGGAAGACGAGTCACCGGTGCCGGCAGGGGCGCTGAACAGGCATTTGACGGTGATGGACATCGTCTACAGGCCCCTCGAGACCCGGCTGCTACGGGACGCCGAGGAGGCGGGCGCGGCGACGATCGACGGGGCGTGGATGCTGCTCTACCAGGGGGTCGCGGCCCTCGAACGCTGGACCGGCCAGGACGCCCCGGTCGAGGCGATGAACGAGACGCTGCGGGCCGAACTGGCCGGGGAGTCGGGCGCTTTTAAGTAGGTCGGCACGCATAATCCCCCTAATGGCACTGCTGGACAAGCTGAAATCGTTGCTCGGACTCGACGACGGGCGGTCGGGGAGCGATCGGCAGGGCACCGACGAGGCCGGCGTCACGGTCGAACGCGAGCCCGGAACGGCCGAGCCGGCCGAGGAGGACGCCCCGCCGGCGTCGCCCGCCCCCGGTTCCGGGGCCGCAAAGCCCGAGCCGGCCGCCGAGAGCGAACCCGACGCCGGGACCGACCCCGACCCCGATCCGGATCCGGACGTCGATCCGGAGGTCGAACCGCCCGCCGCCGATGACACGGTCGACGAGTCGACCGACGAGCTCGACGGCCGGGGCTCGACCGACGAGGCGGGGACGGAACCGCTATCCGGACCCGAACCCGACGAGGGAGGGGAGTCGGCTGCCCAGCCCGAGTCCGAACCCCTGGAGACGGTCGAGCCCGAGCCGGAGGACGAAGCCGACGAGGACCTCCGCGACATCAAGGGGATCGGGCCGTCCTACGAGACGAAGCTCTCCGAGGCGGGCGTCGACTCGACGGCCGACCTCGCCGCGGCCGACGCCGGCGAGCTCTCGGCGGAGACCGGCCTCTCCGAGAAGCGCATCCAGGGCTGGATCGACCGCGCACAAGCCCGATAACGGCCGGAGCCGACGCCGATCTTTCGGGAGTCCCGGGCGCCGCGACCCGTTATTCGAGGACGAACGCGGGCTCCTCGATCGATTCCGCCTTACAGGAGGGACACCGTGAGGGCACGTTCAGCGGGTCGTCGAACTCCGAGAACCCGCAGTCGCGACACTCCGGCGGGGCGACCAGCAGCTGCTCGTCGTCGCCCGCCTCGACCGACCGGGAGACGTGTTCGACGTGCGAGAGGGCGCTGCCGGTCGTGATCGCGAACTCCTCGGCGAGCCCGCTCGGCGTCGCGGGCCCCTCGCGGAGGCGGTCGGCGATCCGTTCGCGGGTGGTGGCGCTCGAATCGGACATGTCCGCTCGAGACGTCGGGGGTACAAAACGGTTCGCGAGAACCGCCCCCTGGCACACGGGAAAACCACTTAATCAAGGGCGATGATGGTCGACCATGGACGCCATCGTGTTGGCGGGCGGGTACGCGACCCGGTTGTGGCCGATCACGAAACACCGGCCGAAGATGTTCCTCCCGATCGGCGAGGAGACCGTCATCGACCAGGTCTTCGCCGGCCTCGAGGCCGACGACCGGATCGACGACGTCTACGTCAGCACCAACGAGCGCTTCGCCGAGGAGTTCGAGGAGCACATCGCCGCGAGCGAGTTCGAGAAGCCCCGCGTCTCCGTCGAGGAGACCCGCGACGAGGGCGAGAAGTTCGGCGTCGTCGGCGCGCTCGCCCAGCTCGTCGAGCGCGAGGGGCTCGACGACGACACCCTCGTCATCGCCGGCGACAACCTGATCAGCTTCGACATCGGCGAGTTCGTCGACTTCTTCGAGTCGAAGGGCGAGCCGGTGCTCGCGGCCTACGACGTCGGCTCGTACGACCAGGCCAGCCAGTACGGAATCGTCGACATGGAGGGCGACCGGGTCGTCGGCTTCCAGGAGAAGCCCGACGAGCCCGCGAGCACGCTCGCCTCGATCGCCTGCTACGGCTTCCCGGCCGAGGCACTCGGGCGCCTGGAGGAGTACCTCGCCGACGACAACAACCCCGACGAGCCGGGCTGGTTCATCCAGTGGCTCGTCGAGCAGGGCGAGGTCTACGCGTTCGCGTTCGACGACGCCTGGTACGACATCGGGACCCCCGAGAGCTATCTCGAAGCGGTCGCGTGGCACCTCGGCGGCGACTCCCGTATCCATCCCGAGGCGACCGTCGAGGACTGCGATATCGGCGCGAACGTCCACGTCATGGCCGGAGCACACCTCGAAAGCGTTGCCGCCGAGGACTCGGTGATCTTCCCCGACGTCACCGTGAAGGACTGCGAGCTGCGGGGGACGATCATCGACGAAGCCACTCACGTCGAGGGGATCAACCTCGCGGGCGCGCTGATCGGCGCCCACACGCGGATCAACGGCGAGGAGTAGAGGGGTAGGTCGGCTACCCGAGCCGCGCGTCGGTGATCGTCAGGCTTCCGCGGCCTTCTCCCCATTCGGTCTCGTACTCGATCTCGATCGGCCGGTCCATATGGGGACCATCGGTGACCAATGTCTCGAACTCGCCGCCTTCGCCGAGCACGTGGACGCCGTATCGTTTGTTGAGCTCGACGAGCTCCGAGAGCGCCGCCCGGTCGAGGCTCCGTCCGAGCCACGACTCGTCGAGGCCCGCGGCGGCGACCTGGACGATCCGAATCTCGAAGCCCGCCTCGAGCATCGCCTCGGCGAGCGAGACGGGATCGCGCTCCCACAGCGGGGTGAACGTCTCTGCGCCGAGGCGTTCGGCCATCGCGGCGATCCGGCTGGTCTGGTACTCGCTCTCGACCGCGCCGGCGATCAGGCCGTCGACGCCGATCTCGCGGTCGAGCTCCGAGAGCGCCCGTTCGAGCGGTTCGAGCTCCTCGTCGCCCTGCCGGCCCGAATCGGCGACGTCCACCGTATCGACGCCGGAGTCGACCTCCAGGAGCTCGATCCCGACGCTCTCGGCCGCGAGGCGCGCGAGCTCCGTCGCGGGGACGTGATACATGTACGAGTCTGCGGCGGGGTGGACGGTGACTAGCCGCGAGACGGGCAGTCCCTCCTCGAGCGCGCGATAGAGCGCCCACGAGGAGTCCTTGCCGCCCGAGAACAGCGCGATCCAGTTCGTCATACCGGGGGGTGCGCCTCGATCGACATAGGTGGGTCGATCAGTCCGTCGGCGTCGCCTCCGGCGTGGCGCCCCCGAAGCGCGTCGCCACGCGAACGCCGACGAGGCTGACGACGACGCCGGCGACGACGAAGGCGGCGAGTCGCTGGAGCGGCGAGAGCGCGAACCCCTCGACGGAGACGACGCCGACGTCGATCGGCGGGACCGCCGTCGGCGCCAGCGCGTCGCTTCGCTGGAGGAAGTACGCCGAGAACCCCCGGACGACGAGCCCGAGCGCGATCACGCCGAAGGGGAGGTTGAGCGAGGAGCTCGCCAGGGGCTCGTCGCGCATCGCCTCGTCGAGCAGCCGGCCCGCGCTCGCGGCCAGCGCGGCCATCGCGAGCCAGGGGACGCTGTCGAAGGTAAAGCGCATCGCGGGGACGAAGACGCCGCCCCCGTCGTGCCCCGAGACGCCCAGCAGGCCGACGAAGACGCCGATCAGCGCGAGACCGGCGCCGACGGCGTAGGTCACCACCGAGACCTGCCCCGAGTAGAGCGCGTCCCGGACGCCGGCGGCGATCCGCGAGAGATACGCGTCGATCCCCAGCCCCTTGTAGATGAGGAAGAGCCCGAAGACGGCCGTGATCGAGGCGACGGCGATCACCGGCCCCATGAAGGTGAGCAGGACGGGGAAGACGAGCAGCGCCAGCCCGAGCGGGACGAGCGTCGTCTGGCGCAGCTCCTCGTCGCCGAGGAACTGCTTGAGCAGGTAGTAGGTCGACTCGATGTCGCGGGCCTGGCGCACGACGACCCGGTCGACCGAGTCGACCGACAGCCGGCTCTCGATCACGGGAACGAACCGCTCGTCGTCGGCGCTGTCGGTGACGATGACCGCCGAGTCGACGTCGTGATCCGAACGCAGCGCCTCGATCTGGGCGGCGATCGACCGGCCCGCCCCGACCGAGTCGGTCTCCCCGGAGACGACCGCGACGGTCACCCGTTCGTCGCCGTCGCGGAGCTCGCGGGCCACACGGAGGGTCTCGAGCAGACAGTTAACCCGCGAGTCCTCCGGGTCCGCGAGGCCGACGTCGATCACGAGCGAGCGCACCGCCTCCCAGCCGACGACCGGCGGGGCGACGCCCGCGGCCTCCGTGATCCTGCCCGACCGGTCGAGACACACCACCAACGTACTCACGATGTGCGCACACAAACGCCGGCCGGGTAAAAACCTACAGGCGCACGTCGATCTCGCGGTCCGACTCGCCGACGACGCTCGCGACCCCCGCGCCGAAGGCGTAGGCGATCGTCGCACCGCCGCCCGAGAGTCGGGCCATCATCCCGCGCTCGGGTTCGAACTCGCGGACCTCGGGCTCGACGTCGAGGAGCTCGCCGAGGCGGTCCTCGGCGTCCTCGCGCGTGCCGAGCGCGTCGACCAGTCCCAGATCCAGCGCCTCCTCGCCGACGTAGACACGGGCCTCGGTCGCGCGGACCTCCTCCTCGCTCAGCTCCCGTCCTTCGGCGACGCGTTCGACGAACTGGCTGTAGAAGTCGTCGATCAGCCCCTGGAGGTAGGCGCGTTCGTGCTCCTCCATCTCCTTCAGCGGGACGCCGGCGTCCTTGTACTCGCCGGCCGCCAGTCGCTCGTACGAGAGGCCCACCCGATCGGCGAGCTCGGTCGCGTTGACCCGCGAGCCGATCACGCCGATGCTCCCGACCAGACTGGCCTCGCGGGCCAGCAGCTCGTCGCAGCCGCTCGCGATCCAGTAGCCGCCGCTGCCACAGACGTCGGTCGTGTAGGCGATCGCGGGCCCGTCGAACTCGACGACCGCCCGCCGGATGTCGTCGCTCGGGACGACCTCGCCGCCGGGGGTGTTGAGCTTCACAAGCAGCCCCTCGACGCTGTCGTCCTCGTCCGCGGCCTCGATCTGCTCGACGACGTCGTCGGTCGGCGTCGTCTGTGGTCCGCTCGGGAACCGCCCGCCGCCGCCGTCGCGGCTGATGGGCCCCTCGACCGCCACCTGTGCGACGTTGTAGGTGCTGAAGGCGTCCTCGCCGATCCGGCCCGCGATCCGCAGGCCGAGCAGCCCCGTGGCGATCACCAACAGGACCCCGACGAGTTCGACGCCCGTCGTCGGCAGTTCGAAGAACAGCACGTAGCCGACGGCGGCGGCGAGCACCGCGCCGAGCACCGAAACGGCCAGCCGTCCGATCCCGCTCGCGTTCATACGGACCTCCGGGTCATACCCGTCGATCGGGCCGGAGGCTGATTAAAGGTTGAGAACGGGACGCGGCCGGTCGCTGCCGGCGACGTCCCTGTCGGCGCGAAAGTAGGGTCGCAGAAAGGTCGATCCGTCCTAGAGCAGGCCGGACTTCTGGAGCTTCATCAGGTCCTCGGTGTCGAGCGTCTCGCCCTCCTTGAACTTCTGATAGATCTCCTCGGCCTCCTCCTTTGCCTCCTCGCGCTCCTGTTCGCGGTTGGACTTGCGGGCTTCCTCCTCCTTCTTGTCCAGCTCGCGCAGGCGCTTCTGAACGCGGACGAAGTCCTCGTGGTGCTGGTCGGCGGCCTCCTGAACCTCGACGAACGCCTCGTGCATCTCGTCGGCGTCGTCACGGATGTCGTCGGCCTCGCGGTAGGCCTCGATCATCTGGTTGTGGTGCTCCTGGGCCTGGTCGGCGAGCTCCGTGACCTTCTGGTGGTGCTGTGAGGCCTCCGAGCGGACCTCTTCGGCCTCATCGACGAGACCCTCGAGGTCGTCGTTGCCCTCGAGCTTCTCCTGGCGCTCGCGGTACTCCTCGCGCTTGTTCTCGATCTTCTCGATGAGCTCGCGCTCGTCCTCGGTCGAGAGGACCTCGGTCTGCTGTTTGAACTCGAGCTGCTCGATCTCCTCCTCGAGCTCCTCGAGGCCCTTGCCGTCATCGAGCTCGAGGTCCGACTTGCGGCCCTCGACCTCGTCGAACAGCTCGTTTGCCTCCGCGTTGAGCTCGTTGCGTTTCTGTTTGTGTTCCTGGACCTGCTCGTTGAGCTCGTCGCGCTTCTCGCGGTGTTCCTGGGCCTCGTCGACCTTCTCGCGCGTCTTGGCGTTCAGGTCGTCGCGCTTGGAGGCGCGCTCCGAGGCCATCTGGTTGAGGTCGTTTCGTCGGTCCCGAAGCTTGCCGGCGAGTTTGATGAGCTGTCCTTTCGAGTCGCTTTCGAGGTCGGAGTCGCTGACCTCGATGTTCTTGCTTTCGTCTACCATGCGTAGTTAATCCGTTCCCATCCCTCCACCGAAACCCGGCAGTGTACACTCGTCATCGCAACCAGCCGTGTACAAGGATGCCCTCTCATTTTTCGAGCGATACTGCCGCCACACCGGTGGCGTTCTGGTATCCCCTAGTACTGGGACTGACAATTTAACTGTTGCGGTCGTGAGTCCCTGTAAAACGGTACCAAGGACCCCGGATTCGGCGTTTGCGGCCCGCGGCCGTTCACCTTCACTTCCGCTCCCCCCTTGGCTCGGGTTGACGGCGCTCCGACGCCTCGATACGGGTATGCTCGAACGCCTCGCGTGTCGCTGTGAGGGCTGTGATCGGCGGCTGAACGACGAGCGGCGCATGCTGAGCTTCGAACGGGGCGGGCACGTCCGCAACGCCTACGAGTGTCCGTGTGGCGCAGTGACGATCACGGTCACGCGCGGCTGATCGAAGCCCCTATCCTCCCCGGCCGGCTCCCCCCTGCATGCACGTCGGAGCACACGTCTCGATCGCCGGCGGCGTCGACAACGCCGTTTCCCGCCAGCTCGACGTCGGCGGCAACTGCGGACAGATCTTCACCACCTCCCCGCAGGTCTGGGCCCGGCCCGACATCGCCGAGGAGGAGGCAGAGCGCTTCCGCGAGGAAACGGAAGGGGAGCTCGACGGTCCGTGGGTGATCCATTCCTCCTATCTCGTGAACCTCTGTACGCCCAAGGAGGACCTCCGCGAGAAGTCGGTCGCGAGCATGCAGGCCGAACTCGACGCCGCCGAACAGTTGGACATCGAGTTCGTCAACGTCCATCTCGGCGCCCATACCGGCGCGGGCGTCGAGGGCGGGCTCGAGAACGCCGCGAGCGCGCTCGACGCGCTCGACGTTCCCGACGGGGTAACGATCCTGATCGAGAGCGACGCCGGCTCGGGAACGAAACTCGGCGGGGAGTTCGAGCATCTCGCCGAGGTACTCGAAGCCAGCGAGCAGGAGCTCGACGTCTGTATCGACACCGCCCACGCCTTCGCCGCGGGCTACGACCTTTCCACTACGGAGGGAGTCCGTGAGACCGTCGAGGAGTTCGACGAGGTCGTGGGACTGGAGAACCTGCGGTGTATCCACCTCAACGACTCGAAGCACGCCTGCGGGACGAACAAGGACGAGCACGCCCACGTCGGCGAGGGCCTGATCGGCATCGAGGGAATGGCGGCGGTCATCAACCACCCCGATCTCGCCGAGGTCCCGCTGGTGCTCGAGACGCCCACGGAGGACGGCAAGAGCTACGAGTGGAACATCGACCGGGTTCGGGAGCTCCGGGAGTAGATGCGCCGGTTCGACGCCGACTATCTCGAATCGACCCGCCGGGGGATGTGGGAGGAGGTCGGGGCGCTCGCGGACCTCGAACTGGATAGTAGAACGCGGATCGCGGACGTCGGCTGTGGGACCGGCGAGCTGACGCGCGTGCTCGACCGCGAGAGCCCTGCCGCCGTGGTCGGGATCGACGCCGACCGAGACCTCTTGAAGACGGTCCGCGAGCACGTCCCGACCCTGGCGGGCGACGCGACCCGCCTGCCCCTGATCGATGGCGCGGTCGACCTCGTGACCTGCCAGGCCCTGCTGATCAACCTTTCCGAGCCCCGCTTAGCGGTCGAGGAGTTCGTCCGCGTCTCCGCCGACCTCGTCTGTGCGATCGAACCCGACAACGGCGGGGTGGAGGTCGAGTCGACGGTGGAAGGGGAGGCGGCGCTCGCGCGGCGCGCGCGCGAGCGGTACATCGAGGGCGTCGGGACGGACGTCACGCTCGGGGCCGATGGGAAGGAGCTGTTCGAGGCGGCCGGACTGTCGGACGTTCGGACCCGGCGGTACGACCACGAGAAGACGGTGAAGGCGCCCTACGACGAGGCGGCCCTCGAGGGCGCGAAGCGCAAGGCGACGGGCGCGGGGATCGAGAGCGACCGGGAGACGATGCTTGCGGGGGACCTCGGATCCACGGGGTTCGACGAGCTGCGCGCCGAGTGGCGCGAGATGGGCCGCGAGGCGATCGAGCAGATGCAGACCGGCGAGTACGAGCGCGTCGAGCGGGTGCCCTTCTACGTGACCGTCGGCCGGGTCGATCCGTAGGCTCAGGCCGCCTTCCCCTGATCGGTCGTGACGTGGAGCGTCTTGCGGACCGTCGCGTGGGTAACACCCTCCTCGTCGACGAGGTCGACGCTGTAGACGCGGTCGGTCGAGTCGGTCCGTTCGAGCGCCGCGCGGATGGCGTCGAGCTCCTCGTCGGGGAGCCGGAAGGTGGCGTACAGCGTGTCCCGCCCCGGCTTCTTGAAGCGGATCTCGGCCTCCTTGTCCCAGACGACGTACTCCTCGCCGAGGGTGCGGATCAGCATCATCATGTAGACCGGATCGACCGCGCCGTACATGCTGCCGCCGTAGGTGGTGCCGACGTAGTTCTTCGTCCGCCAGTTCAGCGGGAGCTCGATCCAGACCTCCTGCCAGTCGGGGGCGATGTGGGTGATCCGGCCGCCGGTGCCCCAATAGGCCGGAAACCAGTTGAAGACGTGTCGGGAGATCCGCGCGCGGAGGGCGTCGAACATGGCGGGGAATGGCGGGAATCTACAAAATGGGTTGTCAAACGGGACGCGAGGGACGCGGGGTTTTCCGGCTCAGACCACGTCGCCCCGGACGGTCGCGCCCTCCTGGCGCTCGCGGTAGGCCTGCAACGTCTCGGCGGCCTCGCGGGCCTCGCCCTCGTCCATCCCGAGCATCCCGAGAGCGTCGGGGAGCGTCGGGAGGACGAGCTCGCCCGAGCGCAGCTTCCCGAAGGCCTCCTCGCTTCGCTGGCCGTCGACCCACAGACAGACCCCGCGCGGATCGAGGATCTGCTCGTAGTTCTCGCGGGTCATCGCCCCCTGCAGGCGCTGGGTGACGTTGTCCTCGAAGCTCGCGTTACAGACCTCGAGGTGGATCGGCTCGTCGTCCCCGATGAGATGGGCCGCGAGACACTTCTCGGGGGCGGCGTAGCCGTTGTCGTTCGCCCGGACGTGCTCGGGGAACGCCTCGGCCCACTCGCCCCGCACAGTCTGCCCGATCCCCTTCACGCCGTATCGCTCCTCGAACTCCCCGCTTCGGTCGCCATCGCTCCCGTCGCCGCCAAGCAGGATGTCCTTCGTCAGGTAGACGTCGAGCCGTTCGATCGGGTCGAGCCCCAGCGAGACCTCGCCGTAGACCCAGATCTCGCGAACGGGGACGGGCATGGGGTCGGACTCGACCGTCTCGACCAGACGTTCGACCCGCTCGACCGCTGCGCTTCGGTCCATTGAGTGCCTTTGTTCGCGGGAGGCCAAAACCCCCTCGGAGCGAAACCGTCATACGCCGAGGTGGGCAAGGGTCGGGCGATGGAGTGTACGAAGTGCGACCGCGAGGCGGTCATGCACGCGGCGTACTCCGGGGCCCACCTCTGTGAGGCCCACTTCCTCGAGTCGGTCGACCGCCGGGTGCGAAAGCGGGTCCGCGAGGACTCGCTGCTCTCGGACGGCGCGACCCCCGAGGAGCCCGAGACCTGGGTGATCGGCCTCTCGGGGGGGAAGGACAGCGTCGTGCTGACCCAGATCCTCCACGAGACGTTCGCGAAGGACCCCCGCGTCGAGATCGTCGGCCTGACGATCCACGAGGGGATCGAGGGCTACCGCGACGAGAGCCTGGAAGCCTGCGAGGAGCTCGCCGAGGAGATCGGGATCCGCCACGAGGTCGTTACCTACGAGGACGAGTTCGGCGTTCGGATGGACGACGTCGTCGAGGACGACCCCGAGAACATGGCCGCCTGCGCCTACTGCGGCGTGTTCCGCCGGGACGTCCTCTCACGATACGCCGAGGAGCTGGGCGCCGACAAGCTACTGACGGGCCATAACCTCGACGACGAGGCCCAGACCGCCCTGATGAACTTCCTCGAGGGCGACGTCGCCCAGATCGCGAAGCACTTCGACGCCTCGCTGGGCGGGTTCGAGGAGCGCGAGGAACGGAGTTCCTCGAACGGGAGCGGGCGGAGTCCGCGAACACGGACTGAGGGCGACGAGTTCGTCCCGCGCGCGAAGCCCTTGCGAGACGTCCCCGAGAAGGAGGTCGCGCTGTACGCCCACCTCGCCGACCTGCCGGCCCACATCACCGAGTGCCCGCATTCGAGCGAGGCGTATCGCGGCGAGATCCAGCGCCTGCTCTACGATCTCGAGGAGAACCACCCGGGAACGCGCCACTCGATCATGGCCGGCTACGAGGAGTTAGGAGGAATCGTCTCGGAGGAGCTCGACGAGCGGAGCGCCGATCTGCGGGAGTGCGAGCGGTGTGGCTCGACCACCACGAGGGAGGTCTGTCGGAAGTGCTCGCTTCTGGAAGCGATCGAGGCGGTGTAGGCGAAGCTACAAGCGCCTGGCGTCGATGGTCGAGGTATGCGACAGCGCCCGCTCGGACGCACCGGCTGGACCGTCTCGGAGATCGGCCTCGGAACCTGGCAGGTCGGCTCGGATTGGGGCGACGTCTCCGACGAGGAGGGAAAACGGGCGATCCGCGCCGCGCTCGACGCCGGCGTCGACTTCATCGACACGGCCGACGTCTACGGCGACGGCCGCAGCGAGCGCCACATCGCGGCCGTCCTCGAGGAGCGTGAGGAGGAGCCGGTCGTCGCCACCAAGGCCGGCCGCCGGCTCTCGCCCCACGAGGTCGAGGGCTACACCGAGGAAAGCCTGAGAACCTTCGTCGACCGGAGCCGGGAGAATCTCGCGACCGAGACGATCGACCTGCTTCAACTGCACTGCCCGCCCACGGAGGCCTACTACCGACCCGAAGTCTTCGACGCGCTCGAGGGCCTCGTCTCGGAGGGCCGGATCGAGGAGTACGGCGTCAGCGTCGAGACGGTCGAGGAGGGACTGAAGGCCATCGAGTATCCCGGCGTGCAGACGGTGCAGATGATCTTCAACCCGTTCCGCCAGCGCCCCGCGGAGCTGTTCTTCCGCGAGGCCAAACGCCGCGACGTCGGCGTGATCGTGCGCGTGCCACTGGCCTCGGGCCTGCTGACGGGAGCCATCGACGCCGATGACGAGTTCCCGGAGGACGACCACCGAAACTACAACCGCGAGGGCGAGGCGTTCGACCGCGGCGAGACGTTCGCGGGCGTCCCCCTCGAGGCGGGCGTCGCGGCCGTCGAGGAGCTCCGCCCGATCGTCCCCGAGGACGCGACGATGGCGCAGTTCGCGCTGCGCTGGATCCTGAGCTTCGACGCCGTCAGCACGGTGATCCCCGGCTCGACGAACCCCGAGCACATCGAACAGAACGTCGCGGCCGCCGACCTCCCGGCGCCGGACGACGCACAGCACCGGGCAGTGCGGGACGTCTACGACCGCCACGTCGCGCCGGCGGTCCACCACCGCTGGTAGGACAGTAGAGACCGAAAGCGCTCGCGACGGCGCTCACTCCCCCGCGAAACGCCGCCGCGCTTCGTCGAGATCCGCCGGGGTGTTGACGTTCAGATGCCAGCCGTCGGGTTCGACGCCGACGTACCGCCCCTGTTCGACGAGCGAGGCGAGCGCCTCGGTCAGCTCGTACTCGTCGTTCTTCGAGCGCTCGACCGACCGGCAGGCGTCGAGCAGCGCCGTCCCGTCATGTGTCTGGGCGCCGGCGGCGATGTAGCCCGCCTCGGGCGCCTCGCCGACGGCGGTCTCGATCCCGCGGATCGTGCCGTCCTCCGCGAGGTCACAGCGCGCGGTCGCCTCGGCCTCGTTGCGCTCGACCCGATCGAGCAGGACGGTCCCGTCGACGCCGGGCTCGTGATGACGGTCGACGAGTCCGGAGAGGTCGCCCTCGAAGACGTTGTCGCCGTTGATCGTCAGCACGTCGCCCTCGACGTACTCTTCGGCCGCGAGCACAGCGTGGGCCAGCCCCTCGCGGCTCTCCTGGCGGGCGTACTCGATCGGGATTCCGGAGAACTCGTCGCCGAATCGCGCCTCGATTTCCGCGTCCCGGTAGCCGACGACTAAGACGATTCGGTCGACGTAGTCGACGGCCGCGCGCAGACAGTGCGCGAGCAGGGGCTCGCCGGCCACCTGTAGCAGGGGTTTCGGTACGTCGTCGGTGTGGGGTCGGAGCCGCGTGCCGCGGCCCGCGGCGAAGACGAGCGCGTCCATGCCGGGAGACACGCGTCCGACGGGCCATAGGCGTTCGCCATCGGGGCGAGCCGCCGGCTGGCCGTCGAAAAGGGAGGGCGGGAAGAGAGGAGGGCCGTCGCGTCAGCGGATGACGTCCAGCCCGTTGTTCTTCTCGCGTTCGTCCTGGCCGCCGTCGCTCTGGGCGCCGGCGTCGACCTGCCGGCCGTCGATCGAGGCCCGCGAGCGGTCGGCCTGCTTCTGCGTGCTCGGCCCGAGGATCTGGGCGCTCTGAACGCCCGTCATGATCGCCATCACTCGCACCTTGCCCTTGTACTCCTCCTGGATGCGCGCGCCCCAGATGACGTTGGCGCTGGCCTCCAGGCGTTCGGTGATGTTGTCCGCGATGCCCTCTGCTTCCTTCAGCGTGAGGTCGGGGCCGCCGGTGATGTGGACGAGCCCGCCCGAGGCGCCGCGATAGTCGACGTCCAGCAGCGGGTGGTTCATCGCGTCGTTGACGACCTCCTCGGTCTTGTTCTTGTCCTGGGTCTCGCCGACGAGCATCACCGCGACGCCGCCCTGGTTCATGATCGCGGTCATGTCGGCGTAGTCGAGGTTGATCAGCGAGGGCTGGGTGATCGTCTCGCTGATCCCCTTGACGGTCTCGGCGATGATCTGGTCCATCACCGAGAACGCCTTTCCGATGGGTAGGTTCGGGACGTAGTCGAGCAGGCGGTTGTTGTCGAGCACGATGATCGAGTCGGCCTCGTTACGGAGCTTCTCGAGGCCCTCCTCGGCTTTCACCGTACGGGCGCGCTCGACGTTGAACGGCGTCGAGACCATGCCGACGACGATCGCGCCCTGGCTTTTGGCGATCTTCGAGACGACGGGCGCGGCGCCGGTGCCGGTGCCGCCGCCCATACCGGCAGTAACGAAGACGAGGTCGGCGTCGCCGAGGACCTCCTCGATCGTGCCCGTGGCCATCTCGGTGGCGCGCTCGCCCATCTCGGGGTCGCCGCCGGCACCGAGCCCGTTGGTCAGGGACTTGCCGACGAGGATCTTCGTGTCGGCCTCGATCATCTGGAGGTGCTGTTTGTCGGTGTTGATCGCGACCGTCTCGGCGCCGTCGACGCCGATGTTGTACAGCCGGTTGACCGTGTTGTTGCCGGCGCCGCCACAGCCGACGATCACTATACGAGGATCGCCGAACTCGTCGGCCTCGCTCAGCTCGCTCTTCCGTTTCTGTTCTTCCTCGGCGTTGTCGAGCGCGTCACGAACGATGTCCTGCATCGATCACACCTTCGCCCATGTCCGTTCGGACCCTTGGGCGTCCTGGCTCACGCCCCGTTCGTCGAGCATCTCCCGAACCGCGGCGCGGATCGCCTCGCTGCGGTTGGGGAACTGCCCCGTCTCGACCATCTGTTCTACCTCTTCTATCTGCTGTTCCGGGATTCGCAGTGTCACACGTTCCATGGTATCTTCCCCTGGCGTAAGACGAGGACCGGATCGGCGGCCATCGTGTCTTACACAGCAGCCAGACCCGCCCCATCCGTGACGAGTGAGTGGCTGGTGCGTAAGACGTGTCTTACATGGCAACAGGGTGACCCCGTAAACTATTAAAACTACCGGCCGATGTACGACGTCACCGGTCGAGGACGTCCGCCGCGGGCGTCCGACGCCCGCAGGACGGACAGAACGCCCAGTCGGTACGCAGCTCGACACCACACTCACAGAGGGCCGGCTCGTCGGCCTTCTCGCCGCAGTTCGGGCAGTAGACGTGATCGTCGTCGAGCGTCTCGCCACACTGGGCGCAGCTGTGCTCTCGGGCGGGGGCGGAAACGGGGGTGTCGTCGGCCGGTGGCCCCGGGTCGGCCGTCCGTATCCGGTCGTCCTCGACCGAGACGGTGATGTTTACGTCCGTTCCGTTCCCGAGCCGTTCGTCGATCCGCTCGTCGATCCGGTCGGTGATGAGCGTGTCCAGCGACCCCGACCCCGTCGGCGCCCCGACGGAGTCGGAGCCGAAGTACGCGCGGAGGGCCTCGCGCATGACCTCGCTCTTCGAGGCGTCCATCGCCTCGATGCGGGCGACGAGGTCGTCGTCCGCGCGGAAGGTGATCTTGCTCATCGACTATAATTCCATAGCGAGCCCGAGTATTTGAACGTTTAGGCTCCGCGTCGGACGGGCGTCGGTCGCGGGTCGAACGCGGCAGTGGCGTCGGGCGAATAACAACCCTTAAGTCCGAAACCGCATGACCAGTAGGTGCTGCCCGCCCTTAGCTCAGACTGGTAGAGCAGCCGACTGTAGATCGGCTTGCCCCCCGTTCAAATCGGGGAGGGCGGACTACCGTTGCGACCTTTTACGGCCGTCGGACCTCCAGCGACCGCCACCCGATAGGCATGATCGTCGGCTCAGTCCCCGAACCGCTGTAGTCTGCTGGCGAGCGAGGAGTCAGCGGGCTTCGATGGCGCCGGTGGGAGGAGCCGCCACGCCGCCTCGTAGACGGCCTCCGAGCGGTTTTCGTCCGTATGACAGAACCGCTCGCGTACCCGCGCCCGTTCGTCGGCGTACGGATCGGCGCCGGCGAGGACCCGCTCGATCGAACGGAGGAACGCTGGCGAGCTCCGTGCGACGGGTCCCGGCGTGACGTCCTCGTACTCGAAGTAGAACCCCCGCTCGTCCCGGTACTCCTCGAGGTCGTGGGCGTAGAACACCACGGGACGATCGAGCAGCAGGTAGTCGAAGACCACCGACGAGTAGTCGGAGATCAGCGCGTCGGCGTACGGGAGCAGCAGGTGGCTGTCGGCCGTCTCCGGGAGAGGGACGACGCGCTCCGACGGGACGGCGTCGGGGTCGATGGCCTCGTTGGGGTGGCTCTTGACGAGGAGGTACGCGTCGTGGCGCTCGAGCAACCCTCCGAGCGCGGGGAGGTCAAGCACGTCGAGCGCGGTCGACTCCGAGGAATCGCGGAACGTCGGGAGATACAGGAGGACGGTGTGCTCCGCCGCGAGCCGCTCGACCCGACGGTGAACGGACTGATCGATCCCGATCTCGGCGCCCGGCGTCGGCTCGAAGAGCGCGTCGTTGCGCGGATAGCCCGTGGCGACGATCCTCGCCGGGTCGATCCGGAACGCGGAGGCGAACACCGGCACCATCGATTCCGCGGTGACGGTGACGAGATCGAGCGTCCGATGGGTGTAGCCGTGGGCCAGCCGAACCGGCAGCGGCTCGTCGGGGAAATGGGCGTCCCACGAGACGTGTTTGAGGGCCGTCCCGTGCCACAGCATGACCGCCTTCGCCCCGCCCGAGCACCACAGGTTGACGTCCCGGAGCCCGTGTGTGACGAGGACGGCGCCGGCCCGGAGGTTGAGATACACCCCTCGCGGCGAGTGGACGTGGTGGGCCTCGTAGCCCCGTTCCCGGAGGTCGCGGACGGCCGCTCGGTCCTTCGAGAGCCAGACGGGCCGGATCTCGGGATGGGTGGACGCGACGTGCAGATACAGGTATTTCGCGTTGTCAGCGAACGCCTCACCGGAGCGCGCACCGAACACCCACAGCGACGGGTCACGACCCCACAGTTCCGAGAGCCGTGCGACGACCCAGTGGAGGAGACAGCCGATGACGAGGAGGGCGTGACTCAGATGCGTCCGAAGGGAGGCGTTCCTCAACGGGTTGCTGAACGGCCCCATCTGTTCAGGGCTGTGCGTAACTGCCGGCCGGTTCGAGGGACGGCTGCGAGGGTTCGTCGACGACCGGCGCGGTCTCGATGGTCGCCCCGACCAGGCTCCTGAAGACGCGCCGAAGCTCGTTTGCCTGCATCGCCTCGTACGCTTCGAGCTGCTGGTCCCGGTCCGCGTGCGGGATCATCCGTACCGTCGTTCCCGACGGGTCGATCTCCAGCAGGAGGTGTGCCTGCGGGTACGCGCAGGCCGCGGGCGCGATGAGCTGCGTGATCCCGGACCGGCGGGCGAGTGACGGGACGTGATGATGGCCGGAGATCACCAGGGGGACGTCGTACCGAGCCAGGAGGGAGCTGACGGCCTCCCGGTTCCGGAGGGTGAACGTCCGCCAGGGCGGGCGGTTCGCGAGGGCGCTTCCCATCACGGGAACGACGTTGTGATGTATCGCGACGACCGGGTTCGACAGCCTCGGAAGCGTCTCCTCGAGCCAGGACAGTTGCTCCCCGGAGACCTCCCCCTCGTGGGTGTCGGACAGCGAGCCGTCGGGGAGGGACGCGCTGTTGCAGACCACCAGATCGATACCGCCGACACGTTCGACGAGGGGGAGCGACCCCGGCGTATACCGGCGTTCGAAGGCCGCTACCGCCGGCGTCCGGTGTTCGTCGGACGACTTCGGGACGTCGTGGTTGCCCGGCGTCACGACGTGGGGCGGATCGAGCGCCGCGACCAGCTCGTCGAACCGGTCGAAGTTCCACGGCTCGCCGTCCTTCGTGAGGTCGCCACAGAACAACACGAGATCCGGCTCCGAGCGGTTGAGGCGGTCGACGGCGGTCGCGAGCCGGTCCTCCGTCCGATGGAACAGCCGGTCCGTACCCTCCGCCTCGGTGGCGATGTGAACGTCCGAGAGGACCGCGAGGCGGGTCGTCTCCGACGAAATCGGTGCTGGTAACCGGGCGAGGACGAGCCCGTCCGGGTCGAGCGTCGGTGGAGCCCCCATTACCGTTCGATACGACGCTCGTTGCTAAATACATTCCGTATTAAATATATATTCTACTCCATACCGACAATAGTAGTATGGAGAGGGGCTGTAGTTCCGGTTCACGGCTCGGACGGTATACCCCGAGGGGAGCCGAGAGACGGCCACGGGCGGATACGGGTGGGGAACGTTCGGCGGCAGCGCGCCATCGACTACCGTCGTCACGCGATCGTTACTGTCCGACGATGTAGAGCGATCGGGATCGACGATCGTTCGTCGATCCCTATCGACCGATCGCCGTGACACGGGTCGAGGGCCGGGATCCCGGGCGGCGTCGACCGGCAACGTATATCACGACGGGGCGTAACGCATCGGTATGAGCGGCCAGCGGAAGCCAACGATGCGACGGGTGCTGATGATCCTCGGCGTCTCGCTGATGGTCGTCGTCGCGGGCTGTGGCGGCATGGGAGCCGGCGGCGCCGACAGCGACGACGAGGCGGGGCCCAACGACGCGGAAACGATGGGCGAGGACGCCGAAACGGACGGCACTGACGACGAGGACGACGATCAATCCGAAACGGACGTCGGGACTGACGACGCCGGCGGCACCCTCGAGATCCACGCGATCGACGTCGGACAGGCCGACGCGACCCTGCTCGTCGGGCCCGAGGAGACGATGCTGATCGACAGCGGCGACTGGCGTGACGACGGGGATCGGGTGATCGACTACCTCGACGAACAGGGCGTCGATCGGATCGACTACCTCGTGAGCACGCACGCACACGCGGACCACATCGGCGGGCACGCGGCCGTCATCGAGCACTACGAGACCGAGCGCGACGGCGTCGGACAGGTGTGGGATCCCGGCGTCGCCCATACGAGTCAGACCTACGAGAACTACCTCGACGCCGTCGACGAGCACGGCGTCGACCTGATCGAGGCACAAGCCGGCGACGAGATCGCCCTCGCCGACGGGGCGACGGTCCTCAACCCGCCCGCCGACCGCGAGTCCGACGACCTCCACGACAACAGCCTCGCGCTCCGGGTGAGCCACGGCGAGAGCTCCTTCCTCGCGACCGGCGACGCCGAGGAGGGCGCCGAGCAGCGCATGGTCGAGGAGTACGGCGACGAGCTCGCGAGCGACGTCTATCACGCCGGCCACCACGGCAGCTCGACGAGCTCGACGCCCGCGTTCCTCGACCGGGTCGACCCCGAGCTCGCCCTGATCTCGAGCGCGTACGACTCCCAGTACGGCCATCCCCACGACGAGGTCCTCGAGTCGTTCGCCGAGCGCGGCATCGAGACCTACTGGACCGCGGTCCACGGCTCGGTCGTGCTCGAATCCGACGGAGAGGAGTTCACGATCGAGTCCGGGACGGACGCCACGACCGACCCCGCGGGGATCGAGGACGAGCCGCCCGCCGAGGACGGGGCGGTCGAGTCGGTCCGTCCGATGGCGACGGGTATGACGAGTGCGGCGAGTGCAGTGAGTGTGCCGAGCGAAGTGGAAGCGACGGGGGCGATCGCATGAGTGACGGGACCTACACTGCGACGGTTGACCGGATCGAGGAGGGGATCGCGGTCTGCCTGCTCGAATCGGAGGGCGAGGTGATCGACGAGCGCCGCCTCGACGCCGGGGAGCTCCCCGACGACTGTGGCGAGGGGACCGTCCTCGAGATCGAGCTGCGAAACGACGAGGTCGTCGCGCTGACCCCGGATCGGGGGGAGAGCGAGCGCCGCCGCGAGCGCGCCCAGTCGCGCTTCGACCGGCTCTCGCGGCGGCCCGACGAGGAGCGCTAATCGCCCAGTCGCTCCTTCACTACTCCCGCCCCTGGCGTCCCGTCGGCGACCCACAGCGCCACCCCGCAAACCAGGATCACCGCCTCGATCCACAGCGTCGTCACCTCGACGCCCGCGAGAGTTCCGAGGGTCGCCGTTCCCGTGTACTCGGGCATGTGGGTGACCGGCCAGAGGAGGAAGCCGAGCTCGTGGTACTCGCCCGAGACCAGGTGCCAGGGGACGTCGGTCGCGATATGCGAGAGGATCCCCACGGCGAAGGCGACGCCGAGTTCCCGCTCGCCCGCCCGCCGGGCGAGGACCCAGACGAGCGCGACCAGCGGGAGGGCCAACAGCAGCGAGTGGCCGATCGTGCGCCCGACGGGGACGACCCCCAGCCAGTGGATCGGCTTGTCGATCAGGTCGGGCAGCGCCGCGCCCAGCAGGGCGGCGAGGGTCGCCCGTTCGGCCGGCGCACCATGCCCACGGAAGCGGACGAGCGCGGCGTAACAGAGATAGCCGACCGCGAGGTGTACCGGCGGGAGCATCGTAGCGGTCAGTCCTCGTCGTCGGCCAGCTCCTCGGGCTCGACCTCGCCCGCGAGGAACCCCCGCCCGCGCTCGGAGAGGCGGTACTCCCCGTCGCCCTCGGCCGCGAGCAAGTCGCGGATCGCGAGCTGGCGACACCGGTCGGCGACGTACTCCTCGCTCTTCTCGAGGGACGCGGCGATCGCCCCGGGCCCCGACGACCCGCGCTCGTCGAGGTGCTCCATGATCCGCTCGTCGGTGTGGGTCATCCAGTCGATCCGCAGGCGGGGCTCCTGTTCGCGAAAGCCGCCCCGCATCAGCCGCGTGAGGAGTCCGTCGTCGCTCATGGCGGCGTTTCGGCCCCCGGAGCCTTAGTCCCGCCGCCTACTCCATCGAGACGTCGCTCCAGTCTGGTGCCGTCGAGAGGAGCGGGTCGGCCAGCTCGTCGAACGCGCCAAGCACGGCCTCGTTCATGGCGGGGTGAACGTGGATCGACTCGGCGACCTCCTCGACGGTGCCCTCGCCGACCCGCCCGGCGACCGAGACCTCGTGGATCAACGTCGCGGCCTCGGGCCCGGCGACGTGACAGCCCAACACAGTTCCGTCGGGATCGGCGAGGACCTTCACGAACCCCTCTTCCTTCCCGACCGTGCCCATCGGGGTCGCGCCGTACTCGAAGCGCGCGCTCTCGTACTCCCTGCCTTCCTCCTCGAGCTCGCCCTCCGTCTGCCCGCAGCTCGCGACCTGGGGCTCGGTGAAGACGGCGTGGGCCATCCCCGAGTAGTCGATCGCTTCTTCCCGATCCATGACGGCGTTCGCCGCGACTACCTTCGCCTCGTGGTCCGCGGCGTGCTTGAACAGCGGCGCGCCGACGACGTCGCCGAGCGCCCAGACGCCCTCGGCGCTCGTTGCGAGTTCGTCATCGACCTCGATGAACCCCGCGTCGTCGGTCTCGACGCCGCCCTCCCCGGGCGCGAGCTCCTCGGTGGCGGGCTCCCGTCCGGCGGCGACCAGCAGCTCGTCGGCCTCGATCGAGATCTCCTCCCCGTCGCCCTCCGCGCGGAGCTCGATCCGGTCGTCGCGCTCCTCGACCCCGGTGGCCTCACAGCCGAGGTGGAGGGTGCAGCGCTCGCGGGCCTCGAAGGCCTCCGTGACCGCCTCGCGGGCGTCTGGGTCCTCGCGGGGGACCAGCGAGTCGCCGCGCTGGACGATCGTCACCTCGCTTCCGATCGCCGCGTAGAAGTGACCCAGCTCGGCGGCGATGTACCCCCCGCCGAGGATCGCGAGCTCGTCGGGCCGCTCCTCGAGGTAGAGGGCGTCGTCGCTGGTGAGGAACTCGACCTCCTCGAGGCCGTCGACGGGCGGGACCGTCGGGCTCGTCCCGGTCGCGACGACGACCCGCTCGCCGCGGACCCGCTCGTCGTGGCCCTCGACCTCGACGGTCCGGTCGTCGACGAACCGCGCCTTCCCGTCGTAGAGGGTGTGGTCGTCCGACCCGCGGAGGCTTTCGGCCTGGTTCTCGGCCTTCTCGTAGACGGTCTCGCGGACCGCCCCGGTGATCGCGCCCAGGTCCACGTCGCCGACCTCGCAGTCGAGACCCAGCCGATCGGCGTCCCGACACTGCCGGAGGAGGTCCGCGCGGCGGATCAGCGCCTTCGAGGGGACACAGCCCCGCGTGATGCAGGCCCCGCCGAGCGGCCCCGGCTCGCACACCGCGACGCTCATCCCCCGTTCGGCCGCGAGCGACCCCACCTGCGTCCCCGATCCCCCGCCGACGATCAACAGATCGAACTCCTGCATACGGGAGGGACGGCGGAGGGACACGTAAACGCTGGGCCGGCGGGGCGGGGAGCTTAAGCGAGGACTCGCCGAACCCAGTGGTATGCCGACACGCCTCCCCGACGGCGAGTTCGAGACGCGCCTCGCCGACGTCCGTGATCGGATCGCCGAAAGCGACCACGACGCCGGCGTCTGGTTCGACGCGACCAGCATCGAGTACCTCTCGGGCTTCGCCCACGTCCAGACCGAGCGGCCCGTCGTCCTCGGGGTCACCCCCGACGAGTGTGGGATCGTCGTCCCTCGCTTGGAGGTCGAACGGGTCGAAGGGAACCCGCGGATCGGCCGCGTCCACAGCTACTTCGACTACCCCGGGGGCGACCCGATCGAGACGGTAGTGGAGATGCTTCGGGGGTTGGGCGCCGAGTCCGTCCTCGCGGACGCCGACGGCGCGCCCGGCGTGATGGGCTACGAGGGCCCCGCGCTCTCGGGCTTCGTCGACGTCGAAACCCAGTCGTGGGTCCCGCGGATGCGATGGGAGAAGTCGGAGGCCGAGGTCGACCTCGTTCGGGAGTCGGCGAAGTGGGCGAACCTCGGGCATCGCTATCTCGCCGACTTCACCGAGCCCGGCGCCCACCCCGCGACCGTGAGCCAGCGGGCCTCGATGGAGGCCTCCAGAGCGATGCTCGACACCCTCGGCGACCGGTTCGTCGAGCGGGTGCGCGCGAGCGGCCCCGTCCACGCGGGCTACATCAGCGCCCATGAGACGGCCCTGCCCCACGGCCACACGCCCAATCAGCGTCTACGGGAGGGCGACGTTCTCATTACTGGTGCGACCGCGAACGTCGACGGCTATCGCTCCGAGCTCGAACGGACGATGTTCGTCGGCGACTACACCGACGAACAGGCCCACTACTTCGAGCTGATGCTCGAGGCCCAGACGATCGCCATCGAGGCGCTCGGGCCGGGGGTGCCCGTCGCCGACGTCGACGAGGCAGTGTGGGGCTACTTCGAGGAGCAGGGGATCGCGGATCTGGCCCGCCACCACGTCGGCCACAACATCGGGCTGGGCGGCCACGAGCCGCCGTACATCGACCGGGGATGGGCCGAGCACTGTGAGAACGAGGCGACGAGCTACGACGCGGGCGACGCCGTGATGCGGCCGGGACAGATCTACACGATCGAGCCGGGGATCTACACCGAGACGGAGGGCTATCGCCACTCGGACACGATCGCGATCACCGAGGAGGGTATCGAGCCCCTCACCTACTACCCGCGCGACCTGGAGGCGAACGTGATCCGCTCACCGAGCGATTGAAGTCCGCTTTCGCCAACCACACGGTAGTGGCAGTCTCGTTCGACCTCTTCGGGACGCTCGTCGACGCGCCCAAGCCCGACGACCCCGCCCGCGCGATCGCCGCGGAGCTCGAGGCCCGCGGCGTCGACGTTCCCGCCGACTGGGACGAGGCCTATCGAACCCCCTACATCGACGCGCCCGAGGGCGCGGAGGTGCCGCTTCACGCCCACGTCTCGCGGGCGCTCGCCTCCCGCGGGGTTGCGGTCCCCGAGAACGCGGCCCGGCGGGCCGTGATCGCGGCGTTCGATCCCGAGGTCGAGCGCCGGAAGGGTGCTCGCGAGGCGATCGAGGCGGCCCGCGAGGGCGGCCCCGTCGGCCTGCTCTCCAACTGTAGCGTGCCGGAACTGGTCCGACGGACGCTGATCCGCGCGGAGCTCCCGGGCGAGTTCGACGCGGTCGTCTCGAGCGTGGCGTGTGGCTGGCGAAAGCCCCACCCGAAGGCGTTCGGGGCGATCGCCGTCGAACTCGGTACCCCCGTCGAGGGCCTCACCCACGTCGGGGACTCGCCCGAGGCCGACGGCGGGATCGAGGCGTGTGGGGGCCGGGCGATCCTCCTCGACGGGACGAGTTTGACGGGGGTGCCCGAGCTGCTCGGGGAACGATGAGCGCCGGGCTCGCCGCGCTCGCGCTCGCGGTCGGCCTCGAGCTCTCGCTGGGCGAACCCCCGCGACGGGCCCACCCCGTCGCGTGGTTCGGCCGGCTCGTCGGCCCCATGGATCGCGAGTGGAGCCGACCCCGCGTGGCGGGGCTGGCCGTCGCCCTCCTCCTTCCCGCGCTGGCCGCCGGAGCCGTGATCGGGCTCGTCGCGCTCGCGGGCCGCCTCGATCCCCTCCTGGGGATCCTCCTCGCCGGCCTCGCGCTGTTCGCCTCGACCAGCCTCCGAATGCTGTTGGACGTGGCTCGCGACGTGATCGCCGCGAGCGAGCGCGACCTCGCGGGCGCGCGCGAAGCGGTGCCCGCGCTCGCCGGGCGCAACCCCGAGGCGCTCTCGGCGGGCGAGCTCAGGAGCGCCGCCGTCGAGAGCAGCGCCGAGAACCTCGCCGACGGGCTGGTCGCGCCGCTTCTCGCCTTCGCTCTGCTCGCGCCGCTCTCGCTTTCGCTCGCGGCCGGCGGGGCGGCGTGGATCAAGGCGGTCAACACCCTCGATTCGACGCTGGGCTACCCCGAGAAAACGCACGGAACCGCGAGCGCCCGCCTCGACGACCTGATCATGTGGGTGCCCGCACGCGCGAGCGCCGTCCTGCTCGCGCTCGCCGCCCGGAACCCGGGGGCGCTCGCCCGGGCCCGCGAGTGGGCCGGCGCGCCGCCCTCGCCCAACTCCGGCTGGCCGATGGCGACGCTCGCGGCGGCGCTCGACGTCCGACTGGAGAAGCCCGGGGTCTACGTCCTGAACGGCCTCGGGGAGCTGCCGACGGTCGACGAGGCGCGCCACGGAGTACGGATCGTCGCGCTCGCCGGCGCGCTTTCCTACCTGCTCGCGGGGGTGATCGCGTGGTCCTAGACGCGCTACGGGGCGCGCTCGGCTTCCTGACCCGGCTTCCCGTCGGCCGCGACGAGCGCGCCTGGGAGGCCTTTCGCCGGACGCCGGCCGCGTTCCCGCTCGCCGGTTACGCCGTGGGCGCGCTGCTCACGGTGCCGTTCCTGCTCCCGGGGCCGGCCCCGACGATCGCGCTCGCCTTCCTCCTCTCGATATACCTCGTTACCGGGATCAACCACGCCGACGGCGTCGCGGACCTGGGCGACGCGGCGGTCGTCCACGGCACCCCCGAGGAACGCCGCGAGGTCATGCGCGACACGACGGTCGGCGTCGGTGCGCTCCTCGCGCTCGGCGTCGTGCTCGTGGGGCTGGCGCTCGCGGGCCTCTCGCTGGCCGCGCTGCCGCTCGCGGCGGCCGCCGCGGTCGTCCTCGCCGCGGAGGTCGGCGCGAAGCTCTCGATGGCGTTCCTGATCTGTCTCGGCGAGCCGGCCCACGAGGGGATGGGCTCGCGGTTCGTCGGTCGGGGACGGCGGGCCCTCGTCTGGCCCCTCCTCGTCGCCTTTCCCATAACTCTCCTCTCGCTGCCGGCGCTGGCGGCCGTCGCGGGCGCGGCGCTATCGGGCGCTCTCCTCCGATCCTGGGCGTCCCATCGACTGGGCGGCGTGAGCGGCGACGTGCTGGGCGCCGCAAACGAGGTCGGCCGGGTCGTCGCGCTCCACGCGGGGGTGGTCGTGTGGACGCTCTCGTGATGTGCGGGGGCCGGGGCACCCGCCTCGGGATGGGCGAGAAGCCGCTGGTCGAGGCCGGCGGGCGGGCGATGGTCGACCGGGTGCTTTCCGCCGTCGCGCCGGCCGTCGAGGACGTGTACGCCGCTCCCTCGCCGCACACCCCCGAAACCCGGGCGCACCTCGAGGGACGGGTCCCGATCGTCGAGACGCCCGGCGAGGGCTACGTCGCGGACCTCTCGTACGCGCTCGAACGCGTCGGTCGGCCCGTTCTGACCGTCACGGCCGACCTTCCCTGCCTTCGCTCGGCCGATATCCGGGCTGCGCTCGGGGCGTGGGAGGCGGGGTCGCTGACGGCCTGTGTCCCGGTCGAACGCAAGCGCGAACTCGGCGTCAGCGTCGATACGAGCTTCGAGCATGACGGGCGCGAGGTCGCGCCGACCGGTCTGAACGTGGTCGGGGAGGGCTCGGATCAGGTTTGGGTGAGCGAGCGGACGGGGCTCGCGGTCAACGTCAACCGGTTACGTGACCTGGAAGTCGCTTCGATTGTCACGTCCGAACGTTTCTAGTCCCCCCGCGTTCAGGGTAGTGTATGCATCCGGAGTCAACCAGGGGGGTCGATCGAGTCCCACACGGGGGCTGTTCCGACCCGTCCATCACCGACTTCAGCGCGAACGTCAACCCGCGGACGCCGCCGGGGGTCGCCGGCGTCTACGAGGGGGCGCTCGCCCAGTCGAAGCGCTACCCGGCCGACGACTACGCGCGCTACCGGAACGCCGCCGGCGAGTACGTCGGCTGCCCGCCCGGGGAGGTCGTTCCGACGCCCGGCGGCCTCGCGGGGATCCGGCTCGCGATCGAGACCGTCGTCGATCGGGGGGACTCGGTGCTCGTCCCCTACCCGAGCTTCGGCGAGTACGCACGCGAGGTGCGACTCCAGGGCGCCGAGGTCGAGTTCGTCCCCCACGACGGGCTGTTGGACTGCGACCCGGGAGAGCACGCGATGGCGGTCGTCTGCAATCCGAACAACCCGACCGGGACGATTTATGAGGCGGACGACCTGCTTGAGTTCCTCGCGCGCTGTCGGCGGGCCGACACCGTCCTGCTGGTCGACGAGGCGTTCCTCGGATTCACCGACCGGCCCTCGATGGCGGGCCAGGCCGGCGCGGTCGTCGCCCGCTCGCTCACCAAGCTCTTCGGCCTGCCCGGGCTGCGCGCGGGCTTTCTCGTCGCGACCGGCGACCTCGGCGAACGCCTCGAGCTCGGCCGACAGGCCTGGAACCTCGGGACCCCCGCCGCCGAGGTCGGCGCCCACTGCATGGGTCAACGCGAGTTCGTCGAGGCGACCCGCGAACGGGTCCGCACGGAACGCGCGCGGATGGCGGAACGCCTGGAGGGTCACTACGATGTCACCCCCTCCAGGGCGCCGTTCCTGCTGCTCGACACCGGCGCGCGCTCCGTCGACCGGGTGCTCGACCGGGTCCACGAGGAGGAGCTCACGATCAGGGACGCCCGCTCGTTCCGCGGGCTCGATTCGCACGTCAGGGTCGCGGTGCGAGCTCGTAGGGAAAACGACCGGCTGCTCGACGTCCTGTGCGATGTTTGAGACGCGGGTCAGCGAGGGGGTGCTGCGGGTCGAGCGCGAGGGGACCCGCTGGCTCAGCACCGGCTGGGACGGCGGGGGATCGGAGGGCCCGGTGGCGTACAACGTCTCGGTGCCCGAGGGCTGGGGGCGCACCGATCTCACGACCTACGTCGCCGCCCGACGCGAGCGCGCGGGGTTCAACCGGCCGGGTCCGACGCTGCTGACCGGCGTCTCGCTCGAACACGCCCGGGGCGCGCGCTACGGCCCCGTGGAAGCGATCGTCACCGCGGGGGTCTCGAACCCGGCGGCGCTGCCGATGGAGCCCTCCGGAAAGCGGAGCGTCCCCGAGGGCGAGCCGGGCCCGGGCACGGTCAACGTGATCGTCGGGACGACCCGGGACTGTCGGGACGGCGCGCTCGCGAATCTCCTGGCCGTGGCCGCGGAGGCGAAGGCCGCGACCCTCGTGGACCGGGCAGGGGTGCCGGGGACGACCACCGACGCCGTGATCGCGGCCTGTGACCCCGCGGGCGAGCCCGTCGAGTTCACCGGCAGCGCCACGCCCGCGGGAAGCGCGGCCCGCGCCTGCGTCCGGGAGGCGGTGCGCGCGAGCCTCGATTCGCGGTATCCCGAGGGGGATCCACCCACCCTTTCCGAGGCCGAGTACGGGATCGAGACGACCGAACGCGCCGAGGTCTATCGGGTGGGGGACCGAACCGGAGAAGTGGGTCCGCGATAACGGATGGGTATGACCCTCGAGAACACCCCCGGAAAGGGAAAGACCCCCGGAGCTCGCGAGATCGAACCGAGCGCGCCCGCGGAGTTCGGACGCGTCCAGCTCTGGTGGGGCGACGGCAAGGGGAAAACGACCGCGGCGATGGGGATGGGATTCCGCGCCGCGGGCCACGGGTTTCGTGTGCACATGCTCCAGTTCATGAAGGGCGGTGCCTCGAGCGTCGAGGACGTCCGCGGCGAGTACAACGCCGTTCGAGCCATGCCGGGCTTCTCCTACGAGAACGCGGGCCACTACGGCTGGCACGGAATGGCCGACGGCAGCGAGGACACGGACCACGAGAGCGAGGCCGACGCGGGCTTCGAACGCGCGACGGAGCTGATCGAGGCGGCGCGGGACGCGGACCTCTCGGAACCGCTCGATCCCGACGGCGAGCCCGAGGCGGGGATGCACATGCTGATCCTCGACGAGGTCGTCTACGCCGCCAACAGGGGGCTGGTCGATCCCGACGAGCTGGTCGGGCTGATCGAGGACAAACCCACCGACCTCGAACTCGTTCTAACGGGCGGCCACGAGAAGCCGGAGTACCTCTACGACGGCGCGGACCTGGTGACTCATGTAAAGAAAGAGAAACACCAGTTCGAAGAGGGAGCGCGCGCCCGGAAGGGCACCGAGTACTAGTCGGCCAGGATCGGCTCCGCGGAGCGCCGCCCGTGGACCTCGACTAGCCGGTCCGCGCCCCGGCGGGCGCCGGCGATCGTCCCCGCCAGCGGGCCGAACGTGAGCGCGCCGAGCGCACCGGTCACGAAGACTCCCGATCCCTCGGAGTCCTCGACGGTGCGCCATTCAAGACTCCGGTCGTCGAGCACCGCCAGTCCGTCCACACCGGTCTCCAGGCCGAGCGAGGCCGCCACCCTCTCGACCAGCGGGTGATCGGAGGCGCGGTCGAAGCCGGTCGCACAGATCGCCCGCCGGAAGCGATCGACCGAGCCGTCCGTCAGCCGGAGGACGACCTCCTCCCCGCCCGCGTGCGCGGCCTCGACCTCGCCGCGGCGGACCCGGAGCTTGCCCCGCTCGCCCGCCGCCTCGACCTCCCGGAGAAGCGACGGGGGGATCGAGCCCGTGTTGTGCGCGCGTCGCACGCGCTCGAGGCGGGTCTCCGAGCCCGGTGGGAGGGGGTGCAGGCGTCTCTCCATCCGGCGCCAGTTGATCCAGGGGGGATCGGCCTCGACCCCCGCCGCCCGCAGTTCGTGGCGCGCGAGCAGCGTGACGGGGGCCCGCTCCGCGAGGTTCACGGCGAGATGGGCGGCCGTGACCCCGCCGCCGACGACGCAGACCCGGCCGGCGGGCTCGCGCTCGTCGATCGGGACCGACTCGTCCCAGACGTGCGAGAGCGGGGCGTCCTCGGAAAGCCCGCGCGCCCAGTCGGGCTGCCGGGGTGGGCCCTGGCCGACCGCGAGCACGCAGCGCTCGGCACGGATCGGCCCCTCCTCGGTGTCGATCCGGAGCCGATTGCCCTCTCGGTCGATCCCCGTTGCGGCCGCCTCGATCACCAACGCGTCGATCCCGCTCCGCTCGATCGCGTGGCGGGCGTGATCGAGAAAGAGGGAGAGCGACGGCCGGCGCGGGTGGTCGGGCGCCGGGCGCAGCTCCTCCTCCCGATCCCGCGCCTCCGCGAAGTCCCGCAGGTCGAACGGCTCGACCCCGAGATGGTGGACGAACGGCGAGCGGAGCGTCCCCATCCCGCAGGCGCGGGCCTTCTCGCGGAACGACGCAAGCAGCTCGCCGCGCGGTTCGAGGATCGCGAGATCCTGAGGTTCGAGATCGGTCTCGCTGACGAGTCGATGGGCGACGTGGGTGCCGTGGATTCCGCCGCCGACGACGACGTACCCGTAGCTCATCGCCCGACTCCCGCCCCCATCCCTGGCATTCTCGATCGGGGGAGCGTCGTCCCGAGCCGGTCGTCAGGGGCAAGCACACGGTCGGTATCGGTCGGTCCCCACTGGGGACGTGGAGCTGCCTTCGTCGTCATAGTAATAACTACACTCTATTATTTAATAAGAATTGCTAACTAGAGGGTTCGATATGGCAAATAGGAGACGAAACGCCCAGTAGGCATAGGAGCGGAGGTCGGACGTGACGCGAACCCTCCTGGTGGCCGGGACCGCGAGCCACGTCGGCAAGAGCACGGTCGCCGCGGGGCTATGTCGCCACCTGGCCGATCGGGGGATTTCGGTCGCGCCATATAAGGCCCAGAACATGTCGAACAACGCCCGCGCGGTCCCGCGGGCCGACGATTCGGCAAAGGCCGGCGAGGTCGGCGTCTCCCAGTACGTCCAGGCGCGGGCCGCCCGCATCGGGGCGACCACCGATATGAACCCCGTGCTGCTCAAGCCGCGCGGCGACGGCGAGAGCCAGCTCGTGATCGACGGCGAGGCCGTCGGCAACGTCGGGGCCGGCGAGTACTACGAGACCGGCTGGGAGCGCGCCCGCGAGGCGGCCCGGGCGGCCCACGCGCGCCTCGCCGCGGAGTACGACGTGGTGATCGCCGAGGGCGCGGGCTCGATCGCCGAGATCAACCTTTCGGATCGCGACCTCGCGAACGTCGAGACGGCCCGCTTTGCCGACGCGGAGGTCCTGCTTCTGGTGGACATCGAGCGCGGCGGGGCCTTCGCGAGCCTGTATGGCACCCTCGAGCTGATGCCCGCGGACTGCCGCGAGCGGGTGGTCGGCGCGCTGATAACGAAGTTCCGGGGCGATCCCGAGCTCCTGGAGCCGGGGATCGAGGAGATCGAGGAGCGAACCGGCGTTCCGATACTGGGAGTGCTCCCCTACGACGACCCCGGCCTCCCCGAGGAGGACAGCGTCTCGCTCCCTGCGGCGGGCGAGACGGCCGTCCACGGCGACCCCGACGGGGTTCGGATCGCGGTGCCCCGGCTCACGCGGATCTCGAACTTCACCGACCTCGAGCCCCTCGCCCGCGAGCCCGGCGTCGGCGTCGCCTACGGCCCGCCCGAGTCGGTCCTCGAGGGCGCCCACGCGGTCGTGCTCCCGGGGACCAAAAACACCGTCGACGACCTGCTCGAACTCCACGAGGCGGACTTCGGCGAGCGCCTCCGCGACTTTTCGGGGCCGGTCGTCGGGCTCTGCGGCGGGTACCAGATGCTCGGCGAGCGGATCACGAACGCCGCGGTCGAGGGGACCGACGGTGAGGACATCGTCGAGGGGTTCGGACTGCTGCCCGTCGAGACGCGCTTCTCGAACCGGAAGCGCATCGAGCGCGTCGAGCGCGAACTCGTCGGGAGCGGGCCGCTCGCCGGCGCACGCGGTCCGGTATCGGGCTACGAGATCCACATGGGCGAGAGCCGGCCCACGGGACCCGTCGAGCGGCCGTTCGAGGGCGAGGGTGCTGCGACCGCCGACGCGTTCGGGACCTACCTCCACGGCCTCTTCGGGAACCGGGTCGCGAGGGACGCGTTCCTCGATCGGGTCTTCGAGAACGCGGGGGCTGAGCGGCCGAGCCCGGCCAGGAACGAGTCGCCCTACGACCGGGCCGCGGCGTTAGTGGCTGAAAACGTCGACCTCGAAGCCCTCGAATTTGATCGCCTGCCCCGGATCCGATCGGACGGATAGTATAACGTATCTGATCTACTCGATCCGGCCACAGTGTGATACTCACTGTCACAAATGAAAGCGAAACAACTAAAATACTACCCCGTCTACTGGGAAACGAGCCGAGGTAGCCTAGCCCGGCCAAGGCGGCAGATTCGAAATCTGCTGTCCTCACGGACACGAGAGTTCAAATCTCTCCCTCGGCGTTATCCTCCGACCGCTACCGCTCGTAGCGACGGGTGACCGGCGGACACCGGTCGGATCTCCCGGTCGACCCGCCTCCCGTATCCCGCCCGCATCGTTCCGGCCGCGATAGATATCCGATTTCGGATAGGACAGTATTTACATATGTGATCGAATAGAGAGGCGTACAACGTCGTCTAATGGCACTTGGAGCGAAATTCATTCGGTTCCGTTCGTTAGTGATAAGCGATAATATATTTATGCATGGGCTATAATGATCGAACAGAACATGGCCGTAACCGACGAGGACTGATACTGGATGGCTGGTGAAGACGAGAGGGCGGACGGCGCCGTCGTCGCCGAGGACGAACCGGGCGTCTATCGGGCGACCCACGATTTCGAGGGGCGCCACGAGCTCAGCACGTCCGTCATCGAGGCGATCGAGGAGGCCGCCGACGTCGAGGGCCCCTCCTCGCGGGTCCTCGCCGATGTGATCGATCCGGACTGTCTCGACGGGCTGTTCAGGCCCGTCCGCCATCGGACCGAGCGCGAGAACGGGAAGGTGCAGTTCCCGCTCGGGGGCTACCGGATCGCCGTCTACGCCACCGGCGAGATCGTGCTCCGGCCGATCGGGGATTAGTCGTCGGCCGGCGCCGGCCGTTGGCCGCGCACGAGCAGCCGATCGAGCGCGTCGACCATCGCCACCACGCTCGCGCGTGTGATGTCCGCGTCGCTGCGCGCGACCGTCACGGTCCGATCCGCGCGCGACATGACGACCTCGACGGTCACCACGGCGTCGGTCCCGCCGGTGATCGCGTCGACGTGATAGGAGTCGAGCTGTGCGTCGGCGGCCGATCCCAGCGCCTCCCGCACGGCCGAGACGGCCGCGTCGACGGGGCCGCTGCCGAGGCCGCTCGCGACCCGCTCCTCGTCGTCGACCCGCAGTCGGACGCTCGCGGTAGGGGTGTCGCCGCCGCTCGCCGCGGTCAGGTCGAGCAGTTCGACCCGGCGGTCGCGTTCGCGCCCGCGGACGTCCTCGGCGATCGCGAGCAGGTCGGCGTCCGTGACGCGCTTGCCCCGGTCGGCGAGCTCCTTGACCCGCGGGACGATCTCCGCGAGGTCCTCGTCGCTGACCTCGACGTCGTGTTCCTCCAGTGCGGCGCGCGCGCCCGCCCGCCCGGTGTGTTTCCCGAGCACGAGCCGGCGCTCGCGGCCCACCCGCTCGGGCGGATAGGGCTCGTACATCCGCTCGTCCTTCAGCGTGCCGTCCGTGTGGATCCCGCTCTCGTGGGCGAAGGCGTTCTCGCCGACGACGGCCTTGTTCGGGGGCAGGGGAACGCCCGTATAGCGCGAGACCACGCCCGCGAGCTCGTAGAGCTGAACGGTGTCGACCGTCCGGATCCCGTAGCAGTGATCCAGCGCGATCGCCACCTCCTCGAGGGCGACGTTGCCCGCGCGCTCGCCGACGCCGTTGACCGTGGCGTGGACGAGGTCCGCGCCCGCGGCGACGCTCGCCAGCGCGTTGGCCATCCCCAGCCCGAGGTCGTCGTGGGTGTGGGTGCTGGTCGGCCCTAACCGGGAGAGCCGGGAGACGGCCTCGTGGACCCTGTCGGGACCCGCGTGACCGACGGTGTCGGCGTAACAGACCCGGTCGGCGCCCGCCTCGAGCGCGCTTCCGAGCAGCTCGACCAGATAGTCGAGCTCCGCACGGGAGCCGTCCTCGCCGATGACCTCGACCCAGAGGCCGTGGTCCTTCGCGTAGTCGACCAGCTCGACCGTGCGCTCGAGGACGTCGCCGCGGGTGGTGCCGACCTTCCCCTCGATGTGGCGGTCGCTGGCGGGCACCACGAGGTTGACGCCGTCGACGCCACAGTCCAGCGCGAGGTCGACGTCGCTCTGCACGCCGCGGGCGAAGCTCGTGATCGTCGCGTCGAGCCCGAGGTCCGTCACCCGCGAGATGGTGCGGCGCTCGCCCTCGCCGGTGCAGGCGCTGCCGGCCTCGATGTAGGGCACCGCGGCGGCATCGAGCGTGCGGGCGATCTCGGCCTTCTCCTCGGGCGAGAGCGAGACACCCGGCGCTTGCTCGCCGTCGCGCAGCGTGGTATCCAGAAGCTCGACCGAGTCCATCGATTCCAACCGCTCGTCGAAAAGTGGATTAGGGTTACCTTCGGGGGAGAATTTCGCATCCAGCCGGGTCGCCCCGACTTCCTCTATCCTCCGAGTCCGAATGGTGAGGGTTGCTCTCCATTGTACTTCCACGGAGGGGGACACCGTATATCAAGGTGGTGGTTCGCGTCGGCCGGGTCGGATCACCCCTGGAGGACGACCCGATCGCCCTCGCGGACCCCTTCGGCCGCGCCCGCCGGGAGCTCGACGATCGTGTCGGCCCGCCCGCGCCCGAAGCCGGTCCAGGCGTCGAGGTGTGCGGTACGGGTTACTTCGCCGTCGACCAGCCAGAGGGCGTCGATCGGGAACGGGACACAGAGCATATGCAGCGACCGGGTGACGGGCTCGCCGAACTCGAAGACCAGCGCGTAGTCCTCGGGGATCGACCGGCGGAACATCAGCCCGCGGGCCCGGGCGAGAAACGAGTCGGCGACCTCGACGTCGCCCGCGATGACGATGTCGAGGTCGCGATGGACGAGGCGCACGGAGGGACTCGGTAAACCGTCGGCATGAGCCTTGTGGCCCGCACGCAACCCTTTTGGCTCGATCGTCCGAAGGGACCGATCGCATGGAGCGAACACCCACCGGAACCCCGGTCGGCGTCGACGACCCCTACGAGCACGTCGGGCGCTGTGACCACCTGGCCGACGACGGCCGGTGCCGGTTCGCGATCGAGCGTCCCGATCGGGACCCGGAGTTCGCCCGCGATCGGCAGCAGGCGGGGTACGCCTGCGTCGCGGGCGAGGAGGGCTGTGGGTGGCGCGACTGTCCGCACTTTCGCTCGCGGGCGACCGACCGCGAGTGTCGCCGCTGCGGGCTCGAGGAGCGCCGGATGGCCCACACGGGCGAACGCCCGCTGCTCGAGGAACACCACCTCTCGTACGCCGACGGAGCCCCGCCCGAACGGAAGGACGGTGATGAGGAGGGGGAGCCCGCCCACGAGATCACGGTCGTCCTCTGTCGGTGGTGTCACGCCAAGGTCCACGGCTCGTGGGCACGAATCGACGACGACGCCTCGCCCGACCCCGAGGCGCTGGCTGCCGCCGAGGGCCGCCGGAGCCGCGAGCTCGACGAGACGGGCTTCGAGACCGCGAGCGAGCGCTACGACCCATAGACCATCCGAACGACTCTCCTAGAGAGCTGTTGTTAATTCCGTGAGTTCTGTTGGGAACAGATCGATACGTACTACAACGGGGAGGGATGTTGACCATTATATCAATATTATAAGAGTTTATTTTAGAGTTAGGCGTCTCCGAACATGGATGTCGAAACCGAACACCGGCGACGGACGGACCGAGGAGAGGGAGAGCCATCTCGCGGCGAGCCGGCGGTCGTTCCTGGCGGGCGTCGGGGCGCTCGCGGGTTCGGCCGCGCTCGGCGGCGGGGCGACGGCCGTGACGGGTGCGACCGAAGGGACCGCCGACGGCGAAGCCGACAGCGCGATCACGTTCATCACCGACGGGATGGGACACACGCAGATCACCGGCGCGCGATATCTGAAGGCGTACCAGGCCGACTCGGAGGCGTTCCCGCTGAACGTCGACCCCGCGAAGACGGGCCTGCAGATGGACCGCCACGAGGCCCAGGGGACGATGACGGTGTTCCCGGACGACCCCGACGAGCTCGTCACGGACTCGGGGGCAGCCGCGACGGCCCTGTCGACGATCGGCACGGGGGAGAACGAGCACGCGTGTACCGACTGCGACGGCGTCACGGACTGTGCGGCCGCGGCGACCAGCATGAGCGGCGGCGTGAAGGCCTACAACGGCGCGATCGGTGGCGTCGCCGGCGAGGACGGCGAGTTCGTGCCCGTCGAGACGGTCCTCGAGGCCGCCCGCGACGCGGGGAAGTCGACCGGGCTGGTGACCAACACCCGGATCACCCATGCGACCCCGGCGGCCTTCGGCGCTCACGTTCCGGAACGAGGGATGGAGGACGAGATCGCCCGCCAGTACATCGAGGAGACGGGCGTCGATGTCCTGTTGGGCGGCGGGAAGGCCTTCTTCGACCCCGAGGAGCGCGAGGACGGTGAGGACCTGCTCGCGACCGCCGAGGAGGAGGGCTACGAGCTCGTCGAGACCGCAGACGAGCTCGACGGTGTGGACCAGACGCCGGTGCTCGGGCTGTTCACCGACGACGACAGCCACATGAACTACTACCTCGATCGCCTCCCGGAGGACGGAACGGGCCAGCCGGGCCTCCCGGAGATGGTCGAGAAGGCGATCGAACTCCTCTCGGAGAACGAGGAGGGGTTCTTCCTGATGGTCGAGTCGGGCCGGGTCGACCACTGCGGACACGCGAACGACCCCGCGATCGCGGCCGAACAGCTGGAGGGCGACGAGGCCGTGGGTGCCTGCCTCGACTACGTCCAGGACGACTCGAACCCGCCGACGACGATGGTCACGACAGCGGACCACGAGTGTGGCGGAATGTCGTTGGCCCGCGACGGACCGTACAACGTCAACTTCGACGTGCTCGACGCGATGGGCGCGAGCGCGACCGAGGGGCTCGCGCCGCTGATCGAGGAGGCCGACTCCATCGAGGAGATCCGCGGGATCATGGACGATCACGCCGGGATCGACGACATGGACGAGTACGACGTCGCGCGCGTCCAGCGCACCCCCGACGACGTCAAGGAGGTGCTCAACGAGCGTGCGCTCGTCGGCTGGACCTCCGACGGCCACACCGCCGCGGACGTGCCGACGTTCGCCTCCGGGCCCAACGCCGAGTTCGTCAACGCCGCCCGTGACAACACCGACATGGCGGGGCTGATCACCGACTCGCTCGGGCTGTAGCTCCACTCCGCGCATCTTTTGGCCCCCCACCGGCTACCGTCGGTATGCGAATCGACGTGGTCGACAACCACGGCCAGTTCACTCACCTCGAGGGGCGCGCGCTCCGGGACATGAGCATCGACACCGAGACCATCGACAACGACACCCCGCCCGAGGAGATCGACGCCGACGGGCTCGTCATCTCGGGCGGCCCCGACATCGATCGGACGGGCAACTGCGGGGAGTATCTCGACCTGGACGTTCCCGTCCTGGGGATCTGTCTGGGGATGCAGGTGATCGCCGACGAGCTCGGGGGCAGCGTTGCGGGCGGCGAGTACGGCGGCTACGCCGACGTCACCGTCGAGATAGTCGACGACGAGGACCCGCTGGTAGGGTCGCTCGCGCCCGAGACCCGCGTCTGGGCGTCTCATGGCGACGAAGTGAAGGAGCTCCCCGACGGGTTCGCCCTGACCGGGAGGAGCGACGTCTGCGGGATCGAGTCGATGAGCGATCCCGATAGAGCGCTCTACGGGGTCCAGTGGCATCCGGAGGTCGCCCACACCGAGGAGGGCGAGGCGGTCTTCGAGAACTTCCGCGCGATCTGCGAGAACCGGTAGCTTACTCCTCTGCCTCGGCGAACAGCTCGTCGACGGCCGACTCGGCGGCCAGGACGGCGTCCTCCGCGACCTGCTCCGCCTCCTCGTCGTCGACGTTGAGGTAGACGTCGACCTCCAGAACCCCCTCCTCGAACGTCACGGCGACGTCCAGATCGTCGACCTCGGAGCGACGATACCGCGAGAAGATCAGCCCCTCCGCGGCCTCGGCCGCCGTTCGAACGACCTCGTCGTCTGCGGGTTCCATCTACGCGCCGCCGGGACCGGGGCTCGGGCCCGCACCCGGGCCGGCCGGACCGCCGCCGCCCGCACCGCCGAGCATCTGCTGGAGCTCGCCCTGGAGCTCCTCGAACTGCGTCTGGACGCGCTCTTCCTGTTTCTTGAGCGTCTCGAGGCGGACTTCCAGGCTGTCGACCTTCTCCTCGAGTTCGTCCTCGGCGGTATCGAGGTCGGTCTCGATCATGAGCTCGCCGGCCTCGCGGTACATCGTGGTGCCCTCGTCGACCTCCTCGAGGGTTTCGAGTGCGTTCTGGGAGTCGGTGAGCGTCGTCTCGGCCTGGTTCTTCTGGGCGGCGACCTGCTGGGCCGTCTCCTGAAGGTCCTGTAGCTGCTCGAGCTTCTCCTGTGCTTCCGGCGGTAGGTTGCCCTGCATACCCCGACCGAGGTGGTCCGGACTGAAAAACCCCCGTCTTTACGTCTCGGCGCCGGTGCCGGCCTCCGCGGCCCGCTCGGCGACCTCGAGCAGCGTCAGCCAGGTGTTGGTCGCCGCGCGCAGCGCGACGAGGTCCTCGGCCTCGATACGCACCGACAGCGTCGCCTCTTCCCGGGAGATCGACGTCCGCGAGCGGTCGTCGGCCAGCCCTGCGAGCTCGGGGCGGACCGAGCGCTCGACGTGGCGTGCGCGGCGCTCGCGGTCGTACTCGAACCGGAGAGAAGCATCGTGGGGCGGCTCCGACGTCACTCGACGCCGACTTCCTTGACGTCGCGGCTGCGCTCCTTGAGCAGCACGCGGTGCCCGCAGTACGGACAGCGGACGCCGCCGTACTCGTCGAGCTCGACGTCGCGTTTACACCGCGAGCACTTGTAGCTCATTCGTCGTCGGACTCGTCGAGGGCCGCGCGGATCGATCGCGAGACGGTGCGCCCGGCGGGCGTCTGGGGACGGTAGGCGCCGCCGGCGAAGGTCTCGCCGGTCTCCTCGTTCTTCCAGATGCCCGTGCCGACGCGGGTGACGTCGTCGCCGTCGACGGTCGCGTGCTCGGTGTCGTCCTCGATGTCGGCGACCCGGCGGCGGGCGACGCGCCCGTAGCGCGCGCCGAAGCGCCCCGCGCTGCCGACGCGGCCCGATTTTCTCTTAGCCATAGTGCCAGTATCTACCCGCAGGGCGCACATAAGCCTGTCCTTCGCGACCGTCGCACGCCGCTCGCGACGGGTCGGTTAGTCCACCCCGTAGCCCTCCTCCTCGAGAAGCTCGTTCAAGTCCGCGCGCACCCGCTCGCCGGTCTCGCGATCGGGGGCGGTCGTCACCACCCTGTTCTCCTGAACGCTCGAACCGTCCCGCAACAGCAAGCGAACGTTGCCGTTCGCGCCCGCGCGGGTCGCCTTCGCGCGCAGCCCCGAGCGCGAGCCGCTGCCGCCGGCGTCGATCGGCCCCGGGATCACCTTCTTGACGTGGGGATGGCCCGCGACGTGGTGGATGGCCTTCACCCCTCCCCGTCCCCCGATCAGCGTCGAGTGGCTCCCGCCGATCTTCTCCTTCGGGGGCGTGTCGACGACCGTGAGCGCTGGCTCGCCGATCCGGCCGCGCACGGCCTCGACGGGGTCGTCGTCGGAGACGCGATAGAAGTCGTAGTGCAGTTGTGCGCGGATCTCGCGAAGGACGTCCCGGTCGCCGGCGGCGTAGACCTCGTTGGGGCGTTTTCGCTGGATCTCGTCGGCCACCCGTCCCGCGAAGTTCCGGCGCTCGACGACCTCGGCGGGGTCGCCCGACTCGGGGACCGTCGTGATCGTCGTCTCGCCGAGCACCTCCTCGCCGTCGAGCATCGTCAGCGTGACCCGGTCCCGGGAGATCTCGCAGACCACGCCGTCGGTGTTCGCGGAACGACAGACCAGGCAGTAATCGCCCGGTTTGTCGAGCTCCGAGTGGCACTCGCGACACCGCATCGCTTTCCCTACCCCGCCGCGGAATAAAACCCGACCGCTTCCGACAGCCATTCGGCATGGGACGTCGAGGGGGTGGTATGGAACCGGAGCTCCCCCCGATCGGCCTCGGGACGATGGGCATCGAGGACCCCGACACGGTCGCGCGGGCGATCGAGCTGGGCTATCGCCACCTCGACACCGCACAGATCTACGAGAACGAGGACGTGGTCGGCGAGGGGATCTCCCGCGCGGACGTGCCCCGCGAGGAGCTCACGGTGGCGACGAAGGTCTGGGCCGACAGCCTCGCGCCCGCGGACGTCCACCGGAGTACGGAGGAGAGCCTCGGCGAACTGGGCCTCGACTCCGTAGAGCTGCTCTACGTCCACCGCCCGATCGAGGCCTACGACCCCGAGGAAACGCTGCCTGCGTTCGATTCGCTTCGTGAGGACGGGCTGATCGAGCACGTCGGCCTGAGCAACTTCACTACTACCCAGCTCGAGAAGGCTCGTGGGATCCTCGAGGCGCCGATCGCCGCTCACCAGGTCGAGTACCACCCGTTCTACTGGGAGGAGGAGCTCCTCGATTTCGCCCGCGAGGACGGCCACGCGCTCGTCGCGTACTCGCCGCTCGCTCAGGGAGAGGTGTTCGACGACCCGGTCTTAGAGGAGATCGCCGCGGAGCACGGGGCCAGCGAGGCGCAGGTCGCCCTCGCGTGGCTCGCGGGGACGGAGGGCGTCGTCCCGATCCCGAAGGCGAGCAGCGAGGAGCACTTGAAGGCGAACCTCGCGGCCGCGGAGATCGAGCTCACCGAGGAGGAACGCGGGCGGATCGACGGGATCGAGGACGCGGAGAAGCTGTTCGAGTAATAAAGCTTCAAACGGGCGCCGGGGGTAGTTCGGGAGAGTGGACGACGACGTGCGAGAGGGCGGGCTCCGGGCGCGGGTGTGGTCGGTCTGGCGGCGCGTCTTCGGCCTGTCGTGGCCGGTGATGGCCGAGCAGACGCTGCGGACGCTGATGCGGACGACCGACATCGTCGTCGCCGGCTTCTTCTCGCCGGCGGCGGTGGCCGCGGTCGGCCTGGCGGACGTCTACGCCCGCCTGCCGCTGTGGCTCGGGCTGGGCGTCGGCGACGGCGCGATCGCGCTGTCGAGCCAGGACACCGGCAGCGGCGCCGACGCCAACCGGGATCAGGCGGTCACCTGGGCGATCACGATCGGGATCGTCGTCGGCCTGCCGTTCGTGCTGTTCGGCCTGCTCTTTAGTTATACGGCGATCGAGGTGCTCGGCGCCGAAAGCGAGGTCGTGCGGATCGGCGGGCTGTATCTCGCGGTCGTGCTGATCAGCGCGCCGGCCTACCACCTCACGCTGATCGGCGCGCGCTCGATCCAGGGGACCGGCGACACCCGCACCCCGATGTACGTCAACGGGGCCGCGAACGTCCTGAACATCGTCGGGACGGTGAGCCTGGCGTTCGGGCTGGGCCCGCTGCCCGAGCTCTCGGTGATCGGGATCGCGGTCGCGACCGCCGTCTCCGACACGCTGGCGGCGCTGGCGCTCGTGGCGGTCATCGCGCGCCCGAAGGGCGAGCTCTCGCTGGTGCGCCCGGCCGACCTCACGATCGCGAAACAGCTCATCGTCATCAGCGCCCCGCGGGTCGCCGAGGGCCTCACCGAGGTCGTCGCGGAGTTCCCGTTCAACGCGATCCTGCTGGCGTTCGGCACCGAGGTCAACGCCGCCTACCACATCGGTCGACGGATGGAACAGCAGATCGCCTCGCCGCTCGCACGGGGGTATGCCACCGCCGCGAACATCATCGCCGGCCAGTCGCTCGGCCGTGGCGAGCCCCGCAAGGCCTACTTCGACGGCTGGGCGGCCGCGGGCCTCGCGACGCTGACCGTCGGCGGGCTCGGGCTCGCCCTCGTGGCCGGCGCCGAGTGGTTCGTCCTCGTCTTCACGCGCGACCCGGCCACCATCGAGTACGCCGTCGGCTTCGCGCGGGCCTACGGGATCGCGGCGGTCTTCATCGCGCTGTACGTCGTGATCGCCGGCTCGCTGCGGGGCGGCAGCGAGACCGTCTCGCCGTTCCTCGCGAAGCTCTCGGGGATGGTGGTCTTCATGCTGGGGATCTCCTACGTTTTCGGCATCCGCCTGGAGTACGGCGTCGTCGCGGCCTACGTCGCGCTCGTCGCCGACTACGCCTGGCGAAACCTCGTCGTCGGCGCGGTCTACTACCGGCGCAACTGGCTCGACCGGGGCACCCGGATGATGTCCGATCGGGGCAGCATCGGGGGCGACGAGGACTAGTTCAGCGCCCAGATCGAGTAGTTGAGGACGGCCGCGAAGCTGACCCACGCGAGATACGGCACCAACAGCGCCGCGGCACGCCGGTCGACCCGCGCGAAGGCGGCGATGGTCGCGACGATCAGGACCCAGAGGACGACGATGACCCCGAGCGCGAGCAGCAGCTCCTGTGCCGCAAAGAACGTCGGCGACCACGCGACGTTGACGACCATCTGGACGGCGAAGACGCCCAGCGCGAGCTTCACCGCGCGGTTCTCCGTCCCTTGACGGTAGACGAGGTAGGCGGCGATCCCCATGAGGGTGAACAGCAGCGTCCAGACGATCCCGAACGTCGCGCCCGGCGGGTAGAACCACGGCTTCTCGAGCGCCTGGAACCACGCGCTGTCGGGGGTGGTGAACGGGACGCCCAGCGCCCCGATCAGGTTGATCAGGACGGCCGCGGCGATCGCGCCGAGGACCTCGCGGCGGCTGATCCGAACGCCGGCGACCGAGAACTCCGTCATACTCGTCGTAGGATCGCCACGGGGATGAAGCTACCCCGTTTCAGCCCAGTTCGCGGGGGTCGCACTTCAGGTACTCGCGGAGCAGGACGGTCGCGTACGAGCCGCTGGGAAGCGCGAAGTCGAAGGTGAGGGGGTCGCGCTCGACCGAGAGGTCGGTCGTCAGCAGGATCGCCCTGCGGGTGCCCGTCGAGCCGAACTCGCCGGGCAGCTCGAAGTCGGTGGGGGAGATCCCGGCCGCCGAGAGGACGTCGCGTTCGATCTCGCCCGGCTCGCCCTGCCCGAGCTCCGTCCCGGTGCCCACGAGCGGCGCGGTGACGAACGCCCGCCCCCGTTCGACGTGGCGGTTGATCGTCTCGACGCGCTCCTCGGTGACGCGCTGGGTCCTGTCGGTGTCGGGACGGGCGAGCCCCTCGGAAGCCTCCGAATCGGCGAAACAGACCACGTCGCCGGCGACCGCGCGGTCGAACGGCAGGCCGCGCTCGAGGCGCTCGCTCAGGATCCGGTTGAACAAGTACGATTGGGCGGCGTTGACGAACAGCCGCTGGAGGTTCGTCGGGACGGTCTCCAGAGCCTCCCGGAAGTCCTCCTCGCTTCCCGCGCTGCCCTCGACCAACCGGTGGAGCATCGAGCGCTCGAAGCCGAGTTTCCGAGGGAAGCGTTCGAGCGCGCCCGCCCAGTCCTCCGTCTCGCCGACGTAACCCCTGGCCGCCTGCGTGTCCTCGGGCTCGGCCTCGCGGGGATTGGCGAGATACTCCATGACCGCCCCGCGCCAGTCGCCGCGGGCGATCGCCAGCCCGACCTCGTGGGTGACCGGCCGCCTGCTCCCGAAGCGCTGCTGGCCGAAGTAGTTGGGAACTCCCGCCCGACCCCCGCCGAACGCCCGGAGCTCCTCGGTGATCGCGTCGACCCCCTCGGGATCGGCCTCCCTGACACGGATCTCGAAGGCATTGCCCGCCAGGTCGCCGAACTCGATCGCGCGGCCGGCTCGGCCGAGCACCTCGATATCGACGTCTCGGATCTCGGGAAGCTCGTCGGGGTCACCCTTCGCGACGCTGAACAGCTGGGTCGTCACGGCCCGCTTGTCCTTCGTCCCAGCCCACGAGACGCGCTCGCGGCTGATCCCCATCGCGTCCGAGAGCCGCCTCGCGAAGTCGTTTGTGTCCCAGCCCCGGAGGGTGGCCCGGAGCACCAGATGGGGGTAGGCGTCGGGGTCGGCGTCGAGCGGCTGGGCCTCGAACGCCTCGATCTCGCTGACCCGGAAGTCCGCGTCCCGATCGCGGATCCGCCCGCCGATCCCGTCGGCAGCGCTGACGTAGTAGGCCATGCCGACCTCGCGCTCGACGGGGTGGGCGGACCTGAGACGGTCGTCCATACCCGTCCTCGTCCCGGCCGCCGGATAACCCCCTCGAAGCGGGCGGTCGCGATCGGGGAAACGGTATATGGGGGCGGCCGGCGCATGGGAGGTATGCACGTGGCGATCGTCGGCGGCGGGGTGGTCGGGACCGCGCTGGCGGCCGAGCTCGCCGGGCGCGCGGAGGTGACGCTGCTCGAACGCGGGTCGCTCGGCGGGGGGACCACCGCGGCCTCGATGGCGATGGTCCACCGCCAGCAGCCCGCCCCCTCGGGGTACGACCAGCACCTGCGCGATCTGGCGTGGGAGCGCTACGAGCCCCACCTCCCCGACCTCACCCACACGAAGGTCGGCTCGCTCTACGTCGCCGAAAGCGAGGCGTTCGCCGAGCAGCTCGGCGAGGCCGCACCCGCCCTGTGCGAGTTGGGCGTCGAGACCGAATACGTCGGCCCCGGGGAACTGTCGGAGTTCGGGGTCGAGGAGGGACTCGGCGCGCTGTACACGCCCGATGAAGGCTACTTCGAGCCCGACGAACTCGTCGAGCACTTCTCGACCCGCGCCCGCGAGCGCGGCGCGCGGATCGAGACGGGCGTCGAAGTGGTGGGGATCGATCCCGGCGAGAGGGTCGGGATCGACACCACCGAGGGGAAGCTCGCGGCCGACGCGGTCGTCAACGCCGCCGGCCCGTGGGCACCCGAGATCGACCGGCTGGTCGGCCTCGAGTTCCCGCTTCGTCACACCCGCGGGCCGATCCTTTCCTTTTCGTGTCCGAGAAATCCCGAGCCGTTCACGCTGTTCGAGCGCGGGCTCTACTGTCGGAGCCACCCCGAAGGACTTCACGTCGGCCGGTTCGCCACCGACTTCGAGGCGGGCGAACGGCTCGATCCCGACGAGGCCCTGCCGGTCCCCGATTCGTTCCGCGAGGAGGTCGGGGAGCTCGCCGGGACGGTGCCGGCGATCGCCGGGGCGAAGGGGATCGACGAGTGGGTCGGGATCCGGACCGTCACCCCCGACGGCCGGCCGCTGGTCGGTGCGACGGGAGTCGAGGGCTATCACGTCGCGACGGGCATGAGCGGGCTGGGCGTGACGCTCGCGCCCGCGGTTTCGGACCTGCTGGCGGACCGGTTGCTCGGGAACGACAGAGAACTCCTGGAGCCGCTCTCGCCCGCCCGGTTCGGGTAGCCACGGAGGTTTATACGCGATGACGGGGCCAAGGGGCGCGTGGCCCGCAGAACCCTCGTCGCCGACCGGCTCGAAAACGGCGCCTACGCCGTCTCGGAGCACCGCGATCCCTCCGACCGGGAGCCCGAGCCGGTCGCCAGCGCCCTCTCGCGGCGCGCGGTCTTCGAGTCCGTCGACTTCCGGACCCACGAGGCGGTCGTCGTCCGCGAGGACCGGGAGACGACCTACTTCGTCCTCCCGTTCTCGATCCCGACGGCCGACTCCCTGACCTCATCAGGAGGGGCCTGCATCGGTCTCAGGCCGGAGGCGGGGCTGAGCGAGCCCTATCTCCGCGGGTGGACCCACGCGATGAAGGGCTCGCTCGGCGACGCGATCGAGGCGGGGCTGCTCGACGAGCGGGCCGCGCGGATCTATCTCGAGAGCCGGGTTCGGGGGTTCGACGATACAACGGAACTGATCGTCCCATAGCGTGGCTTTTACCCGCGGAGCCGGTAGGGGAGGCAGTGACAGCGACCGAGGAGACCGTCGCGCTCTCGGAGCCGAGCGTCGAGGAGGCCTACGGCCGGCTGGCGGGGGCGATCGACCGGGGCGCGCTGGCGACGCTGTTCGGCGAGTGTACCGTCGAGTACGACGGCCGCGCGGCGAGCAGTCTGGGGCCGGGACGGCGCCACGTCATGTGCAAACCCGACGGAACGGTGCTGGTCCACACCGACGAGGGCCAGAAGCCAGTCAACTGGCAGCCGCCGGGCAGCGAGCAGGAGGCGCGGCTCGAGAACGGGGCCCTCGAACTCCACAGCCGGCGCGAGAACCCCGACGAGGAGCTCGTGGTGCGGTTCACCGACATCGCTCATCTGGCGGTCTTCGAAACGGGAGACGACGGCGCGAACCTCTCGGTGGCGGGCACCGAGGAGGACATGAAACGCCGGATCCTCGAGGAACCGGAGCTGATCGAACCGGGCTTTCGGCCGCTCGCGACCGAGCGGAGCACCCCGGCTGGCGCGGTCGACGTCTATGGGGAGGACCGGGAGGGACGGGTCGTGATCCTCGAGCTGAAACGCCGGCGGGTCGGCCCCGACGCCGTGGGCCAGCTGAACCGCTACGTCGAGGCGCTCGAACGGGACCTCCACGCGGGCGTCGAGGTCAGGGGGATCCTGGTCGCGCCCTCGGTGACGGACCGGGCCCGCCGGCTGCTCGCGACGAACGGACGGGAGTTCGTCTCGCTCTCCCCTTAATCCTCGTTGACCTCGCGCTTCAGCCGATCCAGCGTCGTCAGCGCCTCGATCGGCGTCATGTTCGCGACGTCGAGCTCGCGCAGCTCCTCGATGAGGGGATCGGACATCGGTTTCGAAGGGGCCGGGGGCGACCCCGCACGGTCGTCGTCGACGGTGCGGCCGCCGTCGGTCGCGTTCTCCGGAGCGCCCTCCGCGACGAGCGCCCGCGAGCGCTCGACGACGCTGTCGGGCACGCCCGCGGCGCGGGCGACCTCGATCCCGTAGGACGCCGTGGCGGCCCCCCGCGAGACGTCGTGGCGGAAGGTGACGCCGTCGTCGGTCTGCGTGGCCGCGAAGTGGAGGTTGAACGCGCCCGGGAGTTCGTCCGCAAGGTGGGTAAGCTCGTGGTGATGGGTCGCGAAGAGCGTCAGCGCGCCGACCTCGCTATGGACGTACTCGGTGATCGCCCGCGCGATCGCCAGCCCGTCGGCGGTGCTCGTTCCCCGTCCCACCTCGTCGAGCAGGACCAGCGATCGCTCGGTGGCACCCCTGAGGATGGTCGCGAGCTCGCTCATCTCGACCATGAAGGTCGACCGGCCGCCCGCGATGTCGTCGCTCGCGCCCACGCGGGTGAACACCCGGTCGACGATCCCGATCCGGGCCCGGCTCGCGGGCACGAAGCTCCCGATCTGGGCGAGGATCGCGATCAGCGCGACCTGGCGCATGTAGGTCGACTTCCCGCTCATGTTCGGGCCCGTCAGCACCGCGAGGCGGTCGTCGGGCGCCAGTTCGATCCCGTTGGGGACGAACGACTCCTGGGCGCGCTCGACGACCGGGTGTCGGCCGCCCTCGATGTCGATTCCCGGTTCCTCGGCGATCTCGGGACGGACGTAGCCGTACTTCGCGGCGACCTCCGCGAGCGAGACGAGGACGTCGAGGGTCGCGAGCGTCTCGGCGACCGCCTGCACCCGCTCGGACTCGTCCGCGACCTCCTGGCGTACCTCGACGAATAGTTCGTACTCGAGGTCGTCGGCGCGCTCCTCGGCGGCCATGATCTCGTCCTCTCGCTGCTTGAGTTCGGGCGTGTAGAAGCGCTCGGAGTTCTTCAGCGTCTGTCTGCGGGTGTAGTCCTCGGGTACCCGATCGAGGTTCGGGTTCGTGACCTCGATGTAGTAGCCATGCACCTGGTTGAACCCGACCTTCAGCGAGTCGACCCCGGTTCGCTCGCGTTCGCGGGCCTCGAGCGAATCGATCCACTCCTTGCCCTCGCGCTCGGTCTCGCGCAGCTCGTCGAGGTCCGCGTCGTAGCCCGGCGCGATCACGTCGCCCTCGGTGATCTCGATCGGCGGGCTCTCGCCGATCGCCCGGTCGATCAGCTCCCGTACTTCCTCGAGCTCGTCGAGATCCCCCCGCAGCTCACGGAGGGTGTCGCTCTCGACGCCCTCCATCGCCGCGCGGATCTCCGGGACCCGGTCGAGGGTGTCCTTCAGCGCGCGCAGGTCCCGGGCGTTCGCCCGACCCCGCGAGACCCGCGCGATCAGGCGCTCGATGTCGTAGACGTCGGAAAGGAGGGCGTGAACCTCCTCGCGGGCTCCCACGAGCGTCGTCCACTCCTCGACGGCATCGAGGCGAGCCTCGATCCGACCCGGGTCGAGCAGGGGCCGGCGCAGCCAGTCAGTGAGCTTTCGCCGGCCGAGCGCGCAGGCGGTCTCGTCGAGCACGCCCAGGAGGGTGTGTTCGCTATCGCCGCCGACCGCCCGGGGCTCGAACAGCTCCAAACTACGGAGCGCGACCCGATCCAGCAGCATGTACTCGCGGGGCTCGTAGCGGGTGAGGTGGTTGAGGTAATCGAGATGGCCGTCCTGCCCGCCACGGGCGTACTCGGCATACGAGAGCAGCGCGCCGCAGGCGCCGATCTCGGCGTCGCTCGCCAGGCGTTTTTCAGGAACGCCGAAGTACGAATCGAGCAGCGCGCGGGCCTCTCCGAGGTCGAACGCCGAGGGGTCGTACGGCGTGACCATACAGTCGCCGTCGAACCCGTCGAACCCCTCCAACTCGGGGCCGACGATCGCCTCCGCGGGGGCGAAGCGGCTGATCTCGTCGCGGATCGTCTCCTCTGAGTCCGAGCCCGTGGCGACGAAGTCGCCAGTCGAAACGTCGAGGAAGGCCAGCCCGTACTCGTCCCCGCCCCCGCTTCCGTGGGCGAGCGCCGCGACGTAGTTGTTGTCCTCGCTTCTGAGCAGTTCGTCCTCGGTCAGCGTGCCCGGCGTGACGATCCTCGTCACCGCGCGATCGACCACGCCGCTCGCCTCCTCGGGGTCCTGGACCTGGTCGGCGACCGCCACGCGGAACCCGGCGTCGAGCAGCGTCTCGATGTAGGATTCGGCGCTGTCGATCGGGATCCCCGCCATCGGATATTTTCCAGTACTGTCCTCGCGTTTGGTCAGCGTGATCTCCAACAGTCGGGCCGAGAGCTCGGCGGCCTCGCAGAACGTCTCGTAGAAGTCGCCCACCTGAAAGAGCACCAGCGACCCGTCGTACTGCGCACAGAGGTCGCAGTACTGGCGCATCATCGGCGTCAGCTCCTCGTGGCGCGCTCGCATCTTCTCGGGTGCGCCGAGCGCCGCGTCCATGGGAGAGGGGTGGTCCCGCGCGTGGAAATACCCCTCGGAACCACGAGCCGGCGATCGATAGGGGCTAAAACGATCGGGGCCTGAGACGATGACGATGCGTTCCACGCCGATCCCGAGCGGCAGGTCCCTATCCTGGTCCGTCGCCGTGGTCGTACTGACCACCCTGATCGCCATCGAACCCGCTTTCGCCCGTTCGGCCACCGATCTGTTCGTCGAAACGGGTGGGCCGCTGAGATACGCGCTGGTCTTCCTGTTCGCCGCGATCCCGTGGTTCGAGATCTTCCTCGTGATCCCGGTCGGGATCGGCCTCGGGATGAACGCCGTCGCCGTCGCCGCCCTCGCCTTCCTCGGGAACGCGCTGTCGGTCTACGCGGTCCTCGTCTTCCACGACCGGACGCGGTCCTGGTTGGCGAGACGCCGGCGACGGGAGGCGACGCCGGGGATCCGCTCGCGGGGCCGGGCACGGGACGTCTGGGACCGCTACGGGCTGGCCGGGCTGGCGCTGTCCGCGCCGCTGATCACCGGGGTCCATCTCGCCGCGCTCATCGCGCTCACGGCCGGCTCCGGAAAGCGGGCCGTCGGGACGTGGCTGACCGCGAGCATCGCCCTCTGGACGGTAGTCCTGACCGCTGCCTCCTACTACGGCTTCGGGTTCCTCGCGGGGCTCTGAGTCACGTCCCCTCGACGAGCCGTTCGAGCTGTTCGGGCGGCACCGCCCCTCGGGCGGCGTACCCCTCGTACGCGAACGTCGGCACGCCCGTCACGCCCCGCTCGCGCGCCTCGGCGAAGCGCCCGTCGAGGCGTTCGCGAAGGTCCTCGTCGTCGATCGCGTCGAGCACCGCCTCCGGATCGAGCCCGACCTCCTCGGCGAGCTCCGAAAGGACGTCCCGGTCCCCGATGTCCCGCCCCTCCTTCCAGAGCGCCGCGTAGATCGCCCCGTCGAACGCCTCCCACCGGTCGGGATGGGCCTCCTTGACGTACAGCGAGGCGGCCTGTGCGGGAAGCGAGTCGACCTCCGTCGCGATCTCCTGGGCCATCTCGACGCCGTACTCCTCCTGTAGGCGCCGGACGTTCTCGCGTGCCTGTTCGAAGTACTCCTCGTCCTTGCCGTCGGGTACCGAGTGGTCGATCTCGCCGTCCGGCCCCCGCTTGTCGCTTCGGAGGTCGAAGGGCTGCCAGTCGATCTCTACCCTGTTCTCGCGGCTCTCCCGATACTGTTCGAGGGACTGGCGGCCGAGATAGCAGAACGGACAGACGTAGTCGGCGTAGACCGTGAGCCGCTCCTCCCGGGAAGTGGTTTCGCTCATGGTTCCAGTTGGGGAGCGAGCCGGTAAAGCGGGCGGGTCGCGGCGAGCCGGATCAGAACAGCGAGAGGTGGCCCGTCACCCGATCCACCCGGTCGTCGGCGGCGGGCCCGACCGCCAGCGCCGTTACGGTCCCCGACTCCAGTTGGGTATGACCCGCGTCGCGGATCACCGCGTGGGGGACGCCCTCGCGCTCGGCGCGATCCGCGAGCTCGAAGATCTCCCTCTCGCCGGAGGCCTTCAGGACGACCTTCTTCTGGCCGCCGCCCTGCCAGTCCTTTCGTGCCCCCGGATCGGTGTCCTGGTAGGCCGACAGCGAGGCGTGGGCGACCTGCGCGGCGAGTTTCCCCTGTCCCATGCCGATGTCCGTCCGGGCGACGATCGCCTGTTTCATACCCTCACTCGGTGGCGCGGGGGTTATAGCGGTGGCTACTCGCTCCCCAAGAGAAGATTTACACCCTATCGCCCGATCCGTTGGGGTATGATCCTCTCGGACGCCGATATCCTCCGCCGACTGGAGGAGGGCGACCTCGTGGTCGAACCCCTCGACGACCCCGACCTGCAGATCCAGCCCGCGAGCGTCGACCTCAGGCTCGGCCACGAGTTCCTCGAGTTCCAGCGCGCGAACATCCCCTGCATCCATCCCGGCAGCGAGCAGGAGGTCTCGGAGTACGTCTCCGAGACCGTGATCGACGAGGGCGAGGAGTTCGTCCTCCATCCCGGCGACTTCGTGCTCGGCACCACGAAGGAGCGCGTCGAGATCCCGCCCGACCTGCTCGCGAACGTCGAGGGGCGCTCCTCGCTCGGCCGGCTCGCGATCGTGGTCCACGCGACTGCGGGGCTGTGCGATCCCGGGTATCGCGGCCAGATCACGCTGGAGCTCTCGAACCTGGGGACCGCGCCCGTCGCGCTCACCCCCGGCATGCGGATCAGTCAGCTGGTCTTCACCGAGATGAAGAACGCCGCCGAACGGCCCTACGGGAGCGATCGGGGCTCGAAGTACCAGGACCAACGCGGACCCCAGGCCTCGCGGATCCAGGGCGATCACGAGTTCGGAGGTGATCAGCGGGCGTCCGAGCGCCGCGAGGACGCGCGAGTCTCGCCGAGGAACTCGGAGGAGTTCGGGGGTGAGGGGCGATGAAGTTCGTCGAGGAGGTCGTCGTCGAGGAGTTCCTACCCACGTTCCGGTCGATGCTCGCCGAGGACCTCCGCGATCGGGGACTGACCCAGAGCGAGGTCGCGGAGCTGCTGGGGATCAGCCAGAGCGCCGTCTCGAAGTACGCCCACGGCGAGGTCGCCCGGCGCGAGGCGTTCCTTGAGGACGAGCGCGTCGTGGAGCTGATCGAGCACGTCGGGGAAGGCCTGTCGACCGGCGACATGAGCCGGGTCCAGGCGCTCGTCGAGGCGGAGGTGCTGATCCGCCGCCTCGAGACCCGCGGGGACCTCCTCGCGACGCTCCACGAGGAGGCGATGCCCGAGCTCGCCGAGTACGACGGCGAGTTCCGGATCCACGACCCCGAGAGCGACCTCCGGACCACCGAACGGGTGCTCTCGTCGGTCCGCCGGGGGCTTCGGGGCCTCGAGAACGCGAGCGGCTTCGCGGGCCTGATCCCCAACGTCGGCTCGAACCTCGTCGAGGCGACCCCCGAGGCCGTGACGATCGACGACGTCGCGGGCGTGCCGGGGCGGATCTTCGACGTGAAGGGCCGCGCGACCATCCCCGGCGACCCCGAGTTCGGGGTCAGCGAGCACGTCGCGAGCGTCCTGCTCGCCGCCCGCGAACACGGCAGCGACGCGAACGCGGCGCTGAACGTCCGCTACGAGCCCTCGCTGTCGGCGCTGCTCTCGGAGGCGGGCCACACCGTCGTCGAGTTCGACGGCGAGGACGACCTCGAGGAGGCGATCACGGAGGCGCTCGGTTCGGAGCCCGAGGCGACGGTGCTCGCCCAGACCGGCGGGTTCGGGATCGAACCCGTGATCTACGTCCTCGGCGAGGACGCCCCCGCGGTGGTCGAGTCGATCAAACCCCTCCTGCGATGAGTGCCGCCGACTTCTACACCCGGTGGGCGGAGCTCTACGACCACGTCTCCCGATCGATCCCCGGGATCGCCGGACTGCGGAAACGGACCGCGGAGGCGCTGGAGCTCGAGCTGGGAGACACGGTAGTGGAGATGGGCTGTGGGACCGGCGCGAACCTCGCCTACCTCAGGAAGGAAGTCGGCCCCGAAGGGACGGTGATCGGCGTGGACTTCTCGGCGGGCGTGCTCGACCGGGCACGCGAGCACGTCGAACGGGAGGGGTGGGAGAACGTCCACCTCGTACGCGGGGACGCGATTCAGCCCCCTCTACGGGAAGCGGACGCGGTCGTCGCCACGTTTGTCGTCGGGATGTTCCCCGATCCCGAGGCGGTGGTCGAGAGCTGGTGTGAGTTCGTCGGGCCCGGCGGGCGGGTCGCCCTGCTCAACGCCGCCCGGAGCCGACGGGCCTACGGTCCGCTGGTGAACCTCCCCTTCCGGGCGTTCGTCTACGCCTCGACGCCCCACAAGCGCCGGTTCGACGATCCCACCGGGGTACTCGACGAACGGGTCGCGGCCGGACACGGCGCGCTCGAACGCCGGTGTGAGCGCACGGTGCACGACGACGGCGCGCTGGGGTTAGTCCGATTGACCGCCGGCCGCGTCGTCTAAGTCCTCGAACGCCGCGATGCGCTCGCGAAAGCGATCGGGGATCGGGTGGGGCTTCTCCGTCTCGGGGTCGAGGAAGACCTGGACCGACTCGGCGGTCGCCGCCCGCTCGCCGTCCGCGAAGATCTCGTACTCCATGGGGAGGCTCGAGCGACCAATCTCGGGGACGTCGATCTCGACGGTCACCGACTGCTCGAGGAGGATCGGGCGCTCGTAGGAGAGCTCGAGGGTCGCGAGCACCGTCGAGACCGAATCGAGGCCCGTCTCGAGGACCTCCTTGAAGTACTCGGTGCGCGCCTGCTCGACGTAGGTCGCGTAGACGGCGTTGTTCACGTGGCCCATCGCGTCGATGTCGCGGAACCTGACCTGGATGTCCGAGGAGAACTCGCCCATTGGATGAGTCGAAACGGACCGGCGAGATAACTCCCGCGATCCGATCCCCCCGAGTCGACTCGGTCTCAGACCTCGTAGGACTCGGCGTGCCTCGCACAGAACGGCGCAAACGCTAAACCGCGTTTGCTGGCGCTGTACTCGTCACGCCTCGTAGGACTCGGCGTGCCTCGCACAGAACTCGGGCTCGCGCAGCTGGGCCTCGATCAGCTCGGGCTGGCGATGCGCGTTGTAGAGCCGACAGCCCGGATCCTCACAGAAGGCCTCGCCCGTCTCGAGGTAGTGATACGCGCTCAGGGCGTAGCCCGCCAGCGCCTCCGTCGTCCGGGGATCCTCGTTGACGAGGAACTCTCCCTCGACCTCGTTTTCGAGCACCTCCCGGGGCGGGGTGTCGCCCGAGAGCATCGCGTGGCGCTGCTGTTCCTTGTAATATGCTTCGGGTTTCGCGGGCGCTTCGTAGAGGCCCGGCACCGAGATCGGCGCGGGCTGGCCGAGGACGTTCACCCGCTTGTGCCACCGTCCGTCGTGGTCGCCCCACGTCGCGAGCGCACGATCCAGGACCGGAACGTGCAGACGCGAGAGCTCGCGCTCCTCGGCGGGCAGCGCGTCGTTGAGCGCGCGCTGGACCGCGAGGCCGTCATACAGCACGCCGCCCGCGCGCTCGGGCTCCTCCAGAGCGCGCTCCTCGTAGCGGACCGTTCCGAGCATGGTGTTTCCAGTCTCCCGGTCGTAGGGGTCGAGCACCCGCGCCTCGGCGAACCGTTCCGGGAGGTCCTCGCCCCCGTAGAGATCGAGAAATCGGTCGCGGACCTCGATCTCGCAGGTGACCCGATCCTCGAGCCAGTCGGCGATCCCCGCGACGTCGCAGGCGGTCGTCGGCGCGCGATACAGCGTGAGGCGCTCGACCATCGCCGCTCAGTCGTCGCTCGCGGCCGCGGCGGCCTGCCGGTCGGTCAGCTCGACGGGGTCGGCGTCGACCTCGAGCTCGTCGAGGGCGGCCTGGGCGGCACGCTTGCCCGACAGCAACATCGCGCCGAAGGTCGGGCCCATCCGCGGGAGCCCGTAGGTGGTGGCGGCGGCCATCCCGGTGACGATCAGCCCCTCGTGGACCAACCCGGTGTGCTCGACGACCGCGTCCTCGCTCTCGCCGACCCACATCGAGTCGTGGCCCGGCGAGTCGTGGCCCGGCGCGCCGTAGGTGTCGTCGTCGGTCTGGTCCATTCCGGTGGCGCTCTCGGCCGCATCGCCGATGCCCGGTGCGTCGAGCACGCCCCGCTCGTGGAGCTTCGAGACCGCCATCGCGTCGTGGCCCGTCGCGTCGATCACCAGATCCGCCTCGACGGCGATCGGGTCGACGCAGGTGATCTCCCGCGGAAGGGCGTGGACCGGCGTCCAGTTCATGACGATCCCGCCCACCCGATGGTCCTCGCGGATCACGATGTCGGTGAACTCCGTCATGTTCTGCATCTTCGCGCCGGCGTCGCAGGCGGCCTTGATCAGCCCTGAACAGGCCTCGGGGCCGTTCGCGACGTAGAGGCCATCCGAGTCCTGTGCGGGCTTGAAGTCGACGTCGAGGTCCTCGAGGACGTCCTGGGCGGGCTGGCGAACGGTGACCTTGTTCATCAGGAAGCCGCCGAGCCAGAACCCGCCGCCGAGGTAGTTGTTCTTCTCGACGACCATCGTCTTCACGCCCCGTTCGGAGAGCTCCTTTGCGGCCATCAGCCCCGAGGGACCGCCCCCGACGATGATGACGTCCGAGTCCGAGAAGTCCATGAACTCCTCGGTCCACTCCTGGCCGATCGCGCGGGTCACGTCCGCCTCGCCGACGTCGCTGAACTGGTCGTACTCGTTCATACCACTCAGTGATACCATATGGTGGTTCAAAGTCGTTGTGGTACGCCGCGGACGTCGAACGGAAGTCGTCACTCGACGCCGCGGACCAACGCGAACAGCTCCTCGCGGTCCCCGTGTGGGTCAAGGCCGTCGATTCCGGCGGTCGGGAAGGCCCCGCCCGCGGCCCGGAACTCCCCCTCGTGGAGCCAGACGCCACACCACGCCTCGACGTCCGCGCTCCCCTCGTCGACGTCGATCCGAGCGGCGTGTCTCGTAAGCCGGACACGCTCGCCGGCGTCGGTCCGAGTCCTTCGGGTTCCCTTCCGTTTCACTCCCTCGAGCCCCCGGTCCTCGAGGTCGGCGACGAACGCCCGCGTGGCCCTCGAACGCACCACGGGAAGCAGGCTCGTCGAAGCAAGCCTCGACAGCGGGGGTTCGAAGTCGAGGCGGGTCGCGAAGAAGAAGCGCCGCGGCGGTCCCGTGCCATCGACCCCGCCCGCCCCGTCGGATCCTTCGGCGGCTTCGGAACCGGGGTGTTCGTAGAGGCGGGTATGGCCCTCGACCCGGAACGAGGGGAGGGCGAACACCGTCTCGCTCGTCCGCTCGGCGAGGACCCATCCACCCCGGTCGAGCCGGTCGGCGTCGATCGTCGGGAACGGGTCGTCGGTCATGGTCGATCGTCGGGCGGCGGGCACATTAGTCGGTGTGTATATGCGTCCCGACCCCGTACCGCGCCCAATGCGCCGCCGGGATCTGCTGGCTTCGACGGTCGCCGCCTGTACGCTCGCCGGGTGTGTCGGAAACGGGGACGACGAGGACGAGCCCGAGGAGCCGGAGGACCCGGACGACTCCGACGACCCCGAGGAACCCGACGAGGAGGAACCGGAGGACCCGGAGGAGGGCGAGCGGGTGGAGATCGTCGAGAGCGAGCTCGTCCGCGAGGAGGCGGGGACCGACGGGGAGAGCGTCGTCGTCAGGGGGGTCGTGGCTCCCCGCGACGACGTCGAGGAGGACGTCGAGGTCAACTACGTCGAGGTCCGCGCGGCCTTCCATGACGCCGAGGGCGAGACCCTCGATACGATCATCGAGCAGGTCGAGATCGACCCCGAGGTCGATCAGTGGGGCTTCGAGGTCTCCTATCCCCATATCGGCGAGCGCGCCGCCGAGGTCGAGGACTACGAGCTCGAGGTCGGCACGGAACTGTAGATGAGCGGCGACGAGTCGACCGCGACGATGGCCCGCGAGGGATCGATCACCTTCGCCGGCAACATCATCGGGAAGGTCTTCGGCTTCCTCGTCGTCGCGGTCATCACCCGGCTGGTCAGCCCCTCGGTCTACGGGCTGTTCATCCTCTCGACCTCGATCATCCTGTTCGTCCAGGCGTTCGGCAACCTCGGGCTGCCGAAGGCGATCGACTACTTCGTCCCCCAGCATCTGAGCGACGGCGACCCCGACAAGGCCAGGGGGGTGATGGTCGTCGTTTTCGGGACCGTGTTGCTCTCCTCGGGGATCGTCGCGGGCGTGGTCGTCCTGAGCGCCGGGGTGCTCGCCGACGCCTTCGAGGAGCCCTCGCTGCGGATCGCGCTGCTCATCCTGAGCGTCACGATCCCGTTTCTCGCCGTCTACAACGCCCTGCTCGCGAGCTTCAGCGCGATCAAGCGCCTGAAGTTCCGCGTCTACATGCGCGACGTCATCCGGCCAACGGTCAGGCTGCTCGCCACGGCCGCCCTGCTGCTTCTGGGCTACGGGCTGCTCGGGGTCGTCGGGGGGTATCTCGTCGGCCTCGCCGTCGCCATCGTCGCGGGCGCGTACTTCCTGTGGCGAAACGCCCCGCGGATCGTCGCCGCCGAGACGACTCGGGTCTCCCCGCGCCCGCTTTTGTGGTACTCGGTGCCGCTGGCGTTCGCCGGCATCATCTACATCTTCCTCGGCCAGATCGACTACTTCGTCATCGGCTACTTCGAGAGCTCCGAGGAGGTCGGGATCTACCGCGTGGGCTACGCGCTCGCGGCCAACCTGATGATCTTCTCGAGCTCGCTCGGCCCGATCTTCAAGCCCCTGATCGCCGAGGCCAAGGAGGACACCGCCGCGGTGCGCACGCGCTACCGGACCGCGACCCGCTGGATCGCGGGGTTGACCCTCCCGATCACGCTGATCGTCGCCTTCGGCGCGAGCGCGTACCTCTCGGTCGTCTTCACCCCCCAGTACACCGTCGCGACCGCCGCGGTCGTGATCCTCGCGGTCGGCTGTACGATCAGCGCCTCCTGTGGCGGGCCCGACGGCACCCTGTTGCAGGGACTGGGCTACTCGCGGCTGGTCTTCATCAACACGACGGTGCTGCTGATCATCAACGTCGGCGTGAGCGTCCTGCTGGTCCCCCGGATCGGCATCACGGGCGCGGCGATCGGGACCGCGAGCGCGCTCACGGTCAACGGCCTGCTGGCGGTCTGGGAAGCCCACCGGTATCACGACGTCCACCCGCTGACTCGGGACCTCGGGAAGGTCGTCTTCGCGGCCGTCCCGGCCGGATTGGGGGCCGTCGGCGTCGTCCTCCTGTTCGACTCGGTGCTCGCGGTCGCGGCGCTCCTCCCGGTCGTCGTCGTCGTCTCGTATCTCGCCACGCTCCACCTGACCGACGCCTTCACCCCCGAGGACGCCGACATCGCCGCCCAGCTCAGCCCCGCCCTCGAACGGGCCGTGAAGATGAGTCGGCGCCGCTAGCCCGACCGGATCGCCCGCTCCGCGTCCTCGAGGGTGGCCTCGCGGTCGAACCCCGCGATGACCGCCTCGAGGTCGGCCCCCGATTCGCGGAGCTCGCGGGCGTGGCGCGTGACGTTCGGCACCGCCCGGAGGATCTCGTCGACGATCGGCACCGTCGCGACCTGCGCCGAGCGCGAGAGGGGGTTGAGGTCGATCACGATCTCGGTCTTGCCCATCGCGCCGAGCGCTTCCGCGCGGTCGCCGTCCTCCAGGGGAACCAGCACCACATCGGCGTCGTAAATGCCGTCGGCGTCGACCTTCGCGCGCTCGTGTGAGAGCCCCGGGATCCGGGCGTCCGCGGTCAGCCCCTTGACCTCGCTCGCGCCGTGCTCGCGCAGGTGGTCGGCGATCGCCCGCACGCGCTCCTCGGTCCGGTTGAAGAGGTTGACCTCGAGGTCGGCGCCGACCGCCTCGGCGAGCTCGATGGTCTCGTCGGGACAGAGCGCCGCGACGTTGCCGTTGATCGAGAGGACGGGGTGGCGCGCCCGAAGGAGGGACGCCGCGGCGACGCGCTCGGCCTCGTCGGCGCTCTCGGTCGTGCGCTCGCCCAGCAGGTAGTCGAAGGCCTCGCCGCGTCCCTGGGCGATCAGCCCCTGCTTGCTCGTGAGCCCCTTCTCGACGCCCTCCTCGATCCGATGGCGGGCCACCAGCGAGTCGTGGCGCGGGTGGTCCTCGGGGATCTCGGTCATACCCCCTCTCTACGGGCGACTCACAAATCCCCTACGTTGTTCGCCCGCGGCGGCCGCGAGGGGGCCGTCGCCATGGTCGGCTCGTCGATGATGCTCGCGCCCGCGGCGTGGGTGTGACAGATCGCGGGGTCGTAGCCCGCGTCCGAGAGGCCCGACCCGAGCGCGAAGACCGTCCGGCCGAGCATCGCCATCGAGGCCTCGCCGCCGACCGCCGAGACGTCCTCGATGGCCTCGCGCACCCGGTCGGTGAGCAGGTCGGCCTCCCGGGCGAACCGCCGCGAGGCGAACAGCAGCGTCGACAGGGTCGGCTCCTCGAGGAGCATCGACAGCGATTCGAGGCCCGCGTCGCTCAGGCGGTCGGTGTCCCCCGAGAGCACCGACTCGGTCGAGAGCTCGCCGAAGGTGACGTACTCGATGCGGCTGCTCGCGGGGACGCCGTCGAGGCGCCCGTATGCCGGCCCGCCGGGTTCGAGGCGGATCGGGACCCCGCCGCGCGCCTGGGCGACGACGTCGCCCAGGCCGGTGCCCGAACGGACCTCCGCGCCGTGGGCGACGCTGATGACCTCGTTCTCGGAGAGCTGGCGGTCGAACGCCTGGTTGGCCGCGAGCGCGGTGCCCAGCGCCAGCGCCCCCGAGACGCCGAAGCCCGCCCCCAGCGGGAGGTCGGTGGTCGCCTCGATCCGCGCGGAGACGGAAAGGGCCTCGCAGACGCGCTCGACCGGGTCGACGGTGATCTCCGCCCCGTTGAGGGTCGTTCGTGTGTGTCCGGCGGGCGTGAGCCGGACGGTCACGCCGTCGGTAAGCGTCAGTCCCGCCCCCCGTGATCCGGCCTTCGACGGGTCGTCGTCGGGATGGCTACTGAAGAAACCGGTGACGTGCCCCGGCACGAACACCGTTACCTCATCGTCGCTCATTGGGAAGTCGTTCGTGGGCCCGGTGGTTAAGCGTTATACTCTCTCGCGCATGACGCGGGCGATCCGGTCGCCCGGACCCCGTCCGAGGGCGTGGACCGACTTCGCGGCCGACTTCCCGACCTCGGCGGCCAGGTCCCAGGCCACGCGCTGGAGCTGTTCGGACCGGCTCCGCGACCAGCGGCCCGGATGGACGAGCAGGTAGAGCTGTTCGCAACCGTCGGACTCGAGGGCCGTGATCAGGTCGTCGGTCGTGTCGATCCGGCCGAACTCCGAGATCTCCGTGTCCCAGCTCCGGCCCGTATCGGAGACGTACGACGGCTTCCCCGGATCGCTGCTGCTCGTCTCGATCGAGAGATACGCCTCGCCGGCCAGGTCGTAGCGCTCGATCCCGTACTCGCCGTGCCACATGTCGAGGTTGTGGTGGGACGACAGCGGGCTGCCGTGGGGGCAGATCGTCGTGACGTCGGCGTGCTCGCGAAAGCGCGCGAGGTTCCGCCCGAAGCGCTCGTGGGCCGCCTCGAAGTCGCCGCGGGCCTTCACCAGGTCCTCGTAGTGGTAGCCGACCTCGTGGCCCAGCGCCTCGGCCTCGGCGGCGACCTCGGGGCTGAACGTCGACGTCCGGTAGTAGTAGGTCGTCGAGACGTCCCGTTGGGCCTCCTCGCGGGCCATCGACCGGGCCGTCCCGACCTTCCGATCGACGTCATGGCGGACGACGATCGTCGGCTCGTCGGGCTCGGGGCCGGTCACTCGGTCGTGGACGGTCCGAAACGTGTACCCGTTGTCGAGGGCCGCGTCGAGGAGTCGTCCGTAGTGTTCGAAGGTAAAATCACGGACATTCATTCGCGTTCTGCATCCCAATTGTTCCCTCACCTACATATATATGTGTCGTCTAATTGACGTTCCGTTCTGAGGGAAAAAATCCGATGGATCCGATTAGATGCCGTTTGGTCCGAGTCAGCCGAGCGATATGTAGTCGTTAAGGCCGGGCTGTGGCCCGATGGGACGCTCCGCGGTTCAGTAGTCGAGCCAGTCGTCGCGCATGTCCTCGGTTTCTTCGGGGAGGTAGACCCGAGCAGCGGGGTGTTGGTCCGCGTCCTGAACGAGCCCGCCGTCCCGGCGGTCGTTCTCGAGGCGCGTTTTAGCCGTCTCGCGCTCGACGCCATCGATCACGATGATCGCGTCGAGCAGCAGCTGTTCGGGGACGCCGGTCCCCATGCCACCCCGCGGGGCGTTGGATTCGGTGGTCTCGGAGGAGGTGTCGTCCTCGATGACGGCGACGTACTCCCGGACGTCGTCGGTGTCCGCGAGCCGTTCGTGCCAGACCTTCGGGAAGATGCTCACCCGGTCGTCACCCAGCGCGTAGTAGGCGTCGGTGTCGTGCCATCGCTCCCCGTCCGAGAGGTTCTCCTCGATCGACGCGACGATCTGCCCCTCCGCGAACGGCAGGGCGGCGTCAGCCGCGACCGCCTCGTCGTACGCCTCGACGGTCTCGTGGGTGATCCCCGGTCCCTCGGGCCGGTGGAACCGCTCGATCATCCGGACCAGCTCCCGGACCGTGAGCGTCTCGCCGTGCTGTCGCGCCTCCTCGAGGACCTGCTCGCTCGTATCGGTCATCGTCCACACCTACGGGGAAACGGAGAATAAAACCTCGGCCGGCAGCCGGAGCCCACCCGACGAACCCGGGGGCCCAGCGCGTTCCGCCCGCACCGACCCACGGTCCGCGGGGGACGACGAGAGACTCGCTGTCCCCCCATCTTCGTCTATGGACTCAGACGTTGGCGATTCTGTGAGACTCGCTTCGCTCGCCTCGCTGACTCTCAACGTCCTCGTCTATGGACTCAGACGTTGGCGATCCCTCGGGAACGCGGTCACTCCGCTTCGCTCCGTTCCCTGCTCCCGCTCGACAGGTACGCCGTCGCCTACGGCGACAGGCGCTGCCTGTCTCGCGGAAACAGCGAGGGACCGTCAGGGTGACAACCGCTGACGGTCCCTCGGGAACAGAACCGCCTCGCGGATGTTGCCCAGGTCGAGCATCGTCATCACGAGGCGCTCGACGCCGTAGGCCCAGCCCGCGTGGGGCGGCATCCCGTATTTGAACATCTTCGTGTAGTAGTCGAACTGCTCGGGGTCGAGCCCCTGGGCCTCGAACCCCTCGACGAGGTGGTCGTAGCGGTGTTCGCGCTGCCCGCCCGAGACCAGCTCCATGCGCGGGTGCATCAGGTCGAACCCCTTCGAGAGCTCGGGCTCGTCGTCGTAGTCCTGGATGTAGAACGGCTTGATCTCGCTAGGCCAGTCGGTCACGAAGTAGTGTCCGCCGACGTCCTGTCCCAGCGCCTTCTCGCCCTCGGTGGGCAGGTCGTCGCCCCAGACGAGCTGTTCGTCGAGCTCGCCGGTGGCGTTGATCCGCTCGATGGCCTCCTCGTAGGAGAGGCGCGGGAACCCTTCCTCGGGGACCTCGAACTCCTCGTAGCCGAGCGTCTCGAGCTGTTTCTCACAGTTCTCCGCGACGCCCTCGTAGGCCGCGAGCAGGGTGCGCTCGCAGGCGTCCATCGCCTCCTCGTGGTCGATGAACGCGCTCTCGAAGTCGATCATCGTCGCCTCGTTGAGGTGCCGGGGCGTGTTGTGCTCCTCGGCCCGGAAGATCGGGCCGACCTCGAAGACCCGTTCGAGCCCGGAGCCGACCATCAGCTGCTTGAACAGCTGGGGCGACTGGTTCATGAACGCCTCCTGGCCGAAGTAGGTGATCGGGAACAGTTCCGTACCGCCCTCGGTCCCCGTGGCGACGATCTTCGGCGTGTTGATCTCCGTACAGCCGATCTCGCGGAAGCTCTCCCTGACTGCTCGGAGGACCTCCGCGCGGATCTCGAAGAGCGCCTTCGTCTCCTCCTTTCGGAGGTCGAGGGTGCGGTTGTCGAGCCGCGTCGAGAGCTCGGCGTCGACCTTCCCGGAGGGGTCGAGGGGTAGTTCGGGCTCGGCCTCCGCGATCACGTCGAGTTCCTCGGGCGTGACCTCGACGCCGGTGGGTGCGCGGGGCTCCTCCTCGACCGCGCCGGTCACGGAGACGACGCTCTCCCGGGCGAGATCGAGGCCCGTTTCGACGAGATCCTCGTCCATCTCCTCTTTCTCGAACTTGATCTGGATCTTCCCGCTCGTATCGCGAAGGATGAGAAAGGCGATGCCGCCGAGGTCGCGGATCTCGTGGACCCAGCCCGCGACCGTGGCGTGGTCGCCGGGTTCGGCGTCCGCGGTGTAGGTTCGGTCCTGCATACGGCCCCGTTCTCCGGGCGGGACTTAAACGTCGTCGGTTCCCGCCGCTCAGATCCGCTGGGCCGTCGCGTCCGTCGCGCCCTCGACGGTCTCCTCGACGGCCTCACAGCCCTCCTCGTGCAGCAGGTCCCCGACCACGATCACGTCGGCGTGCTGGGCCATCGTGTTCGCCGACTCGTAGTCGTGAATGCCGCCGCCGTAGAACAGCGTCGCCTCGTCGAGCGCCTCGCTCGCGGCCTTCACTTTCTCAGGATCGCCGAAGGTGCCCGAGTACTCGATGTAGACGATCGGCTGGCCGAACATGTGTTCGGCGAGTTCGGCGTAGGCGGCGACGTCCTCGGCCGTCTGGTCGCAGTCGGCCTCGGTGAGCTCGGCGACGCTCGCGTCGGGGTTGAGCACGATGTACGCCTCGGTGAACGTGCGATCCCAGTCGATCTCGTCGAGGCGGACCCACTCCTTGTGCGCGCCGACGACCCACGAGACGTCGCCCGCGTTGAAGACGGTCGGAACGAGATAGCCGTCAAGCGCGTCGTCGTCGACGACCACCGCGGGGTTCGAGGGCTCCTGATAGAGCGCCACGTCGTACTTCGCGCAGGCGTCGATGACCGCCTGCATCTTCTCCTCGGTCATGTCGAGGGTCCCCCCGATCTCGAGGGCGTCGGTCCCGGTCCGACAGACGTCCTCGAAGCTGTCGCCCGGGGCGAGCTCCTTGTCGGGATCGACCTTGACGATGTGATCCCAGTCGGTCCACGCTTCGCTCATACGGACTCAATTCAAAGGACGCGCTAAAACCCCTTCGGTGGGGTTCGGGACCCGTAACGGATCGGGGACGAATCCCCATGGTTTCTTACTTGGCCGATGTCCGGAATCGAAACGATCGCGGACCTTTTATTCCCGTGCGAGTTCCTCGTACAGCTCCTCGTGGTCGTCGATGTCCTTCCGGGCGAGGAACCGAACGAGACGGCGCCGATTCTCCTGCTGGGAGGGATGGTCGTCCGAATCGACGCCGCGTTCGTCGGTGGCCATTCTCAATTGGACGTACCGTCTTCGTCGACATAACCGTTGTCCTCGGACGGGAAACCGATCGAGTCGTCTAGGAGGACGGCGTATGCATCGCGATATTCCGAGGACAGGGGAGTGACGTGTGTCCGAAGATATGTGAGCACCCCCTCCCGGCCGACCGCTTCCGAATCGGTCGCGAACGCTTTGAGGATCGTCTTCACCTCACGATCGTACTCGAACGCACGGCCGTTGAGGGCGTAGAAGACGGTCGTCGAGGCCAGTGCCGTCCGCTTGTTGCCGTCGACGAACGGGTGGTTCGAGACGAGGAGCCGGAGGAGTTGAAACGCCTTTTCGTGAATCGTCTCCGGAACCCGACCGAAGTGCCCTTCGCGGACGAACTCGATAACGTAATCGACGTCCCCGCGCGAGGACACGCCGGGTTCGGTAGCGTCGTTCGACTCGACGATGACCTCGTGGATCGTAAGCACGTCCTCGCTGGTGAGATGCTCGATCGCTTCGTCACGCGCCATCGAGTTGCTGTCCGTCGTCGGCCGATAAGTAACTCCGCATCCTACTGATGCTGGTCACGAGTAGCCACCGTTTTCCCGCCTCGACCGAACCCACACACATGAGCGAGGAGGACACCGAGCGCAACGTCTACGGCACCGAGCTGCGCCCCTGTGGCGGGGACCCCGAGACGGGCTTCCTGCGCGACGGCCACTGCCGACACCTCCGGCGGGACCCGGGGCGCCACGAGGTCTGTGCGGTGCTGACCGAGGGGTTCCTCCAGTTCAGCAAAGCGCAGGGCAACGACCTCGTGACGCCCCAGCCCGAGATGAACTTCCCCGGGCTGGAAGCGGGCGACCGCTGGTGTCTCTGCCTGCCCCGCTGGATCGAGGCCCGCGAGGCCGGACGCGCACCGCCGATCGTGCTCGAGGCGACCCACGAGCGCGCGCTCGACGAGATCGAGCCCGACACGCTCCGGGAGTACGAGTACGACCCGCATACCGAAGACACGCGGGGCGAGTGAGAACGGTCCTCAGCCGGCTTTCGCCTGCCACTCGCGCACGCGGTCGGCGCTGATCCCCTCGACCTCGTCGGCGACCGCCCCGGCCTCCGCGTCCTTGAGGTCGCTGAGGCTCTCGACGCCCGCCGCGGCGAGCTTCTCGGCGGTCTTCGCGCCGAGCCCCTCGAGCGACTCGAGGTCGGTCCCCGAGTCGCTCTCCCTGGCCTGGTACTCGCGGTAGTTACAGATCGGACAGCCCAGCTCCCAGGGCTCGTCGCCCGAGTGGACGCGAAGTTCGGGAAGCCCGTGTTCCTCGCAGTGCTCGTCGGTGATCTCGATCTCGCCCCGCCGGGGCAGTGGCAGCGAGTAGTCGCAGTCGGGATAGCGCGTACAGCCCACGAGCCGCGAGCCGTTCCGGAGCTGCTTGATCGCGAGCTCCCCGCCGTCGGCCTCGACGGGCTGGCCGTCGTCGTCGCCGGCGATCGCTTCGGGGTTCTCGCCGTCGCGCTCGCTCGGCGGGATCGCACCCTCCCCACACTCGGGACAGGCGCCGATGACCCGGTCTTCCTCCTCGTCGGCCTCGTCGGCCTTACACTGTGGGCAGCCGTGGACGAACGTCCCCCGGCCCGCGAGCATCTTCACGTGGCGCAGGTCGTGCTCCTCGCAGGTCTCGTCCAGGATGAGCGGCTTGCCCGTGTTGGGCAGTGGAAGCGTGTACTCGCAGTCGGGGTAGCCGTCACAGCCCACGAAATACGACCCCCGCCGGGATCGACGAACCAGCAGGTCGTGGCCCGATTCGGGACACGGCCCCAGCGTCTTGTCGGCCTTCAGCGACTGCTGGAGGTGGTCGCCGATCTCCTCCCGGGACTCCATCAGGTCGTCGAACACCCGCTCGAGCATCTCGCGGGACTCGCCGGCCACCTCGTCCAAGTCCTTCTCGCCGGCGGCGATCGCGGCCATGTCCTCCTCGAGCTGGGCGGTCATCGCCTCGCTCACCACGCGGTCTGCGTACTCCTCGCCGGCCTCGACGACCGCCGTCGCCAGTTTGGTGGGGCGTGGCGGGTCGTTCTCGATGTAGCCCCGGTCGTAGAGCTTCTCGATCGTGTTGTGTCTCGTACTCTTCGTGCCGATCCCCATCGACTCCATCGTCTCGATCAGGCGCGACTGCCCGTATCTCCGCGGCGGCTGGGTCTCCTTGTCGTCGATCGTGACCTCCTCGAGGGCGAGGGTCTCGCCCTCCTCGACGTCGGGCACGAAGTTCTCGTTGGTGCTGAAGTAGGGGTAGACGGCGTGGTAGCCCGGCTCGACGAGGCGTTTCCCGTTGGCCTTCAGGCGGTGCTCGCCGACCGCGAGGACGACCTTGAGGTGCTCCCAGCGGGCGTCGTCGGCGACCGTCGCGAAGAAGCGCCGGACGACCAGCTCGTAGACCTCCCACTCCGCGTCCGAGAGCTCGCCCTTCGTCGGCAGCTCCTCGGTGGGATGGATCGGCGGGTGGTCAGTCGTCTCCTCGTCACCCTCCGTGGGGCTGATGTCGTCGCGTTCGAGCAGGGTTTCGGCGTCCTCGCCGAACGTCCGGTTGCCCGTGAACGCTGAGAGCAGCTCCCGGGGGTCGAGGTCCTCCGGGTAAACGGTGTTATCAGTACGAGGATAGGTGATGTAGCCCGCGGTGTAGAGGTCCTCGGCGATGCTCATCGCGCGCTTCGCCGAGTAGCCGATCGAGCTCGCCGCGCGGATGAACTGGGTGGTGTTGAAGGGCGCGGGCGGCGCGTCGGTCCGCGTCCGCCGGGAGACCGACTCGACGCCCGCCTCGCTGGCCTCGTTCAGTGTCTCGTAGACCGTCTCCGCGCGCTCCTCGTCCCAGACGCGCTCGGCCTCGTTGCCGTCCTCGTCCAGATAGTAGTACTGGGCGTCGAAGGTCTCCTCCTTTTTGGCGACGTCGGCGAAGATCTCCCAGTAGGACTCGGGGTCGAACGCCTCGATCTCGCGTTCGCGATCGACGATCAGCTTCAGCGTGGGGGTCTGGACCCTGCCCACCGAGATGAAGTCGTCGCCGAGCTGGCGCGCCGAAAGCGAGAGGAAGCGGGTCAGTGCCGCCCCCCAGACGAGGTCGATGATCTGGCGGGCCTCGCCCGCCGCGGCCAGATCGAAGTCGATCTCGTCGGGGTCGTCGAACGCCTTTCGCACCTCGCCCTCGGTGATCGAGGAGAAGCGCACCCGGTCGATCTCGGCGTCCTCGTTGACGTCGCGGACGATCTCGTAGGCCTCCTTGCCGATGAGCTCGCCCTCGCGGTCGTAGTCGGTCGCGATCGTCACGCGGTTCGCATCGCGCGAGAGCAGGCGAACGGTTCGGACGATGTTCTCCTGGGTGGCGGTCTTCTCGACGTCGGCGCCGATCAGCTCGACGGGCTCGACGTCCCGCCAGTCGGAGTACTCCGAGGGGAAGTCGACGGCGACGACGTGGCCCGACAGGCCGATACAGCGTGTCCCGCCCCAGCGATAGACGTTCACGCCGTTCTTCCGCTCGACCTCGGCCGAGTCGCCGCTGAGGATGGCGGCGATCCGGCGGGCGGCGTTGTCCTTCTCGGTGATGATCAGGTCCATGACGGGGGTTGGCGTCGGTACGCCGAGGCGGGGCCTAAACGTTTCGCGTCGGGGAACCGGGAACTTATTCCGCCGAGCGGCATACGAGCGAGCGATGAACTACGGGGCGGCAGTCGACGGCGCCCGGGAGGTCCTGTTCGGGACCGGGGTGATCCGATCGGTCCGCGAGCTGCTGCCGGCCCCGCTGGTCGAGGCGGCCGGCCCCGTGACCCACCTCGGCGATGGCGCGCTGCTCGGCGCGCTCGCCGTCGTGCTCTACTGGCTGGGCGGCGACCGGCGCCGGGAGTACGCCTACGCGCTCGGCGTCGGGCTGGGCGCGTTCGCGCTCGTCAGCGGACTGAAGGCGCTGTTCGTCCACCCCCGCCCGCCCGAGAACGTCTGGCTCGCCGCCGAGGCGAACTACGGCTTCCCGAGCGCCCACGCGCTGGGATCGACCGTCGTCCTCGGCGTGCTCGCGTACGTCGGCCGGGTCGGCTCCCGACGGGCGCGCTATCTCGCCGCCGCCGGGCTCGTCGCGGTTATCTCGCTCTCGCGGGTCGTCCTCGGCGTCCACTTCCCGGGCGACGTGCTCGGCGGGATCGCCATCGGCCTCGCCTATCTCGCGCTGATGGTTCGCTACGCCGACCGGAACCCCGAGCGGGCGTTCGCGGTCGCCTTCGGCCTCGCCGTCGTCATGGCGATCGCCGCCCCCAACCAGTACACGACGGCCACCCTCGGGGGGACCGCTGGTGCGCTGGTCGGCTGGCATCTCGTTCGCGACGGGGCGACCTCGCCCGCCGCGGTCGGCCTCGCGGGTGCGGTGGTCGTCGCGATACCGATCGGGGTGGTCGCCGCGGGCCTCGCCAGCGGGTTCGCCCCGGTGGCGGAGACCGTCGGGTTCGCGCTCGTCGCCGCCGGCGTCCTCCTCGCGCCGGCCGTCGCGGCCAGGATCGAGGCGGTAGTCGGGATCGAGGACCGTCTCGGCCGATCGGAGCGCTCGGGACAGTGAGACGCCATACGCCCGCCGCGGCCCCGATGTGGCGAACGGGGGTGGCGCGATGAACCGGTGGCTCGAGGTGGGGCGCGGGGTCGTCGAGGAGGGGCGCCGACAGAACCTCCCGTTTCTGGCCGGGAGCCTCGCCTTCTACGCGTTCGTCTCGCTGCTGCCGCTGCTGTTGCTCGTGTTGGTCGTGGCGACGCTGTTCGCCGGCGAGACCGTCGCGAACTACCTGCTCAGGCTGACCCGGCTGTATCTCAGCCCCGCTGGCGAGGACCTGATCGCGACCGCGCTGACCGACGCGGCGAGCTGGGTCGGGAGCTCCGCGATCGGGCTGGTCGTGCTGGTGTGGGCCGCCTTCAGGATGTTCCTCGGCCTCGACATCGCGTTCGCCTCGATCTACGGCACCGACCCCGCCGAGACGCCGCTCGGCGACCGGGTCCGTGACGGCCTCGTCGTCCTCCTGGCGCTCGTGCTCGCGATCACCGCCGCCGTCGGGACGGTCGCGCTGTTCACGTTCCTGCCGGAGTTCAGGTTCTCGGGGGTCGTCGACACGCTGTTGCTCGTCGTCGGGCTGCTGGTCGCGTTCTACCCGCTGTATCTCGTCTTCCCGGACGTCGACGTCACGCCCCGTGAGGTGCTGCCCGGCGCGGTGCTGGCGGCCGTCGGCTGGACGCTGCTCCAGTCGCTGTTCCAGTTCTACGTCTCGATAACGGCGCTCGCGGACGTCTTCGGCGTGATCAGCGGCGCGTTGCTCTTCCTGCTGTGGCTCTACTTCGGCTCGCTCGTCCTACTTGCCGGGATCGTCCTCAACGTCGTCCTGGCGGGCCGGGCTAGTTAGCGTTCTCCTCGACCTCCCAGTCGAGGGTGACCGTGACGGTCTCGCGCTCGCCGCCGAGCATCGGCGATCGTTCCTCGACCGTGATGTCGTACTCGATCACGGAGGCGGGGTCGAGCGCGACGCTCTTGTTGCCGACGGTGACGTCCGCCGGCCCCTCCCCGCGGAGCTCCCGAGCCAGCGTCTGTAGGTGGTCCGCGACCTCGTTTCGCGACAGGTCCTGCTCGTCGGACGTCTGGTCTGACATGACACCGGGAATTCGCGAGCGAGCGCCATAGTGGTTTACCCTGATGGTCCGGTCACGACCGAAACCTATTAGCGCCCGCGGGGGTTGAATCGATCAATGGCCGACGAAGAAGCAGTCACGACCACGGAACTGGACGTCATCGAACCGATCGGCGAGACCTGCGTGATCTACGCACAGCAGCTCTTCGACGTCGCGACCGCGCTGTTCTGAAGGGACCTCGGCGCTCCGATCGCGATACCTACCCGTCAGCCGAGGCGTTCGCGAAGTAGCTCGTTGACCTGGCCGGGGTCGGCGCTGCCGCCCGTCTTCCCCATCACCTGCCCGACGAGGAAGTTGATCGCGCCGTCGTCGCCCGACTCGACGTCCGCGACCGCCTCGGGGTTCTCCTCGATCGCCTCCTCGACCGCGGCCTCGACCTCGCCGGCGTCGGTCTTTCCCAGATCGTGGTCCTCGACGACCGCGTCGGGGTCGGCCCCCGAATCGAGCATCTCCCGCAACACGGTCTCGCGGGCGTTCTTCGCGGTGATCTCCTCCTCGGCGACCAGCTCGACGAGCCGCCGGACCTCGTCGAGGCGGTCCTCGACGTCCGTGATGAGCATATCGCGGTAGTTGAGCTCTCCGAGGAGATCGTCGGCGACCCACGTCGCCGCCAGGTCGGGATCGAAGTCACTCGCGAGGTCCTCGTAGAAGTCCGCGACCTGCTTCGTGGAGGTGAGCTTCGAGGCGGCCTCCCCGCCCAGCCCGTACTCCTCGCGGAAGCGCTCGCGCCGCGTGGCGGGCAGCTCGGGGATCGAGATCTCCTCCTTCCAGCCCGAGACCCGCAACACGGGCAGGTCGTACTCGGGGAAGTAGCGGTAGTCCTTCTCCTCCTCCTTCGAGCGCATCGAGACGGTGATCCCGCGCGACTCGTCCCAGTGGCGCGTCTCCTGTTCGACCTCCCTTCCCCTTCGGACGGCGTTTCGTTGCCGGGTCACCTCGTAGGCCAGCGCCTTCTCGGCCCCTTTGTGACTCGAGATGTTCTTGACCTCCGTGCGGTTGGCTTCCGCGAGCGCCTCGGCCCCGATCGAGCCGTCCTCGCGCACCTCCTCGCCGGGCACCAGCGAGATGTTGGCGTCGACTCGCAGGGAGCCGTCGCGCTGGCTGTCGAAGATCCCCAAGTACTCCAGCACCTCCTCGAGTTTCGCGAGGAAGGCGCGGGTCTCCTTTGGTCCCCGGAAGTCGGGCCGGGTGACGATCTCCATCAGCGGGATCCCGGCGCGGTTGTAGTTCACGAGGGTGTGGTCGGCGGTCTCGATGTCGCCGCCCTCGTGCTGGAGGCTGCCGGGGTCCTCCTCGAGGTGGGCGCGCTCGATGCCGATCTCCCGACGCTCGCCCTCGACGCTGATCTCCAGTGCGCCGTCCTCACAGAGCGGGGCGTCGTACTGGGTGATCTGGAAGTTCTTCGGCAGGTCGGGGTAGTAGTAGTTCTTCCGGTGAAAGCGGGTTTGCTGGGGGATCTCGGCGTCGATGGCCTTCCCGAGCTTCACCGCGGACTCGACTGCGGCCTCGTTGACGACGGGCAGCGCCCCCGGGAGGCCGAGACAGGTCGGGCAGGTGTGGCTGTTTGGCTCGGCGTCGGCCAGATCGGTCGAGCAGCCACAGAACACCTTGGTGTCGGTCTCGAGCTGGACGTGGACCTCCAGCCCGATCACGACCGCGAGATCGCGCTCCTGGGTCGCCTGCGCACTCATTGGACGGGCTTCGGCCCGGATCGCATAAAGGCTACCGGGACGGTACGGCGGGGCTGGCGAGGAGTGGTCGTATTCCTGAGATGTGTCTGACACAGGTTTATGTCCGGCGGGCGAGGTAACGGACGTATGTCGAACAGAGTCGAGGATCTCGAGACGCGGGTCGAGGAGCTCGAAGCCACGGTACGGGGACTGACCGAGGAGCTCGTCGAGGCCAACGAGCGGATCCGCGAGCTCGAGTCGCGCCACGAGACGGAGGCCGAGGCCGACGTCGAGCCCCGCGAGGTCGGAGTCGAAACCGATAGGGACGAGCAGGACGAATCGAAGGACGACGCGGCAGACGACATCATCGTCGCGTAGCCCGCGCCCGCCCCATCATGCACATTCGAGAGCTCGTTCTAGAGAACTTCAAGAGCTTCGGCCGGAAGACCCGCATCCCGTTCTACGAGGACTTCACCACCGTCAGCGGCCCGAACGGCTCGGGCAAGTCGAACATCATCGACAGCGTGCTGTTCGCGCTGGGCCTCTCGCGGGCCCGCGGGATCCGCGCCGAGAAGCTCACCGACCTGATCTACAACCCCGGCCACGACGGCGAGGGCGACGCCGAGGGCCCCCGTGAGGCCAGCGTCGAGGTCGTGCTGGACAACGCCGACGGCACGCTCGCGCGCGAGCAGGTCGTGAGCGCCGCCGGCAGCGACGACATCGGCGACGTCGAGACCATCTCCGTTCGGCGGCGGGTCAAACGGACCGAGGACAACTACTACTCCTATTACTACCTGAACGACCGCTCGGTCAACCTCTCGGACATCCAGGACCTGCTCGCTCAGGCGGGCGTCACGCCCGAGGGCTACAACGTCGTCATGCAGGGCGACGTGACGGGCATCATCAACATGACCGCCGGGCAGCGCCGGGAGATCATCGACGAGATCGCGGGCGTCGCGGAGTTCGACGCCAAGAAGGAGTCGGCCCACGAGGAGCTCCAGACCGTCAAGGAGCGCATCGAGGAGGCCGAGCTCCGCATCGAGGAGAAACAGGACCGCCTCGACCAGCTCGAGGACGAACGCGAGACGGCGCTGCAGTACCAGTCGCTTCGCGACGAGAAGGAGGAGTTCCAGGGCTACCTGAAGGCCGCCGAGCTCGAGGAGAAACGTGCGGAGCTCGACGCGAAGGAGAGCCGGATCGAGGAGAAGCGGTCGGAGCTCGAGGAGCTTCGCAGGGAGCTCGATCAGAAGCAGGGGATGGTCACCCGCCTCCAGGAGGACCTCGAGGACCTGAACGCCGAGATCGAGCGGATGGGCGAGGACGAGCAGCTGGAGATCAAACGCGATATCGAGGGGATCAAGGGCGAGATCAGCCGGCTCGAGGACAAGATCGAGAACAGCGAGGAGGCCATCAGCGAGGCCGAGAGCGACCGACAGGAGGCGTTCGTCGGGATCGACAGGAAGGAGGAGACGATCGCCGATCTCGACCGCGAGATCCGGGAGACGAAACTCGAGAAGGCCTCCGTGAAGGCCGACATCCAGGAGAAGGAGGCCGAACGCGAGGAGATCGAGGAGGAGATCGAGAACGTCGATACGGAGTTCGACGAGCTGAAGGCCGACCTCCGGGAGAAGAAGGCCGAACTCGAGGAGGCACGCGACGAACGGAACGAACATCAGCGCGAGCAGGACCGACTGCTCGACGAGGCCCGGCGTCGATCGAACGCGATAAGCGAGAAGGAAGAGGAGCGCGAGACGACCCTCGAGGCGATCCCGGAGATCGAGGCCGAGATCGACGACCTGGAGGACGAGCGCGGGCGGGCCGTGGAGAACCGCGAGCAGATCGACGCGGTCGTCGAGGACCTCAAGGAGGAGAAGCGCGAGCTCCAGGGGAAGCTCGACGAGATCGAGGACGACCTTCAGGCCAAACAGCAGGAGTACGCGGAGCTCGAGGCCAGGGCCGGCGAGAGCGGCGACAGCTCGTATGGCCGGGCGGTTTCGGCTATACTGAACGCCGGAATGGACGGCGTCCACGGCACCGTCGGCCAATTGGGTGGGGTGGACTCGCGGTACGCGACCGCGTGTGAGACCGCGGCAGGCGGACGGCTCGCGAACGTCGTGGTCGACGACGACGCGATCGGCCAGCGTTGTATCGAACACCTGAAGTCGCGAAACGCGGGACGGGCGACGTTCCTCCCGATGACCGAGATGCGCAACCGCTCGCTGTCCTCGCCGCCGCGCGCGGAGGGCGTGGTGGACTTCGCGTACAACCTCGTCGACTTCGACGACGCGTACGCGGGCGTGTTCTCGTACGTGCTCGGCGACACCCTCGTCGTCGAGGACATCGAGACCGCCCGCGATCTGATGGGCAAGTACCGGCTCGTGACCCTCGAGGGCGAGCTCGTCGAGAAGAGCGGCGCGATGACCGGCGGGAGCCGGTCGGGCTCGCGCTACTCCTTCTCGAAGTCGGGCAAAGGCCAACTAGAGCGGGTTGCCGAGGCGATCACCGACCTGCAGGACCGCCGCGAGTCGGTGCGCTCGGAGCTCCGGGACGCGGAGGACCGCCTCGAGAGCGCCCGCGACCGCAAGAGCGAGGCCGCGGAGCAGGTCCGCGAGATCGACAGCGCGATCGAGAAGAAGCGCGAGGCGATCGAGGAGCGCGAGGCGAAGGCCGAGCGGCTCGCCGAAGAGATCGACGAGCTCGAGGACGCCCGCGGGGACGTCGACGAGCGGATGGGCGAGATCGAGGAGGAGATCACGGAGGCGACCGAGGAGATCGAGGGCCTCGAGAGCGATATCGAGGAGCTGGAGACCGAGCTCGCCGACTCGGAGATCCCCGAGCTGACTGCCCAGCTCGACGCGATCGACGAGGGGATCGACAGCCTCGAGGACGCGCTCGACGAGCACGACTCGCGGCTCAACGAGCTCCAGCTCGAGAAGCAGTACGCACAGAACGCCATCTCCGACCTCGACGAGCAGGCGACGAGCGCCGAGGAGCGCATCGGGAAACAGGAGGAACGCATTGAAGGGTTCGAGGACGGGATCGAGGAGCAGGAAGAGCGCCTCGAGGGGAAGCGTGAGGCCGTGGAGGAGCTCGAGGAGGAACTCACCGAGAAGAAGGAGGAGCGCCGCGAGCTCCGGGGCACGCTGGGGGAGGCGACCGACGAACGCGACGACGCGAAGGAGCAGGTCGGCTCCGTCGAGAGCCGCCTCGAGGGCCTACAGGCGAGCGCGCGCGGGCTCGAGACCGACATCGCGGACCTCGAGAGCGAGGTCGGCGAGTACGACCCCGAGGAGATCCCCGACCACGAGGTCGTCGAGGAGCGCATCGAGGAGCTGGCCGAGGAGATGGAGGCGCTCGAGCCGGTGAACATGCTCGCGATCGACGAGTACGACCGGGTCGAGGGCGAGCTCTCGGAGCTCACCGACCGCAAGGACGTCCTCGTCGAGGAACGCGAGGGGATCACCGACCGGATCGACTCCTACGAACAGCAGAAACGCGAGACGTTCATGGACGCCTACCGGGAGATCGACGAGCAGTTCCAGGACATCTTCTCCCGGCTGTCGGCGGGGACGGGCGAGCTCCACCTCGAGGACGAGGCGGACCCCTTCGAGGGCGGGCTGACGATGAAGGCCCAGCCCGGCGACAAGCCGATCCAACGGCTGGACGCGATGAGCGGCGGCGAGAAGTCCCTGACGGCGCTGGCGTTCATCTTCGCGATCCAGCGCTACAACCCCGCGCCGTTCTACGCGCTCGACGAGGTCGACGCCTTCCTCGACGCCGCGAACGCCGACCGCGTGGGCGAGCTGGTCGACGAGCTGGCGGGGGAGGCCCAGTTCATCGTCGTTTCCCATCGCTCGGCGATGCTCGAGCGCTCCGAGCGCGCGATCGGCGTGACGATGCAGGGGAACAACGTCAGCACCGTCACCGGGATCGACCTCGCGGGAAGCGGGGAGGCCGCGACCGCGGATGACTGACGTCGCGCTCCCCGCCGAGGAGTCCGATGAAGTCGAGCCCGTCGAGCTGCTCGTCCAGCTCGCCGAGGACGGCGAGATCGAGCCCTGGGACATCGACATCGTCGAGGTGACCGACGCGTTCCTCGCGCGACTCGATTCGGCCGACCTCCGAACGTCGGGGCGCGCGCTCTTCTACGCGAGCGTCCTGTTGCGCATGAAGAGCGACGAGATGTTGGGCGAGGACGAGGACGAAGAGGAGTTCGACGACTGGGAGGCCGAGATGGGGATGGGGCCGGCGGACGACCCCTTCGAGGAGGACCCGATCGCGGACCTCGAACGCGAGATGGAGCGCCGGCTCGATCGCAAGCAGGCCCGCGGGTCGCCCGAGACGCTCGACGAGCTGGTCCGCGAGCTCCGCGACGCCGAGCGGGACTCGTGGTGGAAGGAGTCCCGGGAGTACGACACCTCGGGCTCCCCGAAGGGCTTCCAGCGGGGCACTCAGACGCTCGACTACCACTCGGCCGACGAGTTCCGTGCCGAGGAGGAGCCCACCGCCGAGGATGTGACGGGTACCGCCCACGGCGAGGACATCGAGGAGACCATCACGCAGGTCTACGACGCGCTCGACGAGCAGTACGCCGCCGGGCGCGACGAGGTGCTGTTCACCGAGATCGGCGAGGCGGGCGGCTCGCGCGTCGAGACGTTCCTCGCGCTGCTCTTTCTGGCCCACCGCGGGCAGGTCCGCCTCGAACAAGACGACCTCTTCGGCGACCTCTGGGTTCGGAACCCCGCCGCGGACGACGAGGCCAGGGACGGGGACGCGCCCAAGCCCGCCGGCTGATCGTCGTTCTCCTCTCCGACCCGTTTTCGCTCCGTCCTCGAGACGTCAATCCACCCTCAGAGAGGAGTATTCTCAGAGACGGGTGTTCACGTGTTCCGTGATACCTACCAACACAACTTTTATTAGTAACGCCGTAGTATGATACTGTATGTCACCCACGAAAATACGTGAACGACTGACCGAGACCGAGGGTCGAGTCGATCCCGAGGAGTACGTCTCCGCGCTGTCGTACGTTCGCGGCGAATAGCCACCGAAACGGCCCGTTTTTCCGTCGTTGTCGTCGTCAGCCGGCGTCGCTTTCTAGAGATAATCGCCGACCAGCGGGTCGACCCGCTCGCGGGTCTCCTCCGGGATCGCCTCGGTCGGCGTGTTGACGGTTCCCTCGAGCGCGCTGTGGGCCTCACACTCGTGGTCCTCGGGCAGGGAGCGGATCGCCTCCTCGACGACCGATTTGATCGCCTTCTGGTTCCGCTCCGCGTTCTCGAGCACCTCCTCGAGGGTGACCTCGCTGTCCTCCTTCCAGACGTCGTAGTCGGTGACGCCCGCGACCGTCGCGTAGGCGATCTCGGCCTCGCGGGCGAGCTTGGCCTCCGGGATCGCGGTCATCCCCACGAGGTCCCACCCCTGGCTCCGGTAGAACTCGCTTTCGGCCCGGGTGGAGTACTGGGGGCCCTCGATGCAGACGTAGGTGCCGCCCTTCGAGACCTCGGCGTCGGTCGCCTTCGCCGCGGCCCCCGTCAGGTGATCGACGAGCTCCGGACTGTAGGGGTAGGTGAAAGGCTGGTGGACGACGATTCCCTCGCCGTAGAAGGTCATCTCGCGGTGGCGCGTGCGGTCGACGATCTGGTCGGGGACCACGAGCGTCCCCGGTTCGAGGTCCTCCTTCAGCGAACCCACCGCGTTCGAAGCGAAGATATGGGTGACGCCCACCGTCTTGAGCGCGTAGACGTTCGCCCGGTAGGGGAGGTTCGTCGGCGAGCGCCCGTGGTCCGACCCATGCCGGGGCAGGAAGGCGACTTCCCTCCCTGTGTCTCCGAACTCGCCGATCGTCACGGGCGCGCTCGGGTCGCCGTAGGGCGTTTCGATTCGCTCCTCGCGGGTGTTCTCGAGGGGGAGGGCCTCGTAGATGCCGCTGCCGCCGATGAAGCCGATCATGCCCCGTTCTCTCGGGGGGCGCTACAAAACCGTGCTGGATCACAACGACCATCCCTTCAGCTGGATTCTCGCGATCTATGGCAACTGACGGGATCGACATGGACGGCCGAGTGCTTCGAGCGACCTCGAACGACGCCGACGGGACCGTGAGCGACGCGACGACGTTCCGGTTCGAGCAGGACGGAGACCTGATACAGGCGCGCTATGAGGGCGGGGAGATCAGACAGGGTTTCCTCGTTGGACTGAGCGACGGTGAGGGCCTCGACTTCCGCTATACGCACCTGACGGTCGAGGGCGAGACGGCGACGGGCCACTCGATCGACGAGATCGAGCGGCTCCCCGACGGCCGGGTCCGGCTCCACGAGGAGTGGTCCTGGGACTCGAAAGAGGGGGCAGGAACGAGCGTACTCGAGGAAGTCGATGAGGAGACACGGGCCTGAGAACCGATGTTTCCGGGTGTCCGCACAAGCGAGGTTCACTCACGCTCCACGAGGGGATCCGATACGCTGCAAGGACCGTCCTTTTAAGAAAACTCATATAGCTCGACCGGTTTCGGTTCGAAGTAGTGTCCACGGCCCGCGAACGCTCGCTCACCGAGGGCGGTTTGGTCCGCCCGATGGTCCGCCTCGCGTGGCCGATGGTCGTCATCCAGCTGCTGCAGGTCGCGTACAACGTCGCCGACACGGCGTTTCTCGGCGCGGTCTCGGAGGACGCCGTCGGCGCGCTGAGCCTCGCCTTCCCCCTCATCTTCTTCCTCATCTCGGTGGGCGGGGGGTTTACCGCCGCCGGCGCGATCCTCGTCGCCCAGTACACGGGCGCCGAGAGCGGCCGGAGCGCCGACGTGATCGCGGGCCAGACGCTGGCGTTCGTCACCCTACTGGCCTGTGTACTGGCCGTCCTCGGCTACCTCTCGACCGATTGGCTGCTCTCGCTGTTCCCGGCGGGCGGCGGTACTGAAGAGCGGATCGTTCCGTTGGCCTCGGACTACATGCGGATCTACTTCCTCGGCCTGCCCTTCCTCTTCGGCTTCTTCATCTTCGTCTCGATCATGCGCGGCTACGGCAACACCCGCACGCCGATGCGCGTGATGGTCGTCAGCGTCGCGGTCAACGTCGCGCTCGACCCCCTGCTGATCTTCGGGCTCGGCCCGGTCCCCCGCATGGAGATCGAGGGTGCGGCGATCGCCACCATCGCCGCTCGGGCGGTCGCCACGGGGCTCGGGCTGTACGTCCTCTTCTACACCGACGCCGGCCCGGACATCGAGGCCGGCGACCTCGTCCCCCGGTTCGGTCACGTCCGCGACATCGTCGAACTGGGGACCCCGAGCGCGATCGAGCAGTCGTCCTCGTCGCTCGCGTTCGTCGTCCTGACGGGGATGGTCGTCGCCTTCCCGCCCGAGATCGTCGCCGCCTACGGGCTCGGAAACCGCTTGATCTCGCTCGTCTTCCTCCCCGCGATGGGGCTCTCCCAGGCGCTCGATACCGTCGTCGGCCAGAACCTCGGGGCCGACCGGCCCGACCGGGCCGCACGGGCCTCGAAGCTCGCGATGGGGTTGGTCTCGGTAGTGATGGCGGTTCTGACGGCAATCGCCTACCTGTTTCCCGAGCCCATCGTCGGGATCTTCCTCACCGCCGACACTCCCGGAGCCGCGACGACCATCGCCTACGGCGTCGAGTACCTGCGGATCGCGGCGTTCATGTTCGTCTTTCTGGGCGTTCTGCAGGTGATCCTCGGGACGTTCCGCGGGGCGGGCAACACCAAGACCGCGATGGTGTTCTCGCTGATCACGCTGTGGGCCGTTCGCGTGCCCCTGACCTACTACCTGGTGTTCGTCGCCGGCTGGGCCGAGACGGGGATCTGGGTCGCGGTCGTGATGGGCGACGTCGTCGGCTGTGTCGCGGCGCTCGCGTGGTGGGCGCGGGGGACGTGGAAGGAACGATACGTCGAGGTCGAGACCGGCCCCGCAGCGCCCGCGGAGGACTGAATCAGCTCTCGGTCAGTCGCCACTGGTTGGCGCCGTCGCGCGCGATCACCTCGCGCCGTTCCATCTCGACGAGCACCTCGTTCATTCGGTTGGGCTGGGCGATCTCCATCTCCATGCGGTCGACGTCGTGGTACTCGGAGAGGTAGTGGCGAACGTCCTCGGACGAGAACGTCCCCTCGTCGGCCTTCTCCATGACGCCCGAGATCAGGTCGATCATGTCCTCGATGAAGTTCCACGGGTAGACGACCCAGGTCCACTCCTCGAGGCGCTCGCCGATGAAGTCCGGCTCGAACTCGCTGGTCTGGAGCAGTTGAAGCGTCGCGGTGCGGACCTCGTCCGCCCCGCGTTCGCTGACGTACTCGTGGGCACGCTCGATCGACCCGCCGGTGTCGGCGATGTCGTCGATGACCAGGACGTCCTTTCCCTGCACCGAGCCCTCGGGCATCGGGTAACGGATCTGCGGCTCGCCGCTCTTCTGTGCCGTCCCCACGTAGTGTTCCATCTTCAGGCTCGTCAGGTCGTCGAGCCCGAGGAAGTCACAGATACAGCGCCCCGCGAACCATCCCCCGCGCGCCAGCGCGACGATCACGTCCGGCTCGAACTCCGATCGTTTGACCTCGGTGCTTACCGTCCGACAGAGCCCGTAGATGTACTCCCAGTTGGTGACCGTACAGTTGAACTCCTCGGGGAGATCGGACATGTTCTACCTGCCTGCACGGCCGCTCCCGGTTTAAGTGGTCTGTCTCGGATCGGGGCCCGAGCCCCTCGAGGGAGCCGACGCCGATACGTGGACCGTCGCTCCCTCGCACCGGATCGCCACCGAACAGCCGTGATAGACGAACCCGACCCGGAGCCGGGCGTCGGGGTCCGCCCGACAGAGGGCGTCGAGGGCCTCGGTGTCGAGCGAGTCGAACATCGGGTCGAGGTCGCCCGGGGAAACGTCGAGCAGCGACCCGACGACCTCGACGACGACGGGGTGGATCGGCCCGTCGCCGGGGCCGCGTTCGAGGGTCCGGAACGCCCGCCGCTCCTCTCCATCCGTCCTGTGCGCTGTTTCGTACTGGATATCATCTGTCACTGATTGCTCTCCTGGGTGGTCGAAGCGATCCGTCCACGCCGAACGCGCCGTGGGTGCCCGCCGACCGGGGAGTTGACGACACCCGCTATCGCCCGAACCGTACCGTCTATGTTCTCCATAGATCCGGTGAAATAAAAAGGTTCCCTGACGGGAGCTACCGTACGACCGAGTAGCGTGGTCGGGCGGGATCGGGCCGTGAACGTGGGGTTCGGCGCACCCGGACCGTCGTCGGGTCGATCGGTCGCCCGCCGGAACCGTACGGTTACGAGTTGCCGTCCTCGTCGCCGGCATCGCCCTCGGCGCCCTCGCCGGCGGGGTCGTCGCCCTCCTCGACGGTGACCATCAGCTCCTCGTCGTCGCCGTCGATCGTGACGGTCTCCTCGAACTCGCCGTCGCCGACCTCGGCCTCGGTCGCGTCGATCTCGACCGTGTGTTCGCCGTCGCCGACCTCGAAGAGGGCCTGGCCCTGATCGTCGGTCGGCTGTTCGGCCTCGTCGTCGACGAGGTCGCCGTCCTCGTCCGTGACGGTGACGAAGGCGCCGACCGCAGGCTCGCCGTCCTCGGTCTCGACGATCACCGCCAGCTCGTAGGTCTCCTGGTCGGCGTCCTTGGTGGGCTCGTCCTCGTCGTCGGCCCCCGTCTCGCCGTTGGAGTCGCCGAGACCGTCGCCGTCGTCGGTTTCGTCGTCGGCCGTCTCGTCGTCGTCCTCCTCGGCCTCCTCGGGCGGAGCGTCCTCGTCGTCGGTACAGCCGGCGACCGCGGCGATCGCGAGCGATCCGGCCGCCGCGACGAAGCGTCGCCTGCTCGGTGACGTGCCTTGCATGGTCGAACCGAGCGCCCCGAGACGGGTTATCCTTCGGCCATCGCCTGCAAGCCCGGGCTCGGATCGCTCCGGCGTCGGGTGTCCGCTACCCTTCGTCGGTCTCGTCCTCGTCGTCGTCCTCGGCCGCCCCCTCTTCCTCGTCGGTTTCGTCTTCGTCGCCCTCGTCCGGACCGCCCGCGTCGTCCTCGTCCACTTCCCCGTCGTCGCCCTCGCCGTCGGCGTCGAGGGGGTCCTCTGTCTCCGTTCCCTCGGCCCCCTCCTCCTCCCCGGCGGGGTCGTCGTCCTCGTCGCCGTTCTCCTCCTCGTCGGCGTCGCCGCAGCCGGCGACCGAGGCGATGGCCGCCGTGCCGGCGAGCTGCAGGAACCGGCGTCGACTCATCGCTGGATCGGTCTCGATCATGTCCCGTCTTTCGCCCGATCCCCTATAAACGTGGGCCAAGCACCTCCAGGGCCCGGACGACCGGCGTGCCGGAGCACTGATTCGGGTGGCGACGCGAGCGGGTGTATGAGCGAGGAGACACGGCGGCTGTCGATGGCCGTCGTCGACGCCTTCACCGACGAGCCGCTCTCGGGCAACGCCGCGGGCGTGATACCGGAGGCCGACGGCCTGGACGACGACCAGCGGCAAGCGATCGCCCGCGAGATCGCGGCCAGCGAGACCGCCTTCCTCTCGGGTTCGGAGCGGGCGGACCGGCGGATCCGGTACTTCTCACCGACCACGGAGGTCGACCTCTGTGGCCACGCCACGATCGCGAGCCACGCCCACCTGTTCGAGAGAGGCGAGATCGAGGCCGGCACCCACACCCTCGAGACGAACGTCGGCGTCCTCGAGATCGAGCTCCGCTCGGACGGGACCGTCTGGATGACCCAGGACGAGCCGGAGATCGAGCCCGTCGACCTCGCGTACGAGGCGGTCGCCGACGCGCTGGGGGTCGACCCCGCCGCGCTCGCGGACGTCGGCGCGGATCTGCCGCCGGCGGTGGCCTCGACTGGCCTCCCCTTTCTCGTGGTGCCGGTGAACTTCCTCGAACACCTCGGGAACGCCGAGCCCGACGAGGGGGCGGTCGCGGAGCTCTGTGAATCGGTCGACGCCGCGGGGCTGTATGCCTTCACGTTCGACACCCTCACGGCGGAGGCGACCCTCCACGGGCGGCTGTTCGCGCCGCCCCTGGGGATCGCGGAGGACCCCGTGACGGGGACCGCGAGCGGCGCGGTCGGCGCGTACCTCCGGGCGGTCGACGCCTTCGGCGAGGACTTCCCCGACGAGATGGTCCTCGAACAGGGCCACTTCCTCGATTGTCCCGGGGAGGTCAGGGTTCGGGTCGGCGAGGACGTGCGGGTCGGCGGGCGGGCCGTCGAGGCGATCTCGGGGTCGATCACGATCGCCGAGGACGAGGACGAAGACGGACTGATCGAGGCGTAGGCCACGGGGTTCACTCGCGAACGAATAGCTAATTCCACAAACGTTTGATGGGGTCGCAACCTTCTTTACTCGCCTCGGTGTCGGTTCGGACGTAAATGGCAGTACGCTGGCTTGCGGACATCGGGTCGGACGATCTCGAAATCGTCGGCGGGAAGGGCGCCTCGTTGGGCGAGCTGACGGGGGCGGGGCTGCCGGTCCCGTCGGCGTTCATCGTCACCGCCGGAACGTACCGCGAGTTCATCGACGACGCCGGGATCGCCGACGAGATCCACGCGGCCGTCGACGTCGACGTCGAGGACTCGGCGGCGCTCGCGACCGCCCAGGAGCGTGCCGAGGAGCTCATCCTCGAGACCCCCTTCCCCGAGGAGCTCCGCGAGGAGATCCTCGCCTCCTACGGGTCGTTCGGCGACGACCCCTTCGTCGCGGTGCGATCGTCGGCGACCGCCGAGGACCTGCCCGACGCCTCCTTCGCCGGCCAGCAGGAGACGTTCCTCAACGTCACCGAGGAGGACCTCTTAGAGCGCGTCAAGGAGTGTTGGGCCTCGCTGTTCACCCAGCGCGCGATCTACTACCGCAAGCAGCAGGGCTTCGACAGCGAGGACGTCAACATCGCGGTCGTCGTCCAGCGGATGGTCGACGCCGAGAAGTCGGGCGTGATGTTCACGAGCCACCCCTCGACGGGCGACCCGCGGATCATCATCGAGGCCGCCTGGGGGCTCGGCGAGGCGGTCGTCGCGGGCTCGGTCTCCCCGGACAACTACGTCGTCGACCGCGAAAGCGGCGAGATCGAGGAGGAGACGATCGCGACCAAGAAGGTCATGTGCGTCCGCGACGAGGAGAGCGGCGAGACCGTCGAGCGGGAGGTCCCCGAGGAGCGGCGCGACGAGCGCGTGCTCGAGGACGGGGAGATCGAGCAGCTGATCGCGCTGGGCGAGCGCGTCGAGGACCACTACGGGACGCCCCAGGACGTCGAGTGGGCGATCGTGGAGGGAGAGGTGTTCATGCTCCAGTCGCGCCCGATCACGACGATCAGCGAGGGCGAGGCCGAGGAGTCCGAGTCCGGGCTGATGGAGGGGATCGCCGACGGCAACGGCGGCTCGATGGAGTACGAGGAACGGGAGGGCGACGGCGAGGAGCTGGTCCACGGGCTGGGTTCCAGCCCGGGACGGGCTAGCGGCGCCGCCCGCATCGTCACGAAGCTCGACCAGCTCGACAAGGTCGAGGAGGGCGACATCATCGTCACCGAGATGACGACGCCCGACATGGTGCCCGCGATGAAGCGCGCCTCGGGGATCGTCACCGACGAGGGCGGGATGACCTCCCACGCGGCGATCGTTTCCAGGGAGCTGGGCGTGCCCGCCGTCGTCGGGACGAGCAACGGCACGAAGGTCATCGAGGACGGCCAGCAGATCACGATCGACGGCGAGCGCGGCAGCGTCGAGGCCGGCCGGACGAGCGACGAGCCGGATCACGAACCCGTCGAGGACGTCCGCCCCGAAACGCCCGTCAAGCCGATGACCGCGACCGAGGTGAAGGTCAACGTCTCCATCCCGGAAGCCGCCGAACGGGCCGCCGCGACCGGCGCCGACGGCGTCGGCCTGCTGCGGATCGAGCACATGATCCTCTCGCTGGGGAAGACCCCCCAGAAGTTCGTCGCCGACAACGGCGAGAAGGCCTACGTCGACGAGATCGTCGACGGGATCCGGGGCGTGGCCGACGAGTTCTACCCCCGCCCGGTGCGGGTGCGGACCCTCGACGCCCCGACCGACGAGTTCCGCCAGCTCGAGGGCGGCGAGGACGAACCCCACGAGCACAACCCGATGCTCGGCTATCGGGGGATCCGCCGGAGCCTCGACCGTCCGGACGTCTTCGAGTACGAGCTGCGGGCCTTCTCGCGGCTCTACGAGATGGGCTACGACAACGTCGAGATCATGTTCCCGCTCGTCAACGACGCCGAGGACGTGCTCGCCGCACGCCGGCTGATGGAGGAGGCGGGGATCGACGCCGAGCGCCGGTCGTGGGGCGTGATGATCGAGACGCCCGCGAGCGCGCTCTCGATCGAGGGGATGGCCGAGGCCGGCATCGACTTCGCCTCCTTCGGCACCAACGACCTCACCCAGTACACACTGGCCGTCGACCGCAACAACGGCAACGTCGCCGACCGGTTCGACGAGCTCCACCCCGCAGTGCTGGAGCTGATCGAGAGCACCATCGACACCTGTCGGGAGCACGACGTCGACACCAGCATCTGCGGGCAGGCCGGCTCGAAGCCCAAGATGGTCCAGCACCTCGTCAACACCGGCGTGAGCTCGATCAGCGCGAACATCGACGCCGTCCGGGACGTCCAGCACGAGGCCAAGCGGGTCGAGCAGAAGCTGCTGTTGGACTCGATTCGCTGATAAGAAGTACCGCGTCGGCCGGTTTCGGGTCTCGGTCGTGCGACGCGCGCGTTACCGGAACGAGAGACCGGCGTCGAGCTTCTCGGCGATCTGAAGCTGCTTCAGGTAGCCCGCGGCGCCCAGCAGCGTCGGCGCCCACAGCCCCACGAAGAGGCCGTGAACCTTGTTCTCCTGGACGTAGAACTGATACCAGGAGAACGCGACCGACGCGACGGCCGCGAGTACGACCGGCTCGGAAACCGGATCGAACGCCGACTCGGCGCTCTCTTTGACTTCCTCTAGCTCCTCCCCGTTGGTGTCGTCTTCGGATAGTGCCACGAACGGACACACGGATGCGATTCGCATAGTACCGGTGCAGGTACTCGCAAGGGCCCGCGGGGGCCGTAATCGGCCGTTTTACGGCCGTGGACCGGGAACGAAAGTGGCTAACCGACGGACGGGATCGTGGGATGTATGCAGCGGGCAGGGGGAGGGAGCCACAGTCGTTCGACCGGGTGCTCTCCTCGATGTGTACGGAGCCCCATCCCGCGGCCCGGCGGGCCGCCGAGCGATACCTCGCGACCAACCCCGGCGACCCGGCGAGCTACCCGCGGTCGCAGACCTCGAACGCGATGCGATCGAGTATTTCGGGGAGATCGCCGGGCTCGACGATCCCCACGGCTACGTCGCCAGCGGCGGCACCGAGGCGAACGTCCAGGCGGTGCGCGCCGCGAGCACGGTCGCCGCCTGCGAGGCGCTGTGACCCGAGGGCTACCACGAGAACTACGAGCGCGCCCGGGCGAACGCCGAGTGGCTGGCGGGCGAGCTCGGGGCGCGCGGATTTTCGGTCGTCGAGCCCGAGCTCCCGATCGTCGCCGTCGAGCTCCCCCGGGAGCTCTTCGGGGCGCTTCGCGACGACGGGTGGCGGATCTCGCGGACCGGCCGGGGGGAGCTGCGGATCGTCTGTATGTCCCACGTCACCCGAGCGACCCTCGAGGCGTTCCTCGCGGCGCTCGGGAGTCACCGCAGCTAAACCGGTGGAGTCGGTATGGACGGACATGTACGACATCATCGTCGGGGTGGACACGGACGCCGAACGGGCGGTCGCACAGGCCGAGGCGATCGCGGAGCTACCGGGAGGCGACGAGATCCGCGCGATCCTGATCCACGTCTTCGACGACGAGGACGGCGACGTGGAGTCGCTCGGGGCGATCAACGAGGCACGGAGGATCCTCGAGGAGGCGGGCGTCGAGGTCGAGACCGAGGGGATCGTCGGCGACCCGGCGATAGCGATCCTCGACTCGGCCGAGCGCCACGACGCCGACTGCATCTGCGTCGCCGGCCGCGAGCGAAGCCCGGCGGGCAAGGCGATCTTCGGCAGCGTCACCCAGGACGTCGTCATCGGGGCGGAGCGGCCGACGCTGGTCTGTAGCGCCGAGGGCGAGTGACACGACGGGCAGAGTGGGCGGGACACGGTCACCGTCGGATCGGACGTCCCGTGAGGGGCGACGGGCGGTGGTCTCGCGAGCAGGCTGTGAACCGAAACCGGCGGGTTTAGGAGCCGCGACGAGCCAGAACCACGCATGAGCCACGACGACTATCCGACGGACCATCCCGCGGTGGTCACCTGCGGACTGCCGTACGCCAACGGCGACCTGCACATCGGCCACCTGCGGACCTACGTCAGCGGCGACACCCTCGCACGCTCGCTGCGGCGGGTCGGCCAGGAGACCGCGTTCGTCTCCGGGTCGGACATGCACGGGACGCCCGTCGCGGTCAACGCCGAGAAGCAGGGAATCTCCCCCGAGGAGTTCGCGCTGGAGTACCACGAGAAGTACGCGGCGACGTTCCCGGAGTTCGGCGTCGAGTTCGACAACTACGGCCACACCCACGACGAGACCAACACCGAACTCACCCGGGAGTTCGTCCGCGAGTGGATCGACGAGGGCCACGTCTACGAGAAGGAGATCCAGGTCGCCTGGGACCCCGAGGTCGACCAGCCCCTCCCCGACAGATACGTCGAGGGGACCTGTCCTTACTGCGGGGAGAAGGCCCGCGGCGACGAGTGCGACGAGGGCTGTCAGCGCCACCTCGAGCCCGGCGAGATCGAGGACCCCACGAGCACCCTCACCGGGAACCCCGCGGAGTACCGCGCCCGCGAGCACGAGTTTCTCCGGCTGTCCGACTTCCAGGAGTACCTGAAGGGCTTTCTCGGGCGCTTGGAGGGAACGAGCAACGCCCGCAACCAGCCCAAGGAGTGGGTCGAGGGCGAGCTCCAGGACCTCTGTATCACCCGCGACATGGACTGGGGGATCGACTATCCGGGCGAGGGCAAGGAGGACCTCGTGCTCTACGTCTGGGTCGATGCGCCCATCGAATACGTCGCGAGCACCAAACAGTACTCCGAACGGGTCGGCGCTGAGGAGTTCGACTGGGCCGAGCCGTGGAAGGAGGGCGAGGGCGAGCTGATCCACGTCATCGGCCGAGACATCATCCAGCACCACACCGTCTTCTGGCCCGCGATGCTGCGCGGAGCGGGCTACAACGAGCCCCGGGCGGTGATGGCGAGCGGGTTCGTCAACCTCGACGGGAAGGCCTTCTCCACGAGCCGGAACCGGGCGATCTGGGCCGACGACTACCTCGAGGAGGGGTTCGACCCCGACTTGCTCAGATACTACCTCGTCACCACCGGCGGCTTCCAGCAGGACATCGACTTCTCCTGGGAGCGCTTCCAGGAGCGGGTCAACGGCGAGCTGGTGGGTAACTTCGGGAACTTCGTCTACCGTTCGTTACTGTTTGCCCACCGGAACTTCGACGGGACCCCCGAGGCGGACGTCAGCGAGGAGGTGCTCGCGGAGATCAACGACGCGATGGGCGAGTTCCGCGAGGGGCTCAACGACTACGCGCTTCGCGAGGCGGTCCAGGCGGGGATCCGCCTGTCGCGCTTCGGCAACGAGTACATCCAGCGCAACGAGCCCTGGAAGCTCGTCGACGAGGACGAGGAGCGCGCGGCAGGGGTCATCCGCGACTGCGTCCAGCTCGCGAAGGCCACGGCGGTCCTCCTCGAGCCGATCCTCCCGCACGCCGCCGAACGCCTCTGGGGGCAGCTCGGCGAGGAGGGGTCGGTTCACGGGGCTCGACTGAAGGACTGTCTCGAAGCCACTCCAGAAGAGTTCAGCGAGCCCGAAGCCCTCTTCGAGAAGGTCGAGGACGACCGGGTCGAGACGCTCAACGAGAAGCTCGCCGAACGCGTCGACGCCGCGAGCGCGGAAAGCGAGGGCGACGGGGACGGAGACGACGAGAGCGCGGAGGCGACGGGCCTCGAACCGGTCAGTGAAGAACGGATCGGCTTCGAGGAGTTCCAGGAGCTCGACATCCGCATCGGCGAGGTCGAGCTCGCGGAGGGCATCGAGGGCGCGGACGATCTCGCGCGTCTTGAGGTGGACATCGGCGTCGAGACGCGCCAGATCGTCGCCGGGATCAAGCGGCTGCACGACCTCGAGAGCCTGCCCGGCACGCGGGTGGTGATCCTCGCCAATCTGGAGCCCGCGGAGCTGTTCGGCGTCGAAAGCAACGGAATGCTGCTCGCGGCGGGCGAGGACGCGGACCTGCTGACGACGCTCGGCGACAGCGAGCCAGGGACGAAGGTCAGGTGACGTGATAGTATCCGACGAAGACTGTTGGTGAATCATGTGTGACTGTCCCCCGCGGATCACCGATCTATCTTCACTGGAGGCGGAGAACTTCAAATTCAGGAACACGCAGTTCTTGACCGGGGACACCCATTATGATATACAAGCCCACGAGACCCGACAGAGTCTTCGGCATGATATATGGGCTGTCCGGAATGGTGACATTCGTTGAATCTTAGATGAATTCCCGACTGACGAACCGGTCGTTGATCAGTGTGCGCTCTGGATGCATTCCGTCGTCGGAAAGCATTTCTTCCCCGATGCCAACCACCGAACGGCAATCGCACTGCTCAGGCGACTACTCCGCGACAATGGGATCGATCCTGGCGACTGGTCGAGTGAGAGGACGAAAGCGGCGCGAGATGAATCCCATGAAGTGCGTGGGGAACTCCCACAGATCCGATTCGATACCATGTTCGAACGGGATGCCCTCTATGACGTCTGGGAGAGTTACTTCGAGGACGTGTTAGACGTAGACGGCTGCTAAATGAACTACTCGTCGTCGCTCTCGTCGGCTAGCGCAGCATACAGGTCGTGGTTCTCTTCCACGTCCTTCGCCATGTCACGCTCGGATTCCCAGTTCATACCTCCAGTATCAGTTGGAACGGTATTAGCTGTTCTGGTGATAGTCTGTCCGGAGAGTACGATCGGCCTACGCCTGCCTTCGCTGGAGGTTTCGAGGGATTGATCGTCGGAAAGTCTGATCACAGAAGGGTCCGATCCGATCGGACCCCCCGAACCGATCGGCACGAAGAATATGCTGATAGGTCAGCATGCTTAGTGTTTTTCTACTTCTGCAGCGTAGGTATCCCCGTGACTGAAACCACGGCTTCGGAGGTCGACACTTCGTTTCGGGTCTTCCCCCTCCTGACGATGGTGGTCGGGGCGGTGATCGTCGGGTTGGGGCTGTTGATCCTCCCCGGATCGGCGTTGGGGGGACTCCATATCGCGGCTATCGGGCTCTCGCTGTTCCTCTCCGGGACGGTCGCGACGACGTGGGCTGCCGTCCGTTTCGACCTCTCGCCGGCGGACCAACGCAGATGGACGCTGGCGTTCGCGGTAGTGGCCGGGGTCCTGCTGGTCCTGTTCATCGTCCTCAACTGGGCGACGTTCGAGGGCGGGGAGTTCGAGAGCGGAGGCTCAGGAAACGGTTGAGCTGCTGTAAGGGGAATCGAGTGCTGGTTCTCGCGTGGAGTCAGCGATCCCCGACGAGGTCGGCGAAGTGATCGGTATCGGTGGCCTCCATCGTCTGCATGTCGAGCCCGTAGCCCTGGATCGTGAGGGCGGCCTGGACCGCGCTGTCGCGATCGGGCGCCTCGAAGACGACGATGAAGTCGTACTCGCCGAGGACGGCGTACGACTCCTCGATGCGCACGTCGAAGCGTTCGAGCTCGGTGCGGATCTCGCCCCACAGCGAGGCCAGCTCCTGGACGTTCTGGAACTCCCGGTCCTCCACGTCGACGAGTCCGGCGTACGTCGGCATGGTCCGGCGTTTGTGATCGTGCCCCAAAGTCGTTCGGCCGGCGAGGACTCACTCGCGGGCGAACTAACCGTTGGGCTTTTTGCCGGTTTGCCGTCTACCCCCTGTATGAGAAACGCGAAGATCGTCTGTACGCTGGGGCCGGCCTCCGACGACCGGCGCACGATCCGCGAGCTCGCGGACGCGGGCATGTCGGTCGCGCGGCTCAACGCGAGCCACGGCAACCTCGAGGACCGCGCGGAGCTGATCGAGCGCGTCAAAGGGGTCGACGACGGTTCCGAGAAGCCCGTCGCGACGATGCTCGACACGAAGGGACCGGAGATCCGCACCGCGCCCCTCGAGGAGCCGATCGAGCTCGAGGCGGGCTCGACGGTCCGGTTCGTCGAGGGCGACGAGGCCACCCCGGAGGAGGTCGGCCTCTCGATCCCCATCACGGGTGTCGAGCCCGGCGACACCGTGCTGCTCGACGACGGTCGGATCGAGACGACCGTCGAGGGCGTCGAGGGCGATGCCGTCGTGGCCCGCGTCGAGAGCGGCGGCCCGCTCCCGGGCCGGAAGGGCGTCAACGTCCCCGGCGTCGAGCTCGACCTCGACGTCGTCACCGAGAAGGACCGCCGGGACCTACAGCTCGCCGCCGAGAAGGGCGCCGATTTCGTCGCGGCCTCGTTCGTCCGGGACGCCGAGGACGTCCACGAGGTCGGCGCGACGATCGAGGAGTTCGGCGAGCCGATCCCCATCGTCTCGAAGATCGAGCGCGCGGGGGCCGTCGAGAACCTCGAGGAGATCATCGACGCCTCCTACGGCATCATGGTCGCCCGCGGGGACCTAGGCGTCGAGTGTCCGATGGAGGACGTCCCGATGATCCAGAAGCGCATCATCCACAAATGTCGGGACGCGGGCGTGCCCGTCATCACCGCCACCGAGATGCTCGACTCGATGGTCCACTCCCGACGGCCGACCCGCGCGGAGGCCTCCGACGTCGCGAACGCGGTGCTGGACGGCACCGACGCCGTGATGCTCTCGGGCGAGACGGCGATCGGCGATCACCCCGTCCGGGTCGTCGACGCGATGGACAGCATCGTCCGCGAGGTCGAGCGAAGCGACGAGTACGACGAGCTGCGCGAACAGCGCGTTCCGGGCCCGAGCGACTCGCGTACGGAGGGGCTGGCACGGGCGGCGCGTTATCTCGCGCGGGACCTCGACGCCAGCGCCGTCGTCGCGGCGAGCGAGTCGGGTTACACCGCCCGGAAGATGGCGAAGTATCGCCCGGGCGTGCCGGTCGTCGCCTCGACGCCCACCGAGCACGTACGCCGCCAGCTCGCGCTGTCGTGGGGCGTCAACGCCCAGTACGCCCCCTTCACCGACCAAGGGACGAACGACGTGATCGAGAACGCCGTCAGCGCCGCGCTCGACTCGGGGGTCGCCGAGAGCGGCGACACCGTCGTCGTGCTCTCGGGGATGATGACCGAGATCGAGGGTGCGGGTACGACCAACATGCTGAAGGTCCACGTCGCCGCCGAGACCGTCGAGACGGGCACCGGCGTCGTCTCCGGGCGGGCGAGCGGCCCGGTGGTCACGGTCGCCGACGGCGATCTCTCGGGGATCGAGCCCGGGTCGGTCGTCGCGCTGCCCGAGGGGTTCGACGCGGAGTTCACGGGCGACCTCTCGGCGGTCGGCGCGATCGTCGACGCGCGCTCTGGGATGACGGGCTATCCCGCGATGGTCGCCCGCGAGGTCGGGCTTCCGATGGTCAGCGGTGCCGACCTGACCGGCGTGCCCGACGGGACGGTCGTCACCGTCGACGCCGAGCGGGGCGTGATCTACGAGGGCGAACTCGCGAGCCCCGACGAGCGCCGCGAGACGGACGTCCCGCGACGAACGGGGTCCGAGTGACGATGGCGGACCAGGACGGGGAGGACGAGTGGAAGTACTCGATCGACGAGGTCGGCGAGGACGCCGAAGACGCCGAGGACGGCGGGCTGCTTCCGGACGACGCTGACGGGGACGAGATCGGGGGAGCGGGAGAGGACCAACGCGTCGACCGACGGATCGAGCCGGGTTCGCTCGACCCCGAGAACGTCCTCTTCGTCGTGCTCGGCGTGCTGATCGCGGTCGGCACGATCGCCTACGGGCTGGGATTTATCTGATCCGGAAACATTAATCAGGCCGCGTCCTAACTGTTGGTATGGTAGAGATCCTCGGGGAGTCGCTGCCGCTCGTGCTCCTGGTGATCGGGGTGCTCCTCACGATCGCCGAAGCCCTCGCTCCCGGTGCCCACCTGATCGTCCTCGGGGTCGCGCTCGTCGTCGCCGGGCTGGTCGGGCTGGCGCTCGGTCCCTTCATCGGCGGCGGCGCGCTCGCGGTCGCGCTCGCGGCGACGGTGCTGTTGGTCGGGGGCGTCTCGCTGTTCGCCTACCGCGAGCTCGACCTCTACGGCGGCAAGGGGACGGGTCGGACGAGCGATTCGGCCTCGCTCAAGGGCCGAACGGGGCGGGTCACCGAGCGCGTCTCGCCCACGGGCGGCCAGATCAAGCTCACCGGCGGCGGCTTCAACCCCTACTACACCGCCCGATCGATGGAGGGGGAGATCGAGGAGGGCGAGGAGGTGTTCGTGATCGACCCCGGCGGCGGGAACGTCCTCACCGTCGAGTCGATGGGCGCGGTCGAGGACGAGATCGACCGCGAGCTCGATCTCGGGCGGGTGACCGACGCCTCCGAGGCCGAGCTCGAGGACGGATCGGTCGAACGCGAACGGTAGGCGGCCCGATCGGGGGAACCCTTTTGGTACGTAGTTCCTAACGTCCAGCCATGTTCCCCGTGGTACCGCTGCAGGCAGCACTCACGCTGACGTTCGTCGCGTTGTTACTCCTGTTTCTCGCCATCGTCACCGTCTGGCAGATGGTCGAGATCGTCGACGCGACCGAGAAGCGCGCGTTGACCGTCTTCGGCGAGTACCGCAAACTCCTCGAGCCGGGCATCCACTTCATCCCGCCGTTCGTCTCCGCGACCCACCACTTCGACATGCGGACACAGACGCTCGACGTCCCCCGTCAGGAGGCGATCACACGGGACAACTCGCCCGTCACCGCGGACGCCGTCGTCTACATCAAGGTGATGGACGCGAAGAAGGCCTTTCTGGAGGTCGACGACTACAAGAAGGCCGTCTCGAACCTCGCCCAGACCACGCTGCGAGCCGTTCTGGGCGACATGGAGCTCGACGACACGCTGAGCAAGCGCGAGGAGATCAACGCGAAGATCCGCACCGAGCTCGACGAGCCCACCGACGAGTGGGGCATTCGAGTGGAGTCGGTCGAAGTCAGGGAGGTGAACCCCAGCCAGGACGTCCAGCGCGCGATGGAGCAACAGACCTCCGCGGAGCGCAAGCGACGGGCGATGATCCTCGAGGCGCAGGGTGAACGGCGCTCGGCGGTCGAGACCGCAGAGGGTGACAAGCAGTCGAACATCATCCGCGCACAGGGTGAGAAACAGAGCCAGATCCTCGAGGCACAGGGTGACGCGGTCTCGACCGTTCTGAGGGCGAAATCCGCCGAGTCGATGGGCGAGCGCGCAGTCATCGAGAAGGGGATGGAGACCCTCGAATCGATCGGCCAGGGCGAGTCGAGCACGTTCATCATGCCCCAGGAGCTCACCTCGCTGGTCGGCCGCTACGGCAAGCACCTCACCGGCAGCGACACCAAACTCGACGAGGGCCAGCTCGACAGCCTCGACTTCGACGAGGAGACCCGACAGATGCTCGGGCTCGACAACATCGACGAGATCCTCGGACAGATCGACGAGGAGGCCGACCTCGACGTCCAGGAGATGGAGCAGGAGGCCCAGGCGATCAAGGAGGGCGAGGACATGGACACCATCCAGGACGCAGACGAGGTCATCGGTGGGATGGACAACGAGTTCGAGGGCCGCGACGACGAGGAGTGGGAGGAGCGAGAGGAGATCGGGACGGATCCCGAAACCGAGACCGAAACGGAGACGAACTGATCCGGCCAGCCGGGGTCGGCCGAAGCTGTTTTACCTCGGCTCCGCGTTACTATCGGTAATATGGCCGAGCCGGGGCGCGAGCCCGTCGACGGGGACAAACGCACGACGCTGCGGCGCTTCGCCGCGCTGGGAGCGGCGAGCCCGCTCGCGGCGTTCGTCGGGTCGAGCTCCGACAGCGACGCCCGCTCGGCGATCGCGGGCTACGTCTCCTCGACGCCCGGCGCGCACTTCTCGAAGATCCGCGACGACCTCTCGCTGGGGACCGGCGAGACCCAACACCACCTCCGACGACTGGTCGACGCGGGCGCGATCGAGAGCCACATGGACGGGGAGTACCGCCGGTACTTCCCCGCCGAGAAGTTCTCGGAGTTCGAGCGCCGGGCGCTCGGCTACCTCCGCCGGGAGACCCCCCGAGGGATGGTGATCGCGCTGCTCGCGAACCCGACGACGACCGGCAGCACGATCGCAGAACGCCTCGGGGTCTCCTCGGCGACGGTGAGCAACACGGCGGCGGACCTCGAGGAGGCGGGCCTGCTCAGTCGCGAGGACGGATACGCGCTCGAACGACCCGAGACGTTCATCTCGCTTCTGGTCCGCTATGCCGACTCGTTCGGCGATCGGACGGCGGAGTTCGCCGACCGAGCCGACGAGTTGATCCGGTACGACCCGTAGGTCAGGCGCTGACCATCCAGGTCGTCGAGGAGGAGTAGCCCCATTTCTCGACGTCGACGCCGAACTCGCCCGAGCAGAGCGCGCTCATGTTGGTGCCGACCTCCTTGGCCGTCAGCCCGAGGTCCTCGGCGATGAGCCGCGACTTGAAGTACGTCCGCGTGCCGGCGTTCTCGCGGAGATACTGCAGGATGCGCTGCTGGGTCTCGTTCAGACCGGTCGGGGCCGTCGTCGTGCTCATACCCGTACGTATGGAGCTATCGCCTTTAGCGGATTTGGTACGGCTGGTTAACCCTCCGTAGTCGTGCGGTTTCGGGTCGGTTCGGAAGGGGCGTCCGCCCCCAGGGGGAGCCGGTTGGTACACCTGCTTAATCCGAAATGACGGGGCCGGCCGCACAGGCGACCGCCCCCGCGAGGGCGTCCCGCCGGGTGAGCCGGCCGTCGGTGAAGACGCCGATCGCACCCTGGTTGCGCGCGAGGTCGTCGGTGCCGAGACGGTCGTCCAACAGCGGACCCAGCTCCGCGCCCGAGGCGACCTCGCGGGCGATCGGGTCGGGCAGTCGGACGGAGGGACCGGCGCCGACCTCGACGCGCCTGCCGTCAGTGACGGCGGCCCACATGATCAGGAACAGTCCCTCGGCGCCCTCGAAGCGCTCGTCGCCCGATCCCGCACCGTCGACGGACGCGGAGAACTCGGCGACGCCGCCCTCGAGGCCGACGGCGTAGGCCACCTCGGGCCCGAACGATCGCCGGGCGCGGGTCCGCGCGCCGGTGATCGTCTCCGCGTGTCCGACCGGCTGTTCGCTTACCCCGGTGTCGACCGGACGGGCCTCGACGCTGGCCGATTCGAAGACCCGCTCGACGGCGCTCCGTTTGACCGGGTTCCCGCTCCCGACGGCGACGTTCATACCCCAACGTGGCCCCCCACCGAGTTGCCCCTTCCGTTCCGCCTCGACTAGTTAAATAGTTCGTTACAGACGTCCGGATCCGCCGTACGACCCGGTGTTATGCCCCCGAGGAATTCGATACCAAAACACCTAAGTAAGTTTCGGACTTACTACATCTCAACGAGACGACCGGGATTTTTCAGTATCCCTGCCCGGCCAGCGCCTGCCCTCTCACCAATCATGAGCGAGAACATCCGCGAACGAACGCGCGAGACCGAGAACGAACAGGAGACCGAACGCGAGGACCACAGCTGTCCGGAGTGTAGCGGCCAGCTCATCAACGACGACGAGCACGGCGAGACCGTCTGTGCGGACTGTGGGCTCGTCGTCGCCGAGGACTCGGTCGACCGCGGGCCCGAATGGCGCGCGTTCGACTCCCGCGAGAAGGACCAGAAGAGCCGGGTGGGGGCCCCGACCACCAACACGATGCACGACAAGGGGCTCTCGACGAACATCGACTGGCGCAACAAGGACGCCTACGGCAACTCGCTCGGCAGTCGCCAGCGCCAGAAGATGCAACGGCTCCGCAAGTGGAACGAACGCTTCCGCACCCGCGATTCCAAGGAGCGAAACCTCAAGCAGGCGCTCGGCGAGATCGACCGGATGGCCTCGGCGCTCGGCCTGCCCGACAACGTCCGGGAGACCGCCTCGGTGATCTATCGCCGGGCGCTCAACGAGGACCTGCTGCCCGGCCGCTCGATCGAGGGCGTCGCCACCGCGAGCGTCTACGCCGCCGCCCGCCAGGCGGGCGTTCCCCGGAGCCTCGACGAGATCAGCGAGGTCTCGCGCGTCGAGAAGAGCGAGGTCGCACGCACGTACCGCTACGTGGTCCGGGAGCTGGGTCTGGAGGTCCAGCCCGCCGACCCCGAGAGCTACGTCCCCCGGTTCGCCTCGGGGCTTGAGCTCTCCGACGAGGCCGAGCACCGCGCACGCCAGCTCCTGCGGAACGCGAAGGAGAAGGGCGTCCACTCGGGCAAGTCGCCCGTGGGACTCGCTGCGGCCGCGGTCTACGCCGCCGCGCTGCTGACGAACGAGAAGACGACGCAGGCTGCCGTCAGCGAGGTCGCGGACATCTCGGAGGTCACCATCCGCAACCGGTACCACGAGCTGCTGGAGGCCGAGGAGAGCGTCGGCCTCGCGTGAGGGTCGTCGGCACGAACGCAGCCCTCTCGCCGATCGCATAGGTTAACGGACGGGCAGCCTTTCTACGGACCATGCGCCTCGAGTTCGACTCCTTTACCCTCGCCGCCTCGACGGCCGATCTGGGCGACGAGCCCCGCGCCCGCGAGCACGCCGACTGCGTCGAGTTCCGGATGGACCTCTCGGACGACCCGCTGACAGCGCTCGCCTCCTACGGCGGCGAGCTCCCGCTGATCGCGACCAACCGTGCCGACTGGGAGGGCGGGGAGGCCCGCGAGGAGAACCGGCTGGAGGACCTCGCGCGCGCCGCGGAGTTCGAGGGCGTGGGCGCGATCGATCTCGAGCTTGAGGCCCTCGAATCGGGGGCAGCGGGCGACGCCGCGGCCCACGCGCACGATCACGGGACTACGGTGATCGCCTCGGCCCACGAGTTCGAGGGGACGCCCGGCGCCGACGAGATGCGCGCGACCCTCGAGCGGGCGAGCGAGTACGGCGGGGTCGGAAAGCTCGCGGTGGCCGCCGACGACCCGGGCGACGCCCTCGCGCTGCTGTCGATCACCTACGACCTCGCAAGCGAGGGCAAGCGGGTGGCGACGATGGCGATGGGCGAGGCTGGTCGCCACTCGCGGGCGGTCGCGCCGGTCTACGGCTCGAAGATCGGCTACGCGCCGGTCGACCCCGACGAGGCGACCGCGCCGGGACAGTACGACCTGGCGACGCTCCGGGAGCTGGTCGATCGCTTGCGATAGCTCTTTTTCGGCCCCGGTGGACGTAGGGGCATGCCCGACGCATCGCTCGAGTCGCTGTTCGATCGGAACCGCACGCACGCCGAATCGCTTCCCGAGGGTCACTTCGACGAGGTCCGCGACGGACAGCGGCCCGCGCTCGTCTCGATCTGCTGTTCGGACTCGCGGGTCTCCCAGGAGGGGATGTGGAGCGCCGAGGAGCCCGGCTGGGTGTTCACCCCGAGCAACATCGGCAACCGGGTCTTCGAGCGCCACGACGGCGAGCTCGTCGTCGACGGCTCGGTGCTCTACCCGATCGCCCACACCGAGACGGGGACGACGGCCGTCGTCGGCCACACCGGCTGTGGGGCCGTGACCGCGGCCTATGGGGCCGCCCGTGGGGAGCTGGGCGAGGAGCCGCCGGGGATCGAGAAGCAGGTCGAGCTGCTCGTTCCGATCGTCGACGAGGCGTTCGAGTCGGGTGCCGTCGATCCCGAGACCGACGACGCGATCAACCCGCTGGTCGAGTACAACGTCCGCAAGCAGGTCGAGTTCCTCGCGGAGGCCGAGGAGGTACCGGCCGACGAGCGGATCTACGGCTTCGTCTACGACTTCCAGGGCGTCTACGGCTCGGTCCCGGGGAAGGTGTACCTCGTGAGCGTCGGCGGCGAGACCGACCCCGAACGGCTTCGGGAGGCGGTCCCCGAGGAGTACCACGACCACGTACACAGCCTGCTGTAGCGGATGGACGAGCCCGACGAGCCCGACGAGCCCGACGTCGACGTGCTCCTCGAACAGCTCGACAGCCTCGAGGAGACCGTCGATTCGCCGGCGGAGCGCGAGGCGGTCCGCGAGACGCGCCGAACCGCCCATCGGCTGCCGCGGGGCGTCTTCGGGCGGCGCGTCAGGATTACACCGGCCGCGACATGGCCGAGGCGTTCGTCGGGAGCGTCATCGTCGGCCTGCCGCTGCTCGTCGAGGACAGCGAGGCGTCGTAGACGCCTCTGGCAGACGGCGAAGCCGTCGACGGGGTGTACGACATCGCCGAACACTTCGCCGCGACGACCGTGGGACCGCTGCCGGTCTTCTTCGTCGCGAACGCCGTCTTCGCGGTGGGCGTGGTCGTCGGCCTGCTCTACTACACCGACATCCAGCGCGTCGAGGTCGGCGATCGCCTTCTGGGGATCCTTCCCCACCGGCTGGTCGGCGTGCTCTCGATCTCGTTTCTCGTCGCCGCCCTCATGACCACGATGTGGGGGCGGGTCGACTGGGCCGAGCCCTGGATCGCGGTCTGTCGGATCAGCGTGATCTGGACCGGGATGGCGATCGGGGCCTCGCTCGGCGACATCCTGCCCGGCTAGCGGTCCATCGAGGCGGGGACGGTCGGGACGACCGGCATCCGCGAGGTGACGAGATAGGAGGACTTGCGGACCGCACCCTTCGCGTACTGGACGGTGCTCTTTCTGATCGGGGTGCGCTTGCCCTGAATGTGAGTCGCGCCGTCGGCGAGGGCGTCGACCACGGTCTCGCCGGTGACGTCGGCGGGCGTCAACCCGCGGTCGGTCTCGATGGTGATGTCGGTGTAGGCCCGTCCGACGTTCGGGAGGTAGTGGGCGTCGCTCGCGCCGAGCTTCGGGTAGTCGTGGCGCCGCGCGAACGTCCTGGCGCGTCGGTTGCGATAGCCGGTGAAGAGCATCGAGTTGTACACCTCGACGGCGTCACAGTCCTCGATCCGGCGCTTGTGGACGCCGTGGCGCGAGCGCTGGAAGGGGTGGGGGACCGCGGCGACGCCGCCCATGTCGCGGACCGTCTCGACGGTCTCCTGAAAGGGCTGGCCCGAGTCGGGCAGCTCCTCGACGCCGAGGGCCAGCAGGTGGCCGTGGGCGGTCGAGACCTCGACGCCGGGAATGCCGATCAGCCCGTACCGGGGGGCGAGGGCGGCCGCGCGAAGCGACTCGTCGATCTCGTCGTGGTCGGTGATCACCACGCCGTCCAGACCGATGTCCGCGGCGTGTTCGAGGATGAGCTCGACGGGCTCGTGGCCGTCGTAGGAGCCATCGGAGTGTACATGAGGATCGACGGAGACTGTGATTTCTGGAGACATACTGAATCGGGTGCTGCAGGGGTCGACGAGCGGAGTATCGAGCGTCCATATGTCTGAAAACAAGTTAAATCCTTCTGCCAGGGTGCTACCCAGTCACACGCCCGACTCCCCGCCATCAGAGGCCGATCGTCCCCTCGAGGGCGACGGCGACGACGACCAGCCGGCCGACGCTGCCCGCGAAGGCGGCCGCCGAGAACCGCAGGTAGTCGTCCTCGAGGACCGAGAAGGCGTAGACCGAGGCAGTGTCGGGGAAGAACGGGACCGAGAGGACGATCGCCATCCCCAGATAGCCGTAGCGCTTGGCCATCCGGATCGAGGTCCGCCGCGACCAGTCGTGGAAGCCGAACCGGGAGCTCTCGATCGCCTCCTGGACCGGGTCGGACTCGCGGACCGCGACGCTGATCCAGAGGACGATCACGCTCCCGAGCGCCTTCCCCACGCTGGCGACGAGGACGATAAGCCCCAGCCGGGCGTTCTCGCCGAGACCGAAGTCGAGCGGCGCGAGCAGGACCAACTCGCTCGGAAGCGGGAGGACGGCGAAGCCGAGGACGAACGAGTAGACGAAGACGATCGCCAGCCCGGGCCAGCCGGTGGCGGTCGCGATGAGCCCCTCGGCGAGCGACGAGAGCCACTCGACGGCGGCGGGCAGGCCGAGCAGGATCGCGGGCTCCATGCGACGTATAGATCGCTGGGATATCTAAGCGATCCGGCGCAAGAGATAAACTTCCCGTTCCGGGAAGGGACACTATGCCCCCATGAGTCGCGCGCTCGTCACCGTTACGCTGCCGAGCCTGAACGAGCAGCGACGGATCGGCGACTGCCTGGACTCGCTTGCGGCCTCGATCGAGGCCGCCCCCGACGAGTACGCCTTCGAGGTGATCGTGCTCGACTCCTACAGCGACGACGCGACCGTCGAGATCGCCCAGGAGCACCCGATCGTCGACCTCGTGGACTTCGTCGAGCGAGGGATCCTACGCGCGCGCCACCGCGGGTTCGAGCTCGCCCGTGGGGAGGTCGTCGTCTCGGTCGACGCCGACAGCACCTACCCGCCGGGCTTTCTGAGCGCGCTGCTCGAACCGTTCGAGCCGGGCGTCTCGCTCACCTACGGGCCGGTGGGGGGCGAGAAGTGGGGCGGCGTCGACGCCTCGATCCGCCTCGCCCTGCAGTACGGCCTGCCCGTTCTCGGGTTGGACTGGGTCAGCGGGTCGAACCGTGCGGTCCGAACCGGGGACTACTTCGCGGCCGGGGGCTATCGCCTCGGGGTCGACGGCAACGCCCTGCTGCGCGTGATGGCCGAGGAGCAGTTACTCTTCCCCCGCCGGCTCGAGGGGCGGGTCGTCTTCGTCGGGGGCGCGCGGTCCGCCCAGAGCGCGCGGACCCTCGAACAGCTGCTGTTCCTCGGGGAGAAAGAAGGGGGCGTCGAGTGGGACGTGATCGCACCCTACGGGACGATACGCCGGTACAGGGAGAAGCTGCGTCGGGATTAGTCGCGCGGCGTCTCGAGGTTCTCGCCCTGGTAGGAGCCGTCGTAGCTCCCCTCGTGGTCGGCCTCGGCCAGGACGAGCTGGGCGATGCGCGCGCCGCGTTCGAGCTCGACGTCGTGGTGGACCTCCAGAAGCCCCTCGCCGCGGCCCTCGTAGCCGGCATCCCAGACCGCGGTGTCGAGCATACAGCCGTTTCGCATGAGCGACGACCGGGGGTAGACGAAGCCCACGTGGCCCTCGGGGATCTCGATGCGTTCGTCGTAGCGCACGACGTAACCGCCGGGTTCGAGGTAGTACGACTCGGGCAGCTTCCGGTCGCGCTCCATGCTTGCGACGCGCTGGCGCTCGCCGATCTCCGTCTCGTTTCGCGTGATCCGGCCGGGTTCGAGGGGCTCGAAGATCGCATCGAGCGTGAGGTCGACCCCGTTGGGCTGGATCTGTGCTCCGGTCGTCGGCGTGACGTGTTCGCCGACGAAGGCTCCGTCGCGGTACATGCCGGGCGTTCACAGCGGGCCGATAAACCCCTGACGAACCGCCGCGGTTCGCGCAATAATTGCCCACCCGCGGGCGGTTTGCAACGATTATCGGGTACACAAACACGCGGGATTTATATCCGTGGACGGCCGACCTACGGATGATATGGGACAGACGCTAACGGAGAAGATCCTCGACGACCATCTCCTCGACGGCGAGCTCGAAACGGGCGAGGAGATCGGCATCGAGATCGACCAGGTCCTCACACAGGACACGACGGGGACGATGGTCTGGCTGCAGTTCGAGGCGCTCGATCTGGACGAGGTCCAGACCGAGACCGCCGCCCAGTACTGTGACCACCAGACCTACCAGTTCGACTTCAAGAACACCGACGACCACCGCTTCCTGCGGTCGGCCGCCGGTACCTTCGGCGCGCACTTCTCGCGACCCGGCAACGGCATCTGCCACAACGTCCACAAGGAGAACTTCGCCGCGCCCGGCAAGACGCTGCTCGGCAGCGACTCGCACACCCCGACCCCCGGCGGGCTCGGCCAGCTCGCGATCGGTGCGGGCGGGCTCGACATCGCCGTCGCGATGGGCGGGGGCCCCTACTACATCGAGATGCCGGAAGTCGTCAACGTCCGCCTCGAGGGCGAGCTGCCCGAGTGGGCGACCGCGAAGGACGTCATCCTCGAGATGCTGCGCCGGCTCTCGGTGAAGGGCGGCGTCGGCAAGGTGCTCGAGTACACCGGCCCGGGCGTCGAGACGCTCTCGGCCCCCGAGCGCACGACCATCACGAACATGGGCACGGAGCTCGGCGCGACCACCTCGATCTTCCCGACGGACGAGCGCACCGAGGAGTACCTCGAAAGCCTCGGCCGCGGCGACGAGTACGTCGAGATCGGACCCGACGAGGACGCCGAGTACGACGACGAGATCACGGTCGACCTCTCGGATCTCGAGCCGCTGATCGCCGAGCCGTCGATGCCCGACAACATCGTCCCCGTACGGGAGGTCGCGGGCACCGACGTCGACCAGGTCATCATCGGCTCCTGTACGAACGGCGGCTACGAGGACATCCTGCCGACCGCGAAGATGCTCGAGGGCCGCGAGATCGACATGAAGACCGACATGATCGTCGCGCCCGCCTCGAAGCAGGCGAGCGAGATGCTCGCCCGCGAGGGCTGGACGGCCGAGCTGATGGCCGCCGGCGTCAACTTCTCGGAGTCGACCTGTGGGCCGTGCATCGGCATCGGCCACGTCCCCGGCAGCGATTCCGTCTCGGTGCGGACGTTCAACCGCAACTTCGAGGGTCGCTCCGGTATCGAGGACGACTCGGTCTACCTCTGCTCGCCCGAGGTCGCCACCGCGGCGGCGATCAAAGGCGAGATCGTCGACCCGCGCGACCTGGCCGACGAGCTGGACGATCTGGAGGACCCCGGCTTCGAGATGCCCGACGAGTACACCGGTTCGAAGGCCGACCTCATCAGTCCCGACGAGGCCGTCGACGACGAGCTCATCAAGGGCCCGAACATCGGCGACGTCCCGCTGAAGGACCCCCTCGACGCGCACATCGAGGGTGAGGCGCTGCTGAAGATGGAGGACAACATCACGACCGACCACATCGTGCCCGCCTCCAGCGACATCCTGATGTACCGCTCGAACATCCCGAAGATCTCGGAGTTTACCCTGAGCCGGGTCGACGACACGTTCCCCGAGCGCGCACAGGCCGCAGACGGCGGCGTGCTCGTCGCCGGCGAGAACTACGGCCAGGGTAGTTCGAGGGAGCACGCCGCGCTCTGTCCGATGTATCTGGGCATCGAGGCCGTCTTCGCGAAGAGCTTCGCGCGCATCCACAAGGCGAACCTCTTCAACTTCGGCATCGTCCCGCTCACGATCGACGACGACACCTACGACCGGATCGAGCAGGGCGACGACATCGAGATCGTCGACGACGTCGAGGAGGGGATCGCCTCCGGCCAGAACGAGTTCACCGTCCGCGTGAACGACGACTGGGAGGCGACCGCCCGCCTCGACGCCAGCGAGCGCGAACGCGAGATCGTCACCTCCGGCGGCAAGCTCTCCTACACGAAACAGCAGGCAGAGGAGGGCGGCATCGGCGGCGCGAGCCCCGCCGACGACTGATCACGAACGCGGCGATCGCGACCCGCGATTCGCCACACGACCGACTTCCGTTCTTTCGATGCTGCAGTGTTTTTGAGCGCGGAGTCCGTAGCCCGACCGTGAACGCGGACGCCGTCGAACTCAGAGCGGCCACGCAGGCCGACCTCCTCGCCGTCTACCGCATCGAGAAGGCCTCCTTTCCCCAGCCGTGGCCGTTCTCGGCGTTCGAGAGCTTCCTCGGCGAGCCCGCGTTCCTCGTCGCCGTCGAGGGCTCGGAGCAGGGGGGCGGCGGCCGGGTCGCCCAGACCGGGAACGAGCGGGTCGTCGGCTACCTCGTCGCCGACAGCGTTCCCAACCACGGGCACGTGATCGGCCACGTCAAGGACCTCGCGGTCGCGCCCGACCGGCGGGGCGAGGGGATCGGGCGCCGGCTGCTCTCGGCGGGCCTGTCGATCCTCGCCCGCGAGGGCGACGCCCGGGTCAAGCTCGAGGTCCGCGAGGACAACGAGCCCGCGATCGCGCTCTATCGGGAGTTCGGCTTCGAGATCCAGCGGCGGATCCCGCGGTACTACGCCGACGGCGAGACCGCGCTCGTGATGGAGCGTTCGATCGAGGCGTAAGGCCGTTAGGAGCCCGAACCCTACAGGGGGTATGGGCTACGCCTGTCCGGTCTGTGAGATCCCCCAGCAGGACGAGACGCATCTGGCGAACCACCTCGCGTTCAGCGCCATGCTCGGCCGGGAGGGCCACGAGGAGTGGCTCGACGAGCACGTCCCCGACTGGGAGGGGATGGGCCCCGAGGAGCTCGGCGAGCGGGCCGCGGCGTTCGCGACCGAGGAGGAGTTCGAGACGGTCTTCGAGGACACGACCGGAAACCGTGGAGGCGCCGGGCGCTTCGAGGACGCGGTTCCGCCCCAGCGCGGCCGCCAGGCGATGGGCGGGGAGGCAAGCGAGGTCCTCGCGGAGGCCGAGGCGATGACCCGCGAGATGTACGAATCCGAGGAGGAATAAGGCCCGCCGGGGAACGGGGAGTATGACCGAGAGCCACGGCTGGTTCGCCCCCGAATCGCCCGAGGAGGCACGCGAGCTCTGGGAGTCGGTGGGCCCGAGCGCACAGGTCGTGACCCGCGAGGTCGCGAAGGCGATGGGGTTCGACCGCGAGGAGTACCGCGAGCGGGTCTCCGGCGAAGTGATCGAGACCGCCCGCGACGCGCTGTTCGCCTCGCTGCTCGAAGTACGGGACGACTCGCGCGAGGCGTTCGAGGAGTGGCGCGAGGGCTTCTCGGGCGAGGTCGAGGTGATGGGCAGCGAGAACGTCGATCGGGCCGTCTGGCACGCCTTCGACGGGCGGGCGATCGCGGCGACCTACCAGAACGAGCCCGAGGCCGCGCGGGGCACCCTGCGCCGGCAGGCGTTCGGCGAGCTCTACCGCCCGCTGTTCGAGTGAGCCGGTTCGAAACCGCTTTTCGCGAGCCGTCTCAATACTACCCGTGCGACGAGCGAAGCGGCTCACCCTGCTGGCGATCGGCCTCTCGATACTGGCGCTGCTCGCGCTGGGGGCGCTCCCGCAGTACCTCGGCGGCGGCGAGACCGTCGTCATGACCGCGAGCGAGATCGACGAGGACCGGCCCGCGGTCGACGCGGACGAGATCGACGAGGGGCGCTACCCCTACATGAGCGAGGCCCTCGAGACCGGCGCGTCCGAGCCCTACGAGGACGACCGCTTCGGGGTCAAAGAATGGTTCACCCACACGCCGTACGACGAGCTGGGGGCCGTCGAGCAGCTGAACGACGAGGCCGTCGACGGCGAGGCGGCCTACGTCGAGCGAGACGGCACGCTTTATCGGGTGGAGGTCACAGACGAGGTATGAGCGATCCCGACGCGGACTGGGAGGTCCTCGAGTCCGTGACCGAGTACGAGACCGGCTGGTACACTGGCGGGTATGACCTGGTCGAGCAGCCCGACGGCTCGGAGAAGAAGTACTACTGGGCCGAGCTCGCGCCCGCGGCCGTCGTAGTCGCCTCGACGGGCGAGGAGGTCGTCTTCGTCGAGCAGTACCGCCCCGCGATCGGCCAGACCCACCTCGAGCTTCCTGCTGGCATCATCGAGGACGGCGAGTCCGCGACCGAGGCCGGCGCCCGGGAGCTGCGCGAGGAGACGGGCTTCGAGGCCGACGGCGTCTCCCTGCTCCAGCGGATGTGGGTCGCGACCGGCGCAATGCGCCACGAGCGCGCGATCGTCTTCGCGGAGGGGCTCACTCCCACGGAGCAGGAACTCGACGACAACGAGTTCCTCACGGTGCGGTCGGTTCCCGTAGAGGAGGCCCTCGAACGGGGCCGCGAGGAGCCGACCAACGACGCGACGGTCGAGGGGCTGTTGCTCGCCCGCGAGGAGGGGCTGCTCTAGGGATTTATCCACGCCCGGCGACTACCGCCGGGCCATGAGCGACGGAGAGATAAGCGACGACGAGATCACGCCAGAGGAGCTCAACGCGCTGCTCGAGGAGGGCGAGGACGTGCGGATCGTCGACATCCGGTCGGCCGGCGAGTTCGACCGGGGGTCGATCCCCGGCAGCGAGAACGTCCCGTTCCAGACGCTCCCCCGGGAGGTCGAGGAGCTCGCGGGCGAGGAGCGGGTCGTCACCGTCTGTCCGAAGGGACAGGCGAGCCTGCAGGCGATGCGGATCATCGAGTCCTACGAGGGGACCGACGGCGAGGTCAGGAGCCTCGCGGGCGGGCTCGACGCCTGGAGCCGCGACTACGAGCTCGAGAAAAGCGAGGAATCGGAAACCGGGGCGGACGCCGACGCGCCGTTCTGAGGCGTCGGCGGGATTACGATGATCGGATCAGGCGACCGAGTAGCCCTTGTCGCGGAGGAAGTCCTCGACGCGACCGCTGTGGTTGCCTTGGAGCTCGATCGAGCCGTCCTCGACGGTGCCCCCGCAGGCGAACTTCGACTTGAGGTCCGACGACAGGCTGCTCAGGTCGACGTCGCGGGGGTCGAGTCCTTCGATGATCGTTACTTCCTTCCCGTAGCGGCGCTCGTCGATGCGGATGTTGACCTGTTGGGACTCCTTCGCGACGTCCTCGCAGACGCAGAGTTCCTGGGGCAATCCACACGTCGAGCAGACTTCCGACATTACAGTCCAACGTACGAAATCGACCTATTAAACACTGTCGGGGACCACCATCGAGGCGGTCGGAAAGCGGATCCGATCGACGGCGACGGTCGACCCCGCGGCGGGTGGACGGGCCGCCGAGCTACCAGGACTTACAGGCGGGACAGACCAGCCGGTCGTCCTCGCGCCAGCGACGCCTCGTCGGTTCGCCACACCGCCCGCAGGCGACCGGGCCGGGCGACCAGCCGTAGGTCGGCCGGAGCGGTTCGGCCGCGTCCTCGTCCATACGCGTGGGGAGGAACAGCACACACAAGTACCCCCCGATCGAACGGGCGGTATGGTCAATCCGATCGCCGAGGTCTTCGAACTGATCGGCTACACGACGGAGGTCGCGCTCGGCGACCCGATCGCCGCGGTGCTCATCCTCATCGCCAACCTGCTCCTCGGGGGCTCGATCCTCGTGTTCTTCGGGCTCGCCATCGGCGGGATCCTCGACACTATCCTCCCCGACCAGATCGGTCGATCGCCGCCCCCGCAAGAGCGATAGCCCCCTCGATGTCGGGCCCCAGCGGCGAGCCGGCGACGAAACTATCCGTGTAGTCAGTTATTTCCCCGATTCTCTCCTCGACGTCCTCGGGCGTGCCAGCGATACAGAGCGCGTCGATCATCCCCTCCGAGACCAGCGAGAACGCCTCGGAGAACTCCCCCGCACCGATGTGCTCGCCGATCCTCCCGGCCAGCTCCCGGTCGAGCCCGTGGCGATCCAACACCGGCGGGGCGGCCCCCGAGGCGATGAACGCCACGGGCGGACGGGCGGCCTCGCGGGCCGCCTCGCCGTCCTCGGCGACGCTGAGGCTCGCGAAGGCCGCGAAGTCGAACTCGCCGCGGGAGTCGGGCCGTTCGTCGAGCCCCTTCTCGACCTGGTCGGCCGCCCACGCGAAGTCGTCGGGGTGGGCGGCGTTCAGGAGGACGCCGTCGGCGTGTTTCGCGCTCATGCGGATCATGTGTGGCCCCTGCGCGCCGACGTAGACGGGGATCTCGCCGACTTCGTAGTTCAGCCCCGCGTCGACCGCCTGGAAGGTCCCCTCGTGGGTGACGCGCTCGCCGTCCCACATCTCCCGGGCGACCTTGAACGACTCCAGCACGCGTCGGAGCGGCCGGTCGCGCTCGTAGCCGAGGTTCGAGAGCGTCGAGGCGTCGCCGGCCCCGATCCCGAAGACCGCCCGGCCGTCACTGAACTCATCGAGGGTCGCGACCCGCGAGGCCAGCGTCACGGGATGGGTTTCATAGGGGTTCGCGACGCCCGGACCCAGTCGGATGGCGTCGGTCCGGCGGGCGATCTCCGAGAGGGCGGCGAAGGGGTCGCGGTTGTTGTAGTGACAGCTCGCGAACGCCGTGTCGAAGCCCGCCGCCTCCGCGCGCGCGCCGAACTCGCCGACGCGTTCGACGGGGTGCTCGGGGGTGATCTCGATGCCCTTCGTTCCCTCGAAGCGACGCTCACTCATGACTCCACCCCCGAAGAGCCTGGCGGACGTAGTCGTCCTCGACCTCGCGGAAGTGTTCGTCGCTGCCCGCCATCCCGCCGAACTCGAAGCCCTCGACGAGGACGGCGGGCACTCCTCCATCGCCCTCGCCGGCGACGAGGTTCGCCGCGGCCGCCAGCTCGTCGATCACGTTCTCCACCGTGACCCCGAGCTCGCGGCCGTCGCGGTCGTGCTCGCCGCGCCAGTCGCGGCTCGCGGGCATGCCCGCCCAGCCGATCGCGACCCCACGCTGACCGTGGCGGAAGGGGCGCCCGCAGGTGTCGGTGACGATCACCGGCACGGAGAGGGCCTCGCTGAGGCGGGCGGCGCTCTCGGAGGGGTGTTTGGGAAGCAGGAGGAGGTCCTCGCCGCCGGTGTTCGAGCGGTCGATCCCGGCGTTCACACAGATATGGCCGAAGCGGGTCTCGGTGAGCAGGAACGGCGACTCCATGAGGAGCTCCGTGCTCTCCTCCAGGACGGCTTGGGCGAATCGGGGGTCCTTCTCCTCGCCGGTACGCTCCTCGAGACGGGCGGCGATCTCGCGGGCGCGCGGGCCGGCGGGGAACTCCTCGAGGGCGGCGAACCGCCCTTCGGCCTTCGAGAGGACGGTGCTCGCGAGACAGAGAACGGAGTCGGGCCCGGGGTCGATCCGCTCGGCGAGAAGCGAGGCAAGGTCGTCGCCGGGCCGGATCTCCGGGAGCCCGGAGACGGGTCGAAGCTGCATAGCCGGTATCGGCGTGCGCGGGTGAAAAGGCCGCCGACACCGGCGAGGATGGGGGAGGGCCGAAGCAAGGGCGGTGTTCAGGCGTCGAGCAGGTCCGAGACGGTGACGACCTCGAGGTCGCGGGCCTCGATCTCGTCGAGCACCTCCGCGAAGGCCTCCTCGCTGACGTCGTCGAGGTCGCCGACGCCGTGGACCATCGTGACGACGACCTGGTTGTAGTCGGCCGCCAGATCGAACAGCCGGGTCAGGTCCGAGGCGTCGTGGCCGTTGACCCGCGGGAGCATGTGGCCCTCAGCGGGCGGAGCAGCGCCGGGCTGGCCGCCGAAGATGAAGGAGGTCTCGTAGACCTCGCGGACGTCCTCGATCGATTCGGCGTCCATCCGGTTGTACGGCGCGAAGTAGTGGCGCGCGCCCTCCTCGTGGATCCGGTTCGCGATGTAGTTACGGGCGTTCTGGAGGTAGCGGACGCGGTCCTCGCTCGAGTCGAACCCGTCGGGCAGCGCGGTGTGTGGGTGCGCCGAGACGTCCCAGCCGGCGTCGCGCATCTCGCGACAGTGATCGAGGGTGAGCCGGTTGGGGCGGTGCAGCGAATCGGGAATGATCGCCGCGACGCCCGGCCAGCCGCGCTCCTCGAGCATCGGCAGCGCGGTCGTATACTGGCTCTCGACGCTGTCGTCGAACGTCAGGACCACGTAGCCCTGGTCGCCGCTCTCGGTCGCGCGCATGTCGTCGACCCGGAAGCTGATCGAGCCCTCGGCACCCTGTCGAGGCTCGACCCAGATCCGCAGCTCCTGGATGTTTCCGAGGTTCGGCTCGCCGCGCTCGCCGGTCCAGCCGGCCTCGACGCGCATCCAGCCGTCGAACTCGGTGGGGATCGACCGGGCGCTAGTGAGCTGGTCGGACCGGCCGGGCGCGCGGGCCTCGAGGATCACGCGGGCGGGCAGGGGCGAGTCGACCTTCACGGCAAACGAGAGGTGCTGGCCCTCGATGTCGAGGCCGTCCTGGAAGACGCGGAAGGCGCCGGCCTGGTCCTCCTCGTCGCTCTCGACGAGCATCGAGTGGTCGCCGACGAGTGCGTCGTCGCTCTCCTCGACGGTCGTGTGGTCGTCGTCCATCGGGTGCCAGTCGAGCTCCTCGAAGTCGTCGACCAGATCGCCTGACGCGATCGCAGGGGCGGTGACGTCCGCCTCCTCGTAGTCGTCCTCGACGTCGGTCCCGTCGTCGTTGCCGTTGTCAGTGTCGTCGCCGTCGTCGTTGTCGTCGTCGTCCCCGTTTCCGAAGTCGAGCGAGCCCGTGCAGCCTGCGAGTGCGGCCGAGCCCAGTCCGACGGTCGCCAGGAATGCTCTGCGGTGTTGCTTGGTCATGTCGTCGATAGATCTGTACGGTTCAGTTATGTATAGTTAATTAGGTGTTAAACGGCCGAATTATGTCCGAGCGGGCGGGTATTGAATACGGATCGGACGCGAGTGAATCCATGTCCGAGACAGTGATCCCGTTTCTCCGGGCGAACGGGCGGGTGCTCCTGGTCCGGCGGGGGACGGCCGACGGGGAGTGGGACGTTCCAGTACGAAATGGAGAGGAGGGGTTCGAGGGGACGGCCCGGGAGCTCGCCCGCGAGTGGCTCCCCGACGGGGAAGCGACCCTCGTGCGTGCCGGCGACCCGGTGGAGGTCGACGATCGACGACTCCACCCGTTCCTGTTCGACTGCGAGCCGAACGGAGTGGGGAAGAGGGCGGACTGGGTCCACCCGACGGCGCTCCGTCACGACGGACCGCCCGGCCGCTGGCAAGCCTATAGGGCGGTCTCGCCGTCGGTCGGGAGCGTCCGCGACGATCGGACTCATGGCTCGGCGTATCTCTCGATCCGGGCGCTGGAGGTGCTTCGCGACCGGGCGGCCCAGGGGGCCGACCCGCCGGCGCTGGTCGAGCGCGCGACCGACCTGCTGGAGGCCCGTCCGAGCATGGCGGCGCTCGGAAACCGGGTCAATCGGGCGATGTTCGAGGCCGGCGGATCGAAAGGTGCCGCCGCCCTCGAGGACGCGGCGAAGGCGGGGATCGACCGCGCGGCCGGGGCCGACCGGCGGGCCGCCGAGCGCGCCGCGGAACTGATCGAGGGGATCGTGCTGACGCTCTCGCGCTCGGGGACGGTCCGCGGGGCGCTGTCGGCGGGCGAGCCCGACCGGATCGTGGTCCTCGAGTCGCGGCCGGACCGCGAGGGGGCCGACGTGGCCGAGGAGCTCGCCGGGTCGCTCGACGTGACGGTCACCCTCGACGCCGCCGTCTCGCACGTCATGCCAGAGGTCGATCACGTTCTCGTGGGTGCGGACACCGTCCTCGCCGACGGGAGCGTGATCAACAAGGTCGGCACGCGGACGACCGCGGTCGTCGCCGCCCGCGAGGGGGTGCCGGTCCACGCCGTGGCCGCCGTCGACAAGGTCAGCCCGTCGGAGTCGCCGATACTGGAATCGGTCGACCGCGGGGCCCTCACGGACGACGATCGGGTGGGGGTCGACTGCCCGCTGTTCGACCGCACGCCGCCGGAACTCGTGGCCGGCGTGATCACCGAGGAGGGGGTACTGGATGCCGACGGGATCGAAGCGGCGGCGTCCGATCACGAACGCCGCTCGCGGTGGAAAGGGTCAAACGGCTCGACGGGGTAGGAAAAGCGACGGCAGTGACGAGGGTTACCCCAACCGAGCCCCGTGTGACGAGGGATTCACCCGAGCCGTCACGTTCTCGCAAGCTTCAACCCCCCCGTGCGTGAGTCCCAACCATGCAGATCGATCGGCTCGGCATTCACGACTCGGTGAGCGCCGTCTTCCCGCCCGAGCAGCTCCGCGACGCGCTGTCCGGGACGGGCCCGGACGTCGGGATCGTCGACGACCAAAGCGCGCGCGAGTGCGACGGGGTCGTCACGTTCGCCCACGAGGAGGAGTTCCTCGACTGTGACTGGATCCACTCGATCCAGGCGGGCTACGACCGGTTCCCGCTCGACGAGCTGGAAAATCGGGGGGTCGTCCTCACCAACAGCACCGGGATCCACGGCGACAGCGTCGGCGAGACGGTGGCGGGCTACATGCTCATGCTCGCGCGCCGGCTCGGCCAGTACGCCCGCCAGCAGGAGCGAACGGAGTGGGATCGTCCCGCGTGGGACGTGCCGTTCACCCTCGCGGGCGAGTCGGTCTGCGTGGTGGGCCTCGGCACCCTCGGACGCGGGATCGCCGAGCGGGCGAACGCGCTGGGAATGGAGGTCACGGGAGTCCGCCGCAGCGGCGAGCCCGTCGAGGGCGTCGATCGGGTCTACGCGAGCGGTGATCTCCACGAGGCGATCGCGGGGCCGACCTTCGTCGCGCTCGCGACCCCGCTGACCGAGGAGACGCGGGGGCTGATCGGCGAGGCGGAGCTGGCGGCGATGGACGAGGGGAGCCACCTGATCAACGTCGCTCGCGGAGGCGTCGTCGATCAGGAGGCGCTCATCTCGGCGCTCGATGAGGAGGGGATCCGCGGCGCGGCGCTCGACGTCTTCGCCGAGGAACCTCTGCCGGAGGGCTCGCCGCTCTGGACGATGGAGGATGTGCTCGTCACGCCCCACGCGGCGGCCTACACGCGCGGCTACTACGAGTCGATCGCCGGGCTCGTTCAAACGAACCTCGAGCGGGTCGGGGCGGACGAGCCCTTCGAGAACCGGGTCGTCTGAGCCCTACGAACCGCCCGCGAGGCCCCATTCCTCGTCGTCGAGGCGCTCCTCGGCGAGCGTCTCCTGGTCGCCGAGCACCCGCACGAGGAACCCCCCGTCGTCGCGCTCGACCTGCAGGTCGAGGGTCATCACGTCGGCGGTGAACTCCGACTCGTAGGTGGCGGGGTCGTCGACCTCCTCGGCGGTGACGCCGTGATCCTCGTAGCCGACCCAGGTCGAGGCGTCGATCGTCCCGTCCTCGTTGTAGACGTCGACGTCGAGCCCGTCGCCGGTCTCGCTCTCGGCGACCGTCAGCGTGTAGCTCTCCATGACCATGGGCCTTCATGACGCCGTCGTCCGGAAGTGGGTTGAGCCTGCTGTCGCAAGTCAGACGACGAACCCGAGAAGATCGTCGCGGTTCTGCTCGCGGAGGTGCTCGGCGAGGGCCTCCCGCAGGGGGTCGAGCTGGTCGCGTTTGGCCGAGATCGGCGCGATCGTATCGCGCCACTGCTGCCAGGGCCCCGGGAGGCCCAGGCGGTCACAGAGCGCGTCCAGCCGTTCGTCGCGGTCGTCGACCTTGTCCATCTTGTTGACCGCGACCACCGTGGGGATCCCTACCTCGCGCAGGAAGCCGAACATCTCGACGTCGTGGGGGATCTCGCCACGGGACTCGTGGCGGTCGATGATGTCGACGGCGGCCTTCCCGTCGACGACGAGCACGCCGGCGCGGATCTCCTCGCTGTGGTCCTCGATATACCGGACGATGTCGGTCTTGATCGTCTCCCGTGCGTCCTCGTCGACGCCCTCCATGAACCCGAAGCCCGGCAGGTCGGTGAAGACGAAGTCCTGGCCCGCCCAGTCGTAGTGGTTGGGCGATCGGGTCACGCCGGGCTTCTGTCCCGTGGTGAAGTCGTGGCCGGTGAACGCCCGCATCAGCGTCGACTTGCCGACGTTCGACCGGCCGACGAAGACGATCTCGCTGTCCCGGTCGGGTCGCCCCTCGAACATGGTTCGGGTAGCCGGCGGGGACGGGTCATCCTGTCGGTTACGCGTGCCCGGCGCATCCGACCTTCCGAGGGTTATTTGCACACGCCGGGTAAACCGGTGGTGTGCGCCTGGTACAAGTCACGATCCCGGCCGGCAAGCGCGAGGCCGTTCTGGGGGCGCTCGACGGGGAGGGGATCGACTACGTCGTGACCGACGAGACCAGCGGCCGCGAGTACACCGGCGTCGTCTACTTCCCGCTGCCCGACAACGCCGTCGAACCGGTGCTGGACATGCTCGAGGAACTGGGGCTCGAGGACCAGTCCTACACGGTCGTCGTCGACGCCAACACGGTGGTCTCCCGACAGTTCGACGACCTCGAGGAGAAGTACGCGACCGACGACACCGACGAGGAACGGATCTCCAGACAGGAGCTCCACGCCGAGGCGAGCGACATGACGCCGACGTTCCCGGTCTACGCGACGATGACGCTGATCAGCGCGGTCGTCGCGACCGCCGGGCTGTTGCTCGACTCGCCGGCGGTGGTGGTGGGATCGATGGTGATCGCGCCGCTGATCGGGCCGGCCCTGGCCGCAAGCGTCGGCACCGTCACCGACGACGACGAGCTGTTCTGGACGGGGGTCAAGTACCAGGCGCTCGGCCTCGGGCTCGCGATCGCGGGGGCGGCGGTCTTCGCCTGGCTACTGAAGACCGCACAGATCGTCCCCCCGGGCGTCGAGCTCGCGGCGATCGACGAGATCAGCGAGCGCTTCACGCCCGACCTCCTCCTGTTGGCGGTCGCGCTCGGGGCCGGCGTCGCCGGCGTGCTCGCGCTCTCGACGGGGATCTCGGTCGCGATCGTCGGCGTGATGATCGCCGCCGCCCTGATCCCGCCCGCCGCGGCCGCCGGGATCGCGATCGCCTGGGGGCTCGCCCTGCCGGCGATCGGCGCGACGGTGCTCGTGCTGGTCAACACCGTCTCGGTCAACCTCGCGGGGCTGGTGACGCTCTGGTACACCGGCTACCGACCGCGCCAGTGGTTCGAGACCGACGCGGTCGAGCGCAAGCTCTTCCGTAACGTCGTCGTGTTCACGACGATCGTCCTCGTGCTGTCGGCGTTCCTCGGGGCCGTGACGGTCTCCTCGCATCAGGCCTCGACGCTCCAGCAGGGGATCGACGAGGACATCGAGACCACCCTCGAGCAGGCCGAGTACGACCACCTCACGCTGCTCGAGGTCGAGTCCGAGGTCGGCGACGAGACCGCGTACGAACAGGGCGCCATCGTCGACTTCACCCAGACGATCAGCCACGTGACGGTGACCGTCGGCTACGGAGCCGACGAGGGCGAACGCGGAGCGCTCGCCGACGAACTCCACGAGCGGATCAACGAGCGTGCTGACGAGGAGGTATCGGTTCAGGTCCAATTCATCGAAATAGAGGAGCGATAGCGGCCGCTGCCGGGGGCAGTCTTTTTCGGCCCCCCTTCGTAGGGGCTGACGTGCGACTTGTCCGGATCCTCGTCGACGACGACGACCGCGAGTCGGTCGTCTCCGTGTTGCAAGGCAAGGACGTCGATTACGTCGTCAGCGGCGAGAGCGCCGACGGCGATGCGGCCCTCATCGAGTTCCCCCTGCCGACCGACGCCGTCGGCGACGTGCTGGGCTCGCTCGACGAGGCGGGCTACGAGGAGACGTATACGGTGATCAGCCAGGTCGAGAGCGCCCACACGCCCAACACCGAGACGCTGATGGACCGCTATGCCGACGACTTCGACCCGCTGACGCCGCGCGAGCTCAAATCGAAGGCCAGCGACATGAGCAACGACACCTGGTCGTTCCTCGCGCTCATGCTGCTCGCGGCGTGGATCGCCACCGCCGGGCTGTTGAGCGACTCGCCGGCGATCGTCGTCGGCTCGATGGTGATCGCGCCGATCGTCGGGCCCGCGCTCACCGCGAGCGTGGGGGCGGTGCTCGGCGACCGTGAGATGCTCGCCGCGAGCATCCGCCTACAGGCGATGGGGCTCGTGGCGGCGGTCGCCGGCGCGGCCGCGCTGGCGGGGCTCGTCCGCTGGGGGCTGTTCGCCCAGCCCGAGCTCGCGCTCGGCTCGATCGAGCTGATCGGGGTCCGGGTCTCGCCGACGCTGCTCGCGCTGATCGCCGGCACCGCGGCGGGCGCGGCCGCGGCCTTCGGGCTCACGACCAAGGGCCCGATGTCGCTGATCGGCGTGATGATCGCCGCGGCGCTGATCCCGACGGCCGCGGCGACCGGGATCGCCGTCGCGTGGGCCGACCCCCTGATCGCCGCCGGCACGCTCGTCCTGCTGGTGATCACCCTCGTGGCGATCAACCTCTCGGGCACGGCCGTCCTGTTCGCGCTCGGCTACCGGCCCGACCGCGCGCTGACGGCGGGCTCGTGGCGCTCCGTTCGGGTCGTCGTCGCGGTCGTCCTGCTGCTCTCGGTGGTGGTGCTCGCCGGCGCCGCGACCGCGAGCCAAGTGAGCCACGAACGGACGGTCCACCAAGCCGTCCACGCCGAGCTCTCCGAACACGAGGACGTCGAGGCGATCGCCGTCCGGATGGAGTACGGCGACCTCTCGCCGTTCACCGGGCCCGAGACGGTGACGGTCGAGGCGACCCACGAGGGCGAGGGCGATCCGCCGGAGGACGTCGCCGACGGGATCGAGGAGCGCCTCGGCGACAGCAGCGACCGCGAGATCGAGGTCCGCGTGCAGTTCCAGGAGTACCAGACGGCCCGATAGCCGTTCGTATCACTTGTTCCGACAAAGCCGTTTTTGACCGTTCGGAAGAAACAGGACCGACGGGATCCCACCATGCAACAGAACCCATCGGCCGACCGGAAGGAGCGAATCGCGAACACCGTCACCGAGCTCGTCCGCGAGCCGCTCAAGGAGATCGTCAAGGAGGCCATCGAGGAGTCGGACCTCGAGGCCAGCGAACCACCGACTGACGGGTCGGAGAGCGAGGAGGACGGCGAGGAGACGGCGGAAAGCGAGAGCGGCGGCAGCGGCGGGAGCTTCCTCTGGCTGGTGTTCCTGCTGGGGGTGACGACGGCGCTCGCGTACGTCGCCAACCAACCCGAGTCAGTCGAGGAGCTCGCGAACGAGGCCGTCGATACGGTCTCCGGCGGGCCCGACGCGACCGCCGAGGAGCTCGCAAGCGAGGCCGGCGAACAGACGCGCGAGGTCGCGGACTCGACCGCGGAGCGGACCGACGACGCCGCGGCGGAGGCGACCGACCGCACGGAGCTGCTCGCCGAGACGGCGGTGGGGGTCACGAGCACGGCGGCGAACGTAGTGAAGTCGGTCGCGGACCGTACCCAGGACACCGTCGAGGAGCGTGCCGAGGACGCGGTCGGGACCGCCGAGGAGCTCGACGACCGCGTCGAGGAGACGACCGGTCGACTGGAGGAGGAAGCCGACGAGGCTGCAGAGGAGGTCGAGCACGCCGGTGAGGAGCTCGACGAGCAAGTCGACGAGGCTGCCGAGGAGCTCGAGGACGAGGTCGGAGCGGACGACGAGGACGACGAAGAGGAGTAACCCGCCGCGCTATCCTTCGAAGGGCAGTTCGGGCTCGTAGCCGACGGCCTCGATCGCGCCGTCGACGAGCTCCTCGACGCCCTCCCCTTCCTCGACGCTCAGATAGAAGTCAGCCTCGATGTCCCGCGAGCGGTCGGCCTTGCTACAGACGGTGAGCACCGGCACGTCGAACTGCGCCTCGACCGCATCCCGGAGCGTCAGCTGGGCCTCGAGCGGGTAGCCACAGGCCGCGCTGGCGTCGACGAAGACGAGCACGCAGTCGGCCAGATGGGTCAGCGCGCTCACGGCCTGGGACTCGATCTCGTTTCGGTCCTCCGGCGGGCGATCGAGCAGCCCGGGCGTGTCGACGAGCTGGTAGCGGATGTGGTCGCGCGTGAGGTGACCGACGCCGATCCCCTTGGTCGTGAAGGGGTAGGTCGCCGTCTCGTGGCGGGCGTTCGTCACGTGGTTGACGAACGTCGACTTGCCGACGTTGGGGTAGCCCGCGACGACGATCGCCGGCTCGTCGGGGTCGATGTCGGGGAGGTCCCGCAGCTGGTCGCGGGCCTCGCCGATCATCAGGAGGTCGTCCTCGACCTCCTCGACAACGTTTGCGAGGCGCGCGAACGCCTGCTTGCGGTGTTTTCGTGCGAGGTCGGCGTCGCCCCGGAGCTTGCTCTGGTACTCCCGGCCGATCTCCTTGGTCTTGCGGCTCGCCCACCCCACCTCCGAGAGGCTCTGTCTGAGCTCGTCGACGTCGACCAGCGCGTCGGCCAGCTCGTAGTAAAAGGGGTCGACCAGGTCGAAGTCGGGCCAGGAGGTGACGACGTTCTCCAGGTTGTCCGAGAGGATGTTCGACGCCGTCTGGAGCATCGACTGCTGGGCCTCCGCGCCGCTTTTGGCCCGCCCCGACCGGGCCGCCCGCGAGAACGCCTTGTCGATGAGTTCCTCCGATCTCGGGGTCGTCGGGAGGTCCTCGAAAATCATACCGCTCGATACGCCCGCGCGCTATAAAAGGCCGTGCTTTGGCGTCGTCGCGTTTTTATCGTTCCCGATCCAACAGAAGGGTATGACGGACTGGCGCGCGGTGGGTTACGGGTTCGTGGTGACGTTTCTCGTGGGCGCGATCGGCCTCGCGATCCCGGGGCTGGGCCAGCTCACGGCGGGGCTGGTCGGCGGGTTCGTCGCCGGCTACGTCGCACGCGGCGGCCTCGCGCGCGGGTTCTGGCACGGGCTATTGGCGGGCAGTCTGGGCGGGCTCGTCGTCGGCCTGCTGCTGTGGCTCGCGATCGCGGTCGTCGGGCTCGCGGGCGGGCCCGTCGGCGGGGCGGCCGGCGCGCTCACGGGCTTCGGCGTCTTCGCCGTCGCCGCGGTGATCGCGCTGGTGATGGCCGTCGAGAGCGCGGTCGCCGGCGCGATCGGCGCGGTGCTGAACGACTAAGGCGGGCCGGCCCCTGGAAGGAGGTATGGGAGAGATCGACCCCGACGCGCTGTTGCCGAACGACCACGTGAAGAGCGCGGTGAAGGAGGGCGAGGTGACCCAGCTCAGCCGCGGCGCGACGAACCGCTACGCCGAGGAGGGCGACACCTTCGAGCTCGACGACGAGACGTTCGCGGTCGTCGACGTCGAGGAGCGGACGCTGGGCGAGCTGACCGACGAGGACGCGAGGCGCGAGGGCTCTGCGGACCTCGAGTCCTACCGCGAACGGATGGTCGCCGTCCACGGGAGCGACTTCGAGTGGGACGGGACGAGCGAGATCGTCAGCTACCGGTTCGAGCGTCGTTAGCGCCGTTCCTCGAGCTCCGCGCGGAGGTCCTCGAGATCCATGTCCTTCATCGAGAAAAGAACTAGTAGATGGTAGACCAGGTCGGCCGACTCGGCGGCCAGCTCGTCGTTCGCGTCGTCCTTCGCGGCGAGGATCACCTCCGTGGTCTCCTCGCCGAGCTTCTCGAGGACCGCGTTCTCCCCCTTCTCGTGGGTGAACAGCGAGGCCGTGTAGGAGCCCTCCGGCAGCTCCGCCTTTCGGTCCTCGATGACGGCGAAGAGCTCGTCGACGACGTCGTCGGCGGGCTCGCCCCCGTCGTTCACGGCTCGTCCCCCATGAGCTCGCCGACCTCACGGATGTCCGCGAGCTCCTCGAACTGCTCGCCGGCCTGGCGGCCCTGCTCGAACACCTCGTTCGAGAGCTCGATGGGCGCGTTGGTTCGGGCGGCCAACGCCAGCGAGTCGCTCGGGCGGGCGTCGACGGTCAGCGACTGGCGGGGTCCCTCGAGGTGGAGGTCCGCGATGTAGGTCCCCTCGCCGCTGACCTCGGTGATCTCGACGCGCTCGATGCGCCCACCGAGCTCCTCCATCACGTCGAGCAGGAGGTCGTGGGTCAGCGGGCGGCCGATGTCGTAGGCGTCCATGCCGTGGGCGATGCTGTTGGCCTCCTCGAAGCCGATGAAGATGGGGAGGACGTCCTCCTCGCCCTCCGCGGCGAGGACGACGACGGGGACCGGACCGTCGGGCGTGCCGGCGACACGCACCGAATCGATGGTGGCGTCCATACCCGCTCGGACGGCGCGGACGCCTAAAGACCTACGGTGTGACCGACGGCGACTCGAGGAGGGCGAGGCGATGGAGCCGCGGGTCGTCGGTGAGCTCGGGATGAAACGCCGTCCCCACGATCGGGCCCTGGCGGACGGCCACGGATCGATCGTCGACCGTCGCGAGCACCTCGCATCCGGCGTCGACCACCGCCGGCGCGCGGATGAAGACCGCCGGGAACGGCTCGTCGAGGCCCGCGACGTCCAGATTCGTCTCGAAGCTGTCGACCTGCCGGCCGAAGGCGTTCCGCTCGACCTCGGCGTCGAGCAGGCCGAGGGTCTCGACCCGGTCGTCACTACCCCGACCGGCCACGATCAGCCCCGCACAGGTCGCGAGCAGGGGCTTTCCTCGCTCGACGTGCTCGCGGATCTCGGGAGCGATCCCCTCGCCGTGGACCAGCCGGGAGATCGTCGTCGACTCCCCGCCGGGCATACAGAGGAGGTCACAGTCGGGGACGACGCCCGACGAGCGGACCTCCCGGACCTCGATCCCGGTGTCGTAGGCGGCGCCCGCCCGGGCGAGCGCCTGTGCGTGTTCGGAGACGTTACCCTGGACGGCGAGGACGCCGGCGACGAGACTCATGGAGGGGAGTAGAGACGAACGACCCAAAAACCTCGCGCCTACACGCCGACGGCGTTCAGGATCTGGACGAAGATGCCGAAGAGGACACAGAACACCATCACCGCCTTCGGGTCGACCGTGATCGCGTTGCGGTCCTCGGCGTCGAAGTACCGAACCAGTCCGGCGCTCGACATCAGCCCGCCGCTGTTCTGTCCGCTGCTCATAATTACGAAGGCGTCGTACCGGTACCTAAACCTTTCGCTGTTCCCGCTCGGCGAGGGGCGCCGGTTAGGAAACGCTTATCCGATTCCGGTGGGTAGCCTATCGTGAACGATGGCTGTAACCCTGAAAGACTTTTACGCCGACTGGTGTGGCCCCTGCAAGACCCAGGACCCGATCCTCGAGGAGCTCGAGGAGGACTGGGAGGACCGATTCAGCGTCGAGAAGGTCAACGTCGACGAGGACCAGGAGACCGCAAACGAGTACCAGGTCCGCTCGCTGCCGACCCTGATCGTCGAGAACGACGACGGCGTCGTCGAGCGGTTCGTCGGCGTGACCCAGCGCGACGACCTCGAGAGCGCCCTCGAGGACGCCGGCGCGTAGAACGGAGAACCGACCCTTACTCGAAGCGGACCCCCACGTCGTGGAGGTCCGCGTTGTTCCCCGCGAGGTTGATCAGCAGCGGCGTCAGCGACTCGACCTCCGCGGCGTTCGCGATCGGGCCCGCACGGAGGGCGCGAAGCCCCTCGATCCCCTCGGCGAGCCGTTCGACGGTATCGAGCCCGTCCTCGTCGTCGCCCACGAGCAGCGTGTCCTCGGAGAGTTCACGATCGAGGTCCGCGAGCTTGCCCGCCGAGAGGCTGTGGAACGCCCCGACGATCGGGACCTCGTCGGGGGCGCTCGCGGCGACCATCGCCGTCACGCTGCCAGCCGAGGGCCGGTTGTAGTGGAGACCCGCATCGTCGCGCTGCATCCCGACGGCGGGGCTGACGAGCGTAGTAGAAGAATCGAGCCGGTCGGCGATCGACTCGACGGTGTCGCGGACGTGATAGGGCGGGACCGCGAGCACCACCACGTCGGCGCGGTCGGCGGCCATCGCGTTGTCGAACCCCTTGATCGACGCCTCGAGGTCCCGATCTTCGAGCGTTTCACGGTACTCCTCGACCGTCGCGCGGGCCTTCTCGGGGTCGCGCGAGCCGATCAGGAGCTCGTGGTCGGTGTCGCAGGCGAAGCGCAGCGCGAGCCCCGCGCCGATGTCGCCGGTGCCGCCACAGAGTGCGATTCGCATACGGGAACTGACGACGGACGCGGCCTAAAGCTTCCGAGAGTGGCAACCGAGGCGGGCGGAGCGCTCGCTTGACGGGGCGCTCACTCGAGCAGCACCGGCAGGTCGTTGACCGAGTCGAGCACCGCCGCCGCGCCCGCCGCCTCGTACTTCCGTCTGCCCTCCTCGCCGGTCAGCCCGCCGGTGAGGACGCCGATGCCGTGGTACTCCCGCTCGGGGTCGGCCTCCGCGGCGTTCGTCGCCGTGCGCACGTCGTCGAGCGTGTCGCCGACGAACGCGACCGAGCCGGCCTCGAACCGCTCGGCGAGGGTCACCAGCGCCCGGGGATGGGGTTTGCCCTCCCCCCAGTCGTCCATCGTGAACCGGTGGTCGTCGGGGACGGCGAGGCCGACCCGCGAGAGGGCGATCTCCGCCTCGGCGGCCGGCCTGCCGGTCAGGACGCCCACCGGACGCTCCGCGAGCCACTCCCTCGTGCTCGCGTTGAGCAGGACCGGCTCGCCGTGGATGAAGCCGGCGTGGTCGTCCGGAACGCCCCCCGGCGGTTCGCCCTCGAGCTCGCGGTACAGTTCCTCGCCGAGATAGAGCCACTGGAAGACCTCCCGGAGGCGCTCGCGATCCCAGCGCCCGGCGACTCGCTCGGCGACCTCGGGCGCGAGCGCCGCCTCGACGACGGCCTCCGCGGCGTCGAGCCCGCCACCCCGCTCCGCGATCCGGTCGGTGAACCCCTCGACGGACTCGGGATAGCCCTCCTGGCGCGCGAGGACGAACAGGGCCGCCGCGTCGGTCAGCTCCCAGTCGTTGTTGAACCCGCCGGCGTCCTTGAACGCCTGGATCCCCTCCTTCTCGATGGTGGCGTCATAGACGCGCTCGACTGACTCGACGATCGCCCGCCGGTAGGAGTCGGCGACGTCGACGAGAACCCCGTCGACGTCGAGGACGACGCAGTCTGCGTGCATACCGACCCCTGTGGGGTCGTCGGCTATGGGGCTATCGCTCCGCGACGAACAGCGTCTCCCGCGGGAGGGCGCGCCGGGAGACCGGCACTTCCGGAGCGTCCCCGCCCAGCGTCGTGAACAGCAGGTCGGCGTCGACCCGGCGGGCGAGATCGCGGGTCGGGCGGTGCAGCTCCGGGGGGAGGTTCAGCGCGTAGATCGCCCCCGCCTCGTCGTAGATCGCCGGATCGGGCTCGACGACGTCGTCGAGGACGAACAGGACGCCGTCGGGGGTTTCTCGAGGATGGACGTCGGTCGCGGTGACCCGGCGCCCCCGGTCCGCGAGCGCGCGGGCCACGTCGGTCCGCCGGCCGATCCCGACCTCGACGAGCTCGTCGTAGGCGGCGAGTTCGTCTGCGAGACCGGCGACCGTGGCGGGTTCCATGGCCGTGATACTTATCATACGCTACACCATACCCCTTTTCATGCATGTCGACATCGTGCCGATCGGGGAGCTCCCGGCCGCGGTCAAACGGGAGGCCTCCTCGGGGCTGCGGTCGGTCTACGAGTGTGACGTGACGGTGCACGACGAGCAGTCGATCCCCTCCGGCGCGTACGACGCGAACCGCAACCAACACCGCGCCGAGGAGTTCATCGAGCTCGCCTCCCGGATCGGCGACGGCGAGAAGAACATCGCGATCACCGCGAAGGACCTCTTCTACCGGCGGCGCAACTACGTCTTCGGGCTGGCCTACCTCGACGGCAACGGCAGCGTCATCTCCACCTACCGCCTCCAGACCTCGAGCGACGGCGGCTTCTCCGAGAGGAGCGCGAGCGAGATCTTCGGCGATAGAGTCAGAAAGGAGGTCGTCCACGAGATCGGCCACACGATGGGGCTCGAGCACTGCGACAACAACCGCTGTGTGATGAACTTCTCGCCGACCGTCCGGGAGGTCGACATCAAGGAGCAGAACCTCTGTGGGACCTGTCAGCGGTCGGTCCTCTGAGGAAAGGGTTGATGGATCGTCGTCCCGAAGGCGAGAATATGGTATCCGAGGAAGTCGCGGACGAGCTGGTATCGGCGTGTCGAACCACCGTCGGCGACGAGCTGCGCAGCGTCACCTACTTCACCCCCGAGGAGTACGACCACCTCTACCTGCGCGATGACCTCGAACGCGGCAACGACCCCGAAGCGTTCGCCGAGAACGAGCGCCAGGGCTTCTCCAGCCAGCGCACCTACGAGTGGTCGGAGCTCGGCGACTACGAGTACACCATCCGCGTCTTCGAGTTCGGCCATCTCGTCCGCGTGATCGGCGATGAGGAGGGCGTCTACGTTACGACCGGCGACCTGACGATGGACCGCTTCGGCGAGCTCGTCGAGGCGATCCAGAGCATCCTCCGCGAGGAGTGAGCACCCCCGTCACTGGGCCGACCAGCCGCCGTCGGCGCTCAGACACGCACCCGTGACGTAGCTGGCGGCGTCGCTCGCGAGGAAGACGACGGGCGCGGCGATCTCCTCGGGCTCGGCGAACCGCTCCAGCGGGGTGCGCGAGAGCAGCGACTCCTTCAGCTCCTCGTTCTCCATCGCCCCCTTCGTCAGCTCGGTCGCGACGTAGCCCGGCGCGACGGCGTTGACCCGCACGTCGGGCGCCCAGTCGAGCGCGGCGCTCTTGGTGAGCCCTACCAGGCCGTGTTTCGAGGCGACGTAGGGATGCTGGCGCGGCAGGCCGACCACGCCGCCGACGCTCGCGACGTTGACGACCGACTCCACCGAGCCCTCGCCCGCGACCTTCGTACAGAGGAAGGCTCCACGGAGGTTGACGTCGAGCGTCCGGTCGTAGCCGTCCATCTCGACCGCCTCGGGTTTCCCGAGGGCGTCGTCGGGGTTGATCCCGGCGTTGTTCACGAGGACGGCGGGCGATTCCAGCTCCTCGTCGACCCGATCGAACAGCGCGCGGACCTCGCCCTCGCTGGTGACGTCCATGGGCTGGAGAAGCGAGTCGCCGCCCCGTTCCTCGATACCCTCGACGACGGTTTCGAGCGCGTCCTCCGAACGGGCGGCGGGCACCACGTCCGCGCCCGCCTCGGCGAGCGCGAGCGCGATCGCCCGCCCAATCCCGCGGCTCGCGCCCGTGACGACGGCTACCTGCCCCGAGCAGTCGAACGCGTCGAGAACTGACATACCGGCAGGGCGGGCGCAGTGGGCTTAAATCCCGGCCCGGGTCGGCTCTCAGGCCGGGCCGTCGGCGTCGTCGTCCGGGTCGGCCCGTTCCGTCCCGGGTTCGTCGCCTTCGCCGGAGCTGTCGTCCCCGCCGAGTTCGTCGTCCTCGGCGGGCTCGTCGTTCTCGCCGTCGTCGGTCATCTCCCCGACCGCCGACTCGGCCTGGCGCTTGAACCGTTCGACCTCGCGGCCCGCCTTCTCGAAGAGTCCCATCGGTCCTTCGAGGTGGGGCGCTCGGATAAGGGTTCGGCCGTTCGGCCCGCTTCGCCGGGTGTTACGGGGGTCGTACCGGTCGCGGGACGAGCACGGCGAGGCCGTCAGGGCGCGTAGTAGTACTCGCCCTGTTTCTTCTGCTGGCGGTCGAGCTGGCTGCCGGGTTTGTTGATCCGCGGGCGGCCGGTGCGCTCGTCGCGGCGGAAGGTGATGTCGAGGTTCGCGAGGAACTCGTTCATCCCGTCGCGCATCCCCTGGGGCTGGCTCGCGTGGCCGTGATGGGCGGGCTCGCCCTCGAAGACCAGCAGGCGATCGGCGAGCAGGTCCATCATGTAGATGTCGTGGTCGACGACCATGACGGTCGCGTCCTGGGTCTCGGCGTATCGCCGGATCGCCCGGGTCGCGAGCACCCGCTGTTCGACGTCCAGATGCGCGGAGGGCTCGTCGAGCAGGAACAGGTCGGCGTCCTTCGAGAGACAGGCCGCGATGGCGACGCGCTGGCGCTCCCCGCCCGAGAGGTCGTTGAGGTTCTGCTCCATGATGCGGGAGAGCTGAAGGGGGTTCGCGATCTCGGTGTTCCAGTGCGAGGAGCCGAAGTCATCAGTAATGGACGAGAGGAACACGTCGACGCGCATGGGCTGGTCGATCTCGATGTACTGGGGCTTGTAGGCGACTTCCAGATCGGTCTCGAACTCCCCGTCGTCGGGTTCGAGCTTCCCGGCGACCAGCTTCGCGAAGGTGGACTTCCCGATCCCGTTGGGCCCGACGATCCCGAGCACCTCCTCCTCGCGGATGGTGCCGCCGTCGACCGAGAGCGAGAACGCGTCCTCGCCGTAGGACTTCTCCATCTCGGGGTACTCGATCAGGGGATCGCTTCGCGAGACCGTCCGCGGGGCGTGCTGTTCGAACCCGATCGCCTCCGGGCGGATCCGCATGTTCTCGTTGTCGAGGTAGCCCGCGAGGTACTCGTTGATCCCGTTCCTGACCGATTTGGGCGAGGTGATGACCCCGTAGGCGCCGGGCTCACCGTAGGCGACGTGGAGGTTGTCACAGAGCAGGTCCAGGATCGCGAGGTCGTGTTCGACCACGAGCATGGATCGATCGCCCTCCTCGGCGAGCTCCCGAACGATGCGGGCGACGGTGACCCGCTGGCCGATGTCCAGATAGGGTGTGATCTCGTCGAGGAAGTAGAAGTCGGCGTCGCGGGCCAGACACGCCGCGATCGCCACCCGTTGAAGCTCCCCGCCCGAGAGCTCGTCGATCGCCTGATCCATCACGGGGGAGATCGAGAGCCGTTCGACGAGGTCGTCGAGCGCGCCCCGCTCGTCGGTGTGTTCGAGCAGCTGTCGGGTGTTGCCGTCGAACTGCTTGGGGATCTGATCGACGTACTGGGGTTTGCGAGCGACCGAAACCTCGCCGTCGCGGACCTCGCGGATGTAGTCCTGGAGCTCGGTGCCCCGGTAGGCGTCGAGCACGGCGTCCCAGCCCGGCGGCTCCTCGTGCTGCCCGAGGTTCGGGGTGAGCTCGCCCGCGAGGATGTTCACCGCGGTCGACTTCCCGATCCCGTTGGGACCCAGGATCCCGGTGACCTGGCCCTCGATCGGGATCGGCAGGCCATAGAGCGAAAAGGCGTTCTCCCCGTAGCGGTGGACCGGCTCGTCCTGGAGCTCCTGGGGCAGGTTGATGATCTCGATCGCGTCGAACGGACACTTCTCGACGCAGATACCGCAGGTCTCGCCGAGACAGATCTCCTCGGAGATCCGGATCTGGTCGGGCCCGCCCTCTTCCGCGTCCTCGCCGCGCTGGGTGATGCACTCCTTGCCCGTTCGGTTGGGCGGACAGTAGTTCGCACACTCGTAGCTACAGCGGTCGGGCTGACACCTGTCGAGGTCGACGACGGCGATGCTGTCGTCGGCCATCTCAGAACGTGACCCCGGTGGTGAGCAGGATGCCCCAAGTGACGAACCAGAGACAGAACGTCATGAAGCCGATGAACAGTTTGTCCTTCATCGAGAACTCCTCGACGATCCCCACTCCCTTGAGGAGGGGGAACTGAACGAAGACGAGCGCGGCGAGCACCACGAGGGCGATGGGGTCGGCCGCGTCGCTCGCGAGCGCGGCGGAGGCGACCCCCGCCCCGATCCCCGCGAGCGAGCAGGCCGCGGTGACCGTCACCGACCGGATGTGGGACGCGCGCTGTTCGACCGCTTCGGTTGCCATACGAAACGTTCGGCTGCCGGGGCTCAAAAGCCGTTCGTTTACGCATCCCCCATCGTCCGAAAGCCGTCCAGCGGACCGGAACCGACCGTGTGGGACGGATGCTCAACCTTTATACTCGTGGCGCGTTTCGATTCGTAGTGATGACTGGAACAGACGCGGACTCCATAGAGGACCTTCCTCCGAGCGCGAAACTCGTCTTCAAGGTGCTCGAGTACAACGGGTCGCTCACCCAGAAGCAGATCGTCAACGAGTCGATGCTCTCGGCACGCACGGTGCGCTACGCGCTCGAACGCCTCCAGGAGATCGAGATCGTCGACGAGGACATCTACTTCGCCGACGCCCGACAGAACCTCTACACCCTCGACGAGCAGGCGATCGTCGCCGACGGCGGCCCCGACGAGGCCTGCTGCGCCGAGTAACCGGACGACCCACCCAGGCCCACCCCGGCCCGTGAGCGGGCCGGCCGCCCGATCCGGGGCTCCCATCGCCGCTTCGTTCACGAGCCCGCTCGTTTCTGTGTCTGTCGTACTTTCCCGAGGGACCGGGTTGTATCGAGCGAAGCGCTCGTGCTCCGATCGCGCGAAAAATTCCTCGAAAAAACCGCAGCGGTCGATGATTACCGTCGATCAGGCGCCGACGACGGTGATCTGTTGACTCCTGTCGATCGCCCGTTCCAGTTCCTCGGCGATGGCACTACCCCGTGAGACCTGGATGTCGCCGCCGCGCCCGACGGTCGCGGTGAAGAGGTACTCCTCGCCGGCCTTGACCTCGACCGTCTGGCCCGCTTGGGCGTCGTCGACGTTGAGCCGGATGTGTCGCGAGGTGATGTCGGGGGTGACGATCTGGCCGCGTTCCTGGCCCGAGGAACCACCGCCGCCCGAGGGGCCCCCGGAGTTGGGGTTCTCGTCGTGGGTGCGTACGTCGATGTCGATCCCCAACCTGTTCTCGACGTCGGTGATCCGGCCGCCGCCCTTGCCGATCACGCTCGAGATGTCGTCGTCCTCGACGTAGACGACCGCCGTGTTCGAGCCCCGGAGCTCGACGTCGACGTAGCCCTGGGCGATCGAGCGGATCTCGCGCTCGATCTCCTGGCGGGCGATCCGGTCGACGCCGCCCTCGCTCTCCTCGCCGTCCTCGAGCGGGACGGTCACGACCTGGCGGTTGAACGTGTAGATCTCGTAGGCCGGCGTGCCCGTCTCGAAGTCCTCGATGACGATGACGGGCCGCGCGAGGTCCTCCTCGGTAAGCCCGGCGGGCACCTTCACCTCCGTCGTGACGTCGTAGACCGTGTGGACCTCCCCGGCCTCGATGTACACCACCGTGTCGACGACCTGCGGGATCATTCCCAGCTCGACCCTGCCAACTAACCGCTGGAGGGCGTCGATCGCGCGGGTCGCGTGGACGACGCCGATCATGCCCACGCCCGCCAGCCGCATGTCCGCGAACACCTCGAAGTCGTCGGTCTTCCTGACCTCGTCGTAGATGGTGTAGTCGGGCCGGACCATAAGTAAGGAATCGGCGGTCTTGGCCATCGAGCCTCCCAGCTCCGTGTACTGGGTGACCTCGGGACCGACCTGCAGGTCGCGCGGTTTCTCCATGGTCTTCACCGAGTAGCCCGAGTCGTTGAGGAACTCGGCGACCGCCTGCGCGAAGGTCGACTTCCCCGCGCCGGGCGAGCCCGAGATCAGAATGCCGCGCTGGCGTTCGAGCATCCGCTCGCGCAGCTCGTCGGCCGACTCGTAGTCGTCGAGGTCGGTCTTGACCAGCGGGCGGACCGCCGTGATCTCGATCCCGTCCGCAAAGGGTGGGCGGGCGATCGCGATCCGGTAGTCGCGGAACTGGACGATCTTCATGCCCGGCTCCGAGAGCTCGATGAAGCCATCGGAGGACTGTTTGGCGCCGTTCTCGATCTCGCGGGCGATCTCCTCGAGGTCCTCCTCGGTCTGGACCTCCTCGCGAACCCGTTCGAAGCTCATCTCGCCGACGTCGCCGCGTTTGGCCATCGGCGCCACCCCGGCCTTGAGGTGGACGCTCATCGTCGTCTCGTCGAAGAACTCCTCGATCTCGAGGGTGCCGACGTCCTCGACCTCGGGCGAGATGTACTCGACGTCCAGGCCCTTGGCCTCGGCGACCTCGCTCTGGACGATGTCGCTGGTGACGAACGTCGCCTCGTGATCGGCCGCCAGATCCCGAATGAGGGCGTCGATCTCGCCCTCGGCGGCCTGCCCCTTCTCGATCGCGTCGGGGCGCCGGCCCACGTATTCGAGTTCGATCTCGCCGGCGTCGGCGAGCTCCGCGAGCGTCTTCAGCTCCTCGAGACCGTTCCACCCGCTGTCGATGCCCTCGTTTGCCTGGTGTTCGAGCTCGCCGACGACCGCCTCGGGGACGAGCACGGTCGCGCCGGCGAACTCACCGTCGCGGACCCGCGTGGAGACGCGCCCGTCGATGACGACGCTGGTGTCCGGGAGAATCTTCATACCTCCCCTAACAGCCGGACCGTTGATAAGGGTATTTCATCGAAAGAGGTCTGTGTGGTCGGTCGAGACCAGATACGAGCCAAGAAGTTATAAATCAGCAGCCAAGTATATTATCCAGAATTTATTCGTTGAATTTATATTGGCAGCGTAGTTCGGATGTGTATGGATAGATCGGAGTGGTTCCTCGCAATCATCGCATATATGTTGGCGACGCTAGTTTTCACGCTTGAAGCTGATGACGTCGATATCGTCATTCTACCAGTTCTGGCAGTCCTAGTCGGCCTTCCGATATACATCGTAGTACATCTCGTGAGCGAGTATATATACTGATCCGCCGAATAGTCGAAAATCACTCAGTAAAATGTTGCTGATGATAGGCCCGAAGTCAGCCATCTAATGGCTCAGGTCTGAGAATACTAAACAATTCGCGGGAACGGGGGATCATTCCGTATAGATAGTCGTTCTTAGAGGGCTCTTTTAGGGTCAGCAGGATCCGCTATATCCCAGGCTGTTGATGCTACACTCAAATCCACGGAAAGAGGACCCGTACCACCAGATATACTGGAAATTGATCCGAAGGAGGTAGATGCCCATGTATGCTCGTACGAACCCCAAAGCGTCCCTGGAACGTCATCGAGATTCTGTAGCTGCGCCTGTAAGGTCACGTAGGCTTGTTCAGGGAGCCGGTCAGGAAAAGGTCCTTGGCCCGCCTCTCTGAGATCGACAAGGCCAGCGAGGCCGCCCTGGCTCAGACTATCTGAGTAGAAATCCGCAGAGTGGACGTCGTAATCATCAGTAACGGAAATATACGGCTGGCCGATGATCGACCAATGGTCGTCGTTGAATCCGATCCCAACGACGTCATCGACATGGCGCGCGTTTCTGAACCGGTTGTGTGTACTGTCAAGGCTCATGTTGACAGTAAACCAGACACAGTTATTCCTGGTTGCGCTGGTGACGACAGTGCTGAGTTCGGAGTTACTCTCGGAGTACCGGCTCTGAATGCCGAAATCCGCGTCGCTCGCGGGCTCCGGTTCCGTTACCGTGGTCGTCGTCAGGTCGTACTCCAATTCCTGACCTTCGAGCAGCCGCCGAACCCTATCCGTGTCTCCTGCCTTGAAGGTCCGTCTGATCTCCGCGTTCAATTCATCGGCCGACGGAGTGTCGTTCGCTCGTTCGTCGGCGCTTGCCGTACCAACTAAACCGACGGATGCCAGTCCAACCATCGACGTGATGACCGTTCTTCTGGATGTCACGCCCCGGTTGTGGCGCGATAGCATAAGAACCCTCCATCAGTCGATAAGTATGGTGTGTTGGGATCGGGGTTCTGGCCTCAGGGCCGCCGGAACGTGTAGCTCACTCCCTCGCCCTCGGCGGTGATCGTCCCCTCGCCGTGGTCGAACGTCAGCGTCTCGGCCTCGCCGTCGAGCTCGTGCAGCGGCATCGCGCCCTCGACCCGGCCGTTCGCATAGACCTCGAACGTCGCGTCGCCGACCGTACAGCTCGCCACGTCGCTGTCGGTGTGGTAGGTCCCCGACTCGCAGAAGCGCTCGAGCTCGGCCGTGACCGCGTCCCAGTCGGTGGCCTCGACGGTCACGCTCCCCTCGCCCCCTTCGTCGTCGTTCATACACCCGGAGAGGGGTCCCATCGTGATAGTGGTTGGTACCGCCACGCAGGAGACGGCACCACGCTCACGGGGACGGGCGGCGTACGGAACGACGATGCTCGAACTCTACCAGGCGGAGGACTGCCCGAACTCGGCGGACGTTCGCGAGGCGCTGAGCGAGCTGGGGCTCTCGTACGTCGCGCACAACCCGCGGCTGGCCGAGGGCGAGGTGAAAAACGAGACGGCGAAGGGGGCAATGGAGGCGATCGGCGGCGAGGACCAGATCCCGTTCCTCGTCGATACGGAGTGTGGCGAGGCGCTCTACGGCAGCGACGAGATCGTCGAGCACCTGGAGGAGAACCACTCGTGAGCGATCCCGACCTCGACCAGGTGCGCACGGAGCTCCAGCACGCCCGCGAGGCCGACACCGGCGAGCTGAACGAGTCCCTGAACAGCCTCACGCAGGCCCTCGACCAGCTCGACGAGGAGGGAAACGAGCCCAAGCCCGAGCACCTCGATTCGATCCACGACGAGCTCGTACGGCTCCAGGAGGGCTACGGGGAAGGGGGCTCCTCGGCCACCTCGCAGTCGGGCGACGACGAGGAGATCCGCGACCACCTCCGGCGGGCCCGCGACCACGTTCGGGCGTACCGCGAGAACGTCGACGAGCTGTCGGAGTGATCGGGCGGCGTGCGACTGCGAAGGGGTTATTCGGTCGGCCTGACGATGACGAAGTCATATGGGTGATCCCGACCCCACGAACGACCGAACCGAGACAGAGCGACTGGACGAGGAGTACGTCTTCGGCACCTGGGCCTATCAGTCCGAGGTCGACCCGACGGAGGTGACCGGCGGCGAGGGCGTCCGTTTCACCGACGCCAGCGGAAACGAGTACATCGACTTCTCCGGACAGTTGATGTGTACGAACCTCGGACACTCCGCCGAGGCCGTCAGCGAGGCGATGGCCGAGCAGGCCGAGGAGGGCGCCTACTTCGCGCCGGGCTTCGCGACCGAGGCCCGCGCGCAGCTCGGCGAGAAGCTCGCGGAGGTCACGCCCGGCGACCTCACGAAGACCTTCTTCTCGACTAGCGGCACCGAGGCCGTCGAGGCCGCCATCAAGATCGCCCGGATGTACACGGGCAAGGACAAGATCCTCTCGCGCTACCGCTCGTATCACGGCGCGACCTACGGCTCGATCAGCGCGACGGGCGACCCCCGTCGGCTGGTCGCCGAACCCGGCGTCCCGGGGATGGTGAAGGCGCCCGACCCGTACGACTACGGCTCGACGCTCGACCCGATGGAGAGCCTCGAGTACATCGACGAGATGCTGATGCTCGAGGGCGACACCGTCGCCGCCGTGCTCGTCGAGCCGATCATCGGCTCGAACGGCGTGATCGTTCCCCCCGAGGAGTACCTGCCCCGGCTGAAGGAGATCGCCCATGACCACGGCGCGCTGCTGATCTGTGACGAGGTCATGGCCGGCTTCGGGCGCACCGGCGAGTGGTTCGGCTCGGACGTCTTCGGCGTCCAGCCCGACGTCATGGCGATGTCGAAGGGGCTCTCGGGGGCGTACGCGCCGCTGGGCGCGACGACGGTCACCCCCGAGATCGCCGAACACTTCGAGGAGAACATGTTCTGTCACGGCCACACCTACGCGGGCCACCCCGTCTCGTGTGCGGCCGGGCTCGCCGCCCTCCGAACGTACGAGGAGGAGGGGCTGATCGAGCGATCCAGCGAGGTCGGCGAGTACCTCGGCGACCGGCTCGCGGAGCTCGAGGAGGACCACCCGAGCGTCGGCGACACCCGCGGGGTGGGGCTGTTCCGCGGGATCGAGCTGACGCGGGACCCCGACGACCGGGTCCCCTTCGGCACCCGCGACGACCGGATGTCGATGGGCTCGACGGTGCTCGACGAGGTCTCGGCGGCCGCGATGGACGAGGGGACCTACGTCGCGAACGTCATCAACACGTTCATCGTCGCGCCGCCGCTGACGATCACCGAAGGGGAGATCGACGAGGCGGTCGCGGCGCTCGATGGCGCCCTCGAGGTCGCCGACGACGCGATGGACCGCTAACCGCGCCACTAAGGGGGCGGGCGCCGTCTCCCCGTCCATGAGCAGCGACGTACCCGTTCTCACTCGGGAGCTCGTCTCGATCCCGAGCCACGAGGACGAGGGGAGCGCGGGCGATTTCATCGAGGCGTGGCTCCGCGAGCACGCCGACGGCGACGTGACCCGCGACGGAACGGGTAACGTTCTCGCGCGAAAGGGCGACCCGACGGGCCCGACGCTGGCGCTCGTGGGCCACCACGACGTGGTGCCGCCGGCCGACGAGCAGGCGAAAAACGGCGAGTACCTGGTCGAGGAGCGCGGCGGCCGGCTCTACAGCCGCGGGACCGCCGACATGAAGGGGGCCGTCGCCGCGGCGATGTGTGCCTTTCGCGATGCCTCGGATCTCGACGGAGAGCTCGTCTTCGCGAGCTTCGTCGGCGAGGAGTCGGGAGGCGTGGGCGCGCGCTACGCCATCGAGAACGGCTTCGTGCCCGACTACGCGATCGTCGGCGAGGGCTCGACGAACTACTCGAAGCCCGGCGTCACGGACGTCGTCGTCGCCCACAAGGGCCGGCGGGGAAGCACGATCACCGCCCGCGGGACCGCGAGCCACGCGAGCGAGCCCGAGGCCGGAGAGAACGCGATCTACCGGGCCTGTGAGGCCGTCGACCTCGTCCGGGAGTTCGAGGCCCCCGCGGCCGAGGTGCTGGGCAACCGTCTCTCGGGATCGGTCGCCGTCACCGAGATCGGGGGCGGCTCGGCGATGAACGTGATCCCCGAGCGCTGTACGGTCACCGTTGACGAGCGCACAGTCCCCGGCGAGCGCGCACCCCTCGAACGGGTGGGCGAGTTGGAGGGGGTCGAGTGGGCCGTCGACCAGGATCTCCCGCCGATGCGCTGTTCGGACGAGGGGTTCGCCGAAGGGGTGCTCGCGGCGGCCCGCGAGGCGCAAGAGGGGTCCCCGGAGCTCGTCGCGAAGCCCCACGCGACGGACGCGGGCTGGCTCGCCGAGGCGGGGGTCGCCTGCGTGATCTGCGGGGCCTCCGAGCCCGGCGAGGCCCACACGAAAGAGGAGAGCGTCTCGATCGAGGTGCTGGAGCGGTGTTATCAGATCTACCGGGAGGCCGCGGAGCGGATCATCTGATCCGGGAGGGATACTGACAACGGGATAAGGACAGGTCTTTGCGCCTCGGCCCCCAATCGGGGGTGACGTGAGCCGCTCTCAGTCCCCCGGGCCGCCGAGATCACGGTCTGACACCAGCAGCAACAGCGGTAGCGACGAGGAAAGCGACTGGAAACGTCCCCAGCAGATCCTGCTGGTCGCCGGGATCGCCCTGTTCGCGATCGGCCTGATCGCGACGCTCGGGTTCCCGTCGCTGAACTTCGGCCCGATCGGGACCGACAGCCCGGGCGACGAGGACGGCGACCCACCGGGCCTCGACGACGAGACGGCCGAGGAGGAGCCCGCGGGCGACGAGGACGCGGACGACGAGGCCGAACAGGCCGACGATAGCGAGGCGGACGCCGACGATGACGGGGTAGACCCGCCCGAGGACGCTGACAGCGAGGAGACCACGGACGAGGATGCGGCCGACGACGATGCTGACGGGGCTGACGAGACACCGGCTGACGATGCCGACAACGACACGGCGGACGACCCCGCCCCGCCGGCGGATGACGACGGGCAGGACGCGCCCGAAGACGATGACGGCGCCACCGACACCGGGGACGACGGTGCCGACGAGCCGATCTTCGGCGGCGACGACGACGCGGACGATGCTGACGCTGACGGCGGGGCGGACGATTCGGCCCCGCCGACCGACGATGACGGACCCGACGAAACCGACGACGCGGACGCTGGCAATGGGACTACTGACGACGGCACGGACGCCGAGGACGCGAATGAGGAAGAGGAAGGCACCACGGGCGAGGATGCCCCAACTGACCCCGACGAAGTGGACAACGGCGCCGATGACGCGGACAATGGTGCAGATGATGCGGACGACATCGGTGCCGGCGAGGACGGCGATAACGGGGACGATGCCAACGACACGAACGGTGACGACGAACCCGCAGGGGACACTAACGGCGACGATCCGCCGGTTGACGATACCGGCGAGGACCAACCGACCGAAAACGACGATGAGGACGCTCCTGCTAATGGAGCAGGAGATGACGGCACCGACGAAGGCGAGCAGGACACGACTGACGATGGCGCTGCCGACGCCGATAATGAGAACGAACAGGACGCCGGTGGAGGCGACCAGGACGCTGACAACGGGGCTGGTTCGGGAAATGACGACGGCTCCGATGGCGACGACGAGGCTGGCGATGCGGACGGCGATGGCGACGTAGAGGAGACCGACGGGGCTGACGACGAGGGCGAATCTGACGAGGACGCTACCGACGACGAGGACCCAGTCGAGGAGGACGATTCGGGAAATGAGGATGGCGACGAGACCGACAGCCAGGACGACGAGGACGGGATACTCCCAGGCTTCGGTGACGGGGATGGGGACGACGAGGCCGCTGCTGACGACGAAGACGGCAGCGACGAGGACGAGGCTGGTTCGGGAAATGACGACGGCTCCGAGGGCGATGACGCCAACGGAGCAGAGGACGGAACCGACGAGGCGAGCGGGGCTGACGATGACGGTGGAGCGGACGACGAGGACGAATCGGGAAATGACGACGGCGGCGTGAGCGACGGCGACGCTGACGCCGGGGATGACGACGATGCGAACGAGGAGTCACCCGCGGAAGACGATGAAGGCGATGGCGCCGAGGAACAGGACGCTCCTGACGGGGAGAACGAGCAGAACACCGACGACGCGGACGACGAGACCGGGACGGACGACGGAGAGGACGATGCGGCCGACAGCGAGGACGAAGACGAGGAGACGAACGGGGACGCCGACGGCGTGCTCGGCCTCCTGAACTGACCCGCTCGCCGCGACCACCGAGTTCTTGGTCGCGGGTTTCGAACCGAAGGTATGGCACAGTCCACCACCCAATCGGACACCTACGAACAGTTCCTCGGGAAGGTACGGCGCATCGAGAACCTCGGGGCGGGCGCGAGCGTCCTGCAGTGGGACCAGGAGGTCAAGATGCCCGACGACGGGATCGAGGCCCGCTCCCAGCAGCTTTCGACCCTCTCGGCGGTGATCCACGAGGAGTTCACCGACGAGGAGATGGGCGAGTATCTCGACGAGCTCGACGCCGCCGACCTCGACGCCGAGCAGGAGGCGGTCGTCCGCGAGATCCGCCGCCAGTACGAGCGGAAGACCCGCGTCCCGACCGAGCTCGTCGAGGAGATCTCCCGGACGACCTCCGAGGCGCTGCCCGAGTGGAAGGAGGCGAAAGCCGAGGACGACTTCTCGATCTTCGCGCCGATCCTCGGGGAGCTGATCGAGCTTAAAAAGGAGTACGCCCACCATATCGACCCCGACGCGGATCCCTACGCGGTGCTGTTCGCCGACTACGAGCCGTACATCGAGCTCGAGAAAGCCGAGGAGATGCTGGCGCGGCTGCGCGAGGAGCTCGTCCCCCTGATCGATTCGGTCGCGGACTCCGAGGCGGAGCTCGCGACCGACGCCTTCTCGGGCGAGTTCGACCCCGAGACCCAGGAGGAGCTGGCCCGCGACGCGCTCGACACCCTCGGATACGACTGGGACCGGGGCCGCCTCGACACCGCGCCCCACCCGTTCTCGACGGGCAACCAGTTCGACGCGCGCGTGACGACCCGCTTCGACGAGACGGATCTCCTCGGGGGGCTGACCAGCACGATCCACGAGTTCGGCCACGCCACCTATACCTTAGGACTGCCCGACGAACACTACGCCACCCCGCTTGGCGACTCACGCGATCTGACGGTTCACGAGTCCCAATCCCGGCTCTGGGAGAACCATGTCGGTCGGTCACGGGCGTTCTGGGAGCAGTTCCTCCCGCGGGTCGAGAAGCGGTTCCCGCAGGTCGACGCGAGCGTCGAGGAGGCCTACGAGGCCGCGAATCAGGTGTACGATGACAACCTCATTCGCGTGGAGGCGGACGAGCTGACCTACCACATGCACATCGTCCTCCGGTTCGAGATCGAGCGCGAGCTGATCGAGGGCGAGCTCTCGGTCGAGGAGGTGCCCGAGGCCTGGAACGACCGGATAGAGGAGTATCTCGGCGTCCGCCCGGAGACCGATTCCGAGGGATGCTTGCAGGACATCCACTGGAGCCACGGCTCCTTCGGCTACTTCCCGACCTACTCGCTGGGCAGCGTGCTGGCCGCCCAGCTGTACGCGAGCGCCGAGGAGGAGATCGACGACCTCGAGGGACGGATCCGCGAGGGCGAGTTCGACCCGCTTCGCGACTGGCTCGTCGAGACCGTCCATCGCCACGGCAGCCGGTACACCACCCCCGAGCTGATCGAGGAGGCCACCGGCGAGGCCTTCACGGCCGACTACTTCCTCGAGTACGTGACCGAGAAGTACGGCGAACTCTACGACCTCTGAAGCCGGCCGCGACTGCCGGCCCCGGAGTTAACCGTCCGGATCGGTGATATGGGTTCATGCCCGACATCGGCAGCCCGTTCGGCGTCGACCTCGCGACCACGATCTTCGGTGCGGGGCTCTCGCTTCTGGTCTCGGCGGCCGTCATGGAGTACGGCTACCGCCTCCCCGACTACACCAGCACCGAGCTACTGGGGGCCGCCGGAATCGGCCTCGTCGCCTTCGGCGCCCTCATGGGGCTCGTGCTCGTGATACGGGGACTACGCTGAGCGGAGCCGCTCGCGCAGCCACTCCTCGACGTCGGCGACCTCCTCGGGATGGGTGCCGTGGCCCACGGGGTAGACCTCGTGGGTCACGTCGGCGCCGGCCTCCGAGAGCAGCTCGGCGGCCCGTTGGGCTCGCTCGGCCGGGATGATCTGGTCGGCCTCGCCCGCCCCGACGAACACCGGTTTGCCGCCCGCCGCCTCCACTCGGTCCTCGTGTGAGGCGGCGAGATAGCCGTTCAGCGCGACGACCCACGCGTAGCGCTCGGGCCGTTCACAGAGCGCCGCGAGGCTCGTGATCGCCCCCTGGCTGAAGCCCAGCAGCCCGACCCGCTCGGGGTCGATCGCGTACTCGCCGATCGCCCACTCGACGAACTCGTGGACGAGATCGAGGCTCCGGCGGAACTCCTCGGCGTGGGGCTCGCTTGCGTGGAGCCCGCCCGCCGAGAGGTCGAGCTCGTACCACGTATACCCGCCCTGCAGGCGGTCGGGCGCCCGGACGCTGAGGACGTGCAGCTCGTCGGGGAGCCGTTCGGCCAGCGGCAGGAGGTCGCGCTCGTTCGTCCCGCGACCGTGGATCAGGACGAGGGCGGGTGTCGGGCCGTCGCCCGCTTCCGGCTCCCTGCTCACGTGTTCCAGCGGAGAATCGGTCATACCCCTCCTACGGGCGCCCGATATAAATCCCCTGTCCGACCCGAAGCGTTATGTGATACCATGTCATAATGGGTCGTGTATGGCTACCGCACCCGACCAAGACGAGATGTTCGACCAGTTCCTGTCCCAGCGGGGACACGAGACGGGACCTGCGGGGTGGGAGACCGACTACAACAAGAAGCAGTGTCCCGACTGCGGGGGGCTTCACGACCAGGAGGCCTCGGGCTGTACGGTCTGTGGGTGGGAGCCGCGGTAGGGTCCGCGAACGGAACGATTTATTGTCCGTGCTGCGTGAGAACGCACCAAATGCCGGAGTGCCAGAACTGTGGCTCGTTCGTGACCGAGGCGTACGTCCGGGTGTTCACGCCGGCGGACGTCGACGCACCGCGCGTCTGTCCGGACTGCGAGGACCTGATCCGCGACGGCGCAGAGATACGAAAGGCCCGTTCCTCGCGGGGCGGATAGCGGCCCGAACCCACGGGGCTTATCAGGTATTGGCTCGTGACTACGTGCAATGGCTGACACACAGGTCACCCGGCTGTTCGGTGGGCCCGGCAGCGGGAAGACGACGGCGCTCCTCGATCGCGTCGAGGAGATCCTCGAGGACGACTCGGTCGCCGTCAACGACGTGCTGGTCGTCTCGTACACCCGCGCCGCCGCCGCCGAGATCCGCGAGCGGCTGGCCGAGCGCCTCGACATCTCGCCGCGGAGCCTGCAGGGCAACGTCTGTACGATGCACGCGAAGGCCTACGAGCTGCTCGACCTCTCGCGGGGCGACGTCGTGGGCGAGAAGCAGAAAAAGGAGTTCTGCGAGTCCTACGGGCTCGAGTTCGAGGACGAGTACAGCGGCGCCGGGCGCCGGACCGCCCGCTCGACGACGCTCGGCAACAAGATCATCGCCACCAGCCAGTGGCTCCAGCGCACCCACAGGGAGGTCGCCGACTGGTACGACGTCCCCTTCCAGTGGGACGACGAGGAGGTCCGCCTGCCGCCGGAGATCGACGAGAACTCGATGTCGGGCAACAAGTACACCCCGACGTGGCCCAGCGACGACGATCGGGTCGACATCCCCGAGGCGATCCGCGCCTGGCGCTCGTACAAGGGCGAGGAGGGCGTCATCGGCTTCGCGGACATGCTCGAACGCGTCCAGCAGCGCTCGCTCGTGCCGAACGTCGACTACCTGGTGATCGACGAGTTCCAGGACATCACCACGCTGCAGTACGGCGTCTACGAGGAGTGGAAACCCCACATGAAGGGCGTGCTGATCGCCGGCGACGACGACCAGGTCGTTTACGCCTGGCAGGGGGCGGACCCCGCGCTCCTGCTCGACGCCGAGGTCGACGACGACAACGTCCTGCCGAACTCCTACCGGCTGCCCTCCCGGATCCTCGACGTCGTCAACCGGGAGGTCCGACACATCGAAAAACGCCAGGAGAAGGACCTCAACCCCCGCAAGGAGGGCGGCACCGTCGAGGCCGTCGAGAGCCCCTCGATGCTCGATCTGGTCCGGAACGTCCGCGCGACGGTCGCCGAGACCCCCGAGGAGACGGTGATGGTGCTGTTCCGCGCGCGCTACCAGATGTTCCAGTTCATCGACGAGTACATCTCCGAGGGGATGCCCTTCCGGGTGCTCACCGACCAGCGGATGTGGACCGACCGGCTCCAGCAGTTCATCTCGGCGGTCGAGAAGATCGAGGACGAGGAGGCGATCAGCGGACTCGAGGCTCGCCGGCTCGCGGACATGCTCGCTGACTCGGCCTTCAGCTCAAACGACCGCGACGACCTCTTCGACGAGATCGACGAGCGCCAGGAGGCCGCGGGCGTCGACGACGTGAGCGAGATCACGATCGATCCCGAGACGATCCGTGAACACGCCCCGTTCGTCCCCGATCCCGTCTCGGCGGCCGACATGTCCCGGAAGATCACGAGCTTCCAGCGAAAGAGCATGAAGGCGTACTTCGCGACGGGCACCTACGAGGGCGCGGACCCCGAACGGGTTCGGATCGGGACGATCCACTCCGCGAAGGGTCGCGAAGCCGACCACGTCTTCGTCGCGACCGACCTCACCGAGAAGGTCGTCGAGCAGATGGCCGCGACGATCGAGCAGGAGGAGGTCCCCCTCGAGGAGGAGTTCACCCGGACCACCAGCCCCGTGCCGATGCTCACCGACAACGAACGCCGCGTGTTCTACGTCGGGATGAGCCGGGCCCGCGAGCGGCTCGTCATGATGGAGAACCTCGTCAACGGCGCGCCGACGCTGCCGCTCGACGTACTGCTCTGCAACGAGCCCCGCGATGAGCCCATCGAGGAGCTGATCGCGGAGGCCGACGCCCCCGAGGCCGAAGTCCACTAGATGGAGTTCTCGGCGCTCGAGACGGAACTCGATTCCAGGGGGGCCGACGCCTTCGTCCACGTCGGCGACCGCTTCGACGACGACCTCGGATATCTCACCCGGTTTTCGGGCCCCGACCGCGACTACGCGTTCGTCTACGACGGCGAGGCGGTCCTGTGTGCACCCCGACTGTTCGAGGAGCAGGCCGAGCAGGAGTTCTCCGGAACCGTCGTGAGCGCGGCCGAACAGGAGGCGACGGCGGCGGGCGAGCGCGCCGCGGAGCTCGTCTCAGGGACCGTTCTGGTTCCTCAAGGGATCCCCCATGACGCGGCGGTCTGGCTCGAACGCGCCGGCTGCGAGCTCGAATCGACCGACGTCGTCTCCCGGATGCGGGTCCGAAAAACCGAGGCGGAGATCGATCGACTCCGGACGGTACAGGAGGCCGCTCAGGTCGGGATGGCCCGCGCGGAGACCGTGCTGGCCGCCGCGGGGGCCGAGGGCGATTCGCTGACGTGGGACGGCGGGGCACTGACGACCGAGCGCCTGCGGCGTGAAGCGAACGCCGCGATGGCCCGCGAGGGCGTGGATCCGGCCGGCAACACCGTGATCGGCGCGGGCGAGACGTGTGCGGATCTCCATTTCACCGGCGACCTACCGATCGAACGCGGCGAGACCGTCCTGCTCGACCTCTCGCCGCGCGGTCCCGAGGGGTACTACGGCGACCTCTCGCGCACGTTCGTCGTCGATTCGGAGGGGGGCTGGGAGCGCCGGGCCTATATCGCCGCCGAGCGCGCCCAGGACGCCGCCTTCGAGGCGCTCTCGGAGGGCGCCGGAACGGTCGCGAGCACGGTCCACGAGGAGACCGCCGCCGAAGTCGGGGCCTACGGCTTCCGGCCCGACGGCTCGCCGGGCTTCATCCATAGTACCGGCCACGGCGTCGGCATGAGCCTCCACGAGGCGCCGTCGCTGCGGGCCGACGACGAGCTCGAAGCGGGGACGGTCCTGACGATCGAACCGGGCGTCTACGATCCCGACGAGGGGGGAGTTCGCATCGAGGACCTCGTGGTCGTCCGCGAGGAGGGCTTCGAGAACCTCACCGACTACCCCCGGTCGCTCGTTCCGCGGAAGCGGTAGCCGTACTCCTTTCTCGGTCCGTCGTCCCCTCAGTCCCCACGGCGAAAGGGCAACAGCCCGCGGATCCAGTCCCGGGGGCCGCCGACACGGCGCATGACGTACTCCGGCAGGAACAGCATCGCGGCGGCCAGGAACAGGAAGGTCGCCCCGAAGACCGTTCGGCCCGCGACGAGGAACTCGAACCCGATCAGCCCCAGCGGGATGGCGAAGACCAGCCCCGACCCCATCTGGATCATGGTCAGGATTCCGGGGAGCTTCATGCGCCGGGTAGCGCGCCGAACGGTAAAACCCCGCCGGTGCCCGCATCGAAGAATTATACTCATCATAAAACCCGCTTGCAGAGTAAGGCACCATAGGTACCTCGTAGTCGAATATATACTTATCCGACTCAGACGGAAACATATCAGGGGTCTTCTATCTCGTCCTTTGAAAACCGAGTAGGGACTCCTGGACCGCTCTGAAGTCATGGGCTGAACATGAGAGACCACAGATCGGATCACACCACGGACCGGAGCACAGCGGGATCGAGCGAACGGGCCGCCTGGGGCCGTTCGGCGGGCGACGACTCCCACCGGAACCGACCGGGAGGACGGTGATCGCGCGTGCTCGACTTCCTCGACACACCCGACCGATCGGCGAAGCCCCGCGAGGAGGGGATCACCCACGCGCTCGACGACGGCGTCGGGGTTGACGAGGTACGCGACCGCCTCGAGGTATGTGAGGAGTTCGTCGACATCGTGAAGCTGGGCTGGGGGACCGGCTACGTCGCCGACCGCCTCGAGGAGAAGATCGCCCTCTACCAGCGCCGCGACATCCCGGTCTACTTCGGCGGGACGTTGTTCGAGGTGACGATCCGCCAGGGCCGCTTCGACGCGATGGTCGAGGAGCTCTCGGAGCTCGGCGTCGAGCACGTCGAGGTCTCGACCGGCGTGATCGACCTCGAACACGAGGAGAAATGCGGCTACGTCGACCGGCTCTCCGAGGAGTTCACCGTGCTCTCGGAGGTCGGCCGGAAGGACGCCGACGAGGAGCTCACGCTCGAGGAGTGGGGCGGGCGCGCCGAGCGCGAGCGCGAGGCGGGCGCCTGGAAGGTCATCATGGAGGGCCGTGCCGGCGGCGACACCGGCGTCTACGGCGACGACGGCGACGTCAAGGCCGGCCTGATCGAGCACACCGCCGAGCGGCTCGGCGCCGACTCGATCGTCTTCGAGGCGCCCCAGACGGAACAGCAGGCCTGGTTCGTCGAGCGGTTCGGACCCGAGGTCAACCTCGGGAACGTCCGCCTGGACGACGTGATCCCCCTGGAGACGCTCAGGCGGGGGCTGCGCGGCGACACCGTCGAGACGTTCCACCCCGAGACCGGGGTCGACAGAACCGAGGCGACGACCGAACTCGCGGGGATCGAAACCGATGATTGAGAACGACCACATCTTCCACCTGGCGATCCCGTCGCACGACCTCGAACGAGCCGAATCGTTCTACATCGACGGGCTGAACGCTGAAACGGGCCGCAAGTACGACGACCGGCTGACGATGGACTTCTACGGCGACCAGATCGTCTGCCACAAGACGAGCGAGGAGGAGATCGACGACGACGTGACGATGTACCCGCGCCACTTCGGCGTGACCGTCACCGACGAGTCGGACTTCGAGGCGATCCTGGACAACGCCCGGACCCACGACCTGCCGTTCTTCCAGGAGCCGATGATCCGCTTCGAGGGCGAGACCGACGAACACCGGACGTTCTTCCTCCAGGACCCCTCGAACAACCTGCTCGAGTTCAAGTGGTACAACGACCCGAGCCAGATGTACTGATGGAGGTCGAACGCTGCCCGCTTCCCGACGTCGAGTCGACCGTCGGGCCAGAGGACGCCGTCGTCGTCGTCGACGCGCTGCGCGCGAGCGCGACCGTCGCGACGCTGCTCGCGTGTGGCGCGAGCGGGGTGCGGCCGGTCGCGGACGGCAACGCGGCCGACGAGCCGCTCACGGCCGGCGAGCACCACGGCGAGCGCGTCGAGGGGTTCGACTTCGGCAACTCGCCGCTCGCGATCCGCGAGCGAAGCGAGGAGGTCGCGGGCCGCGACGTCGCGGTCCAGACGACGAACGGGACCAAGTGCGTGAACCGGGTCGACGGCGCGGGCCACGTGTTCATGGGCTCGACGGTCAACGAGTCGGCGCTGGCGCGGGCGGCCGTCGACCGGCTCCCCGAGGACACGCGAGTGTGGGTCGTCCCCGCCCGCCGGCGCGGCGAGTACGCCCCCGAGGACGACTACGCCGCGGCCCGGATCGAGCGCCGGTTCGCCGAGGAGCTCGGCCGCGAACCGCCCGAACTCGGCTTCGAGGCGGACCCCGAGGAGCTGTTCCTCGGGTCAGACACCGGCGAGTTCCTGATCGGGAAGGGGAGCCGGGACGACGTGGAACACTGTGCGAAACCGGACGTCTGCGGGGCGGTGCCGATGCTGCGCGACGGACTGTTCGTGGACGCGACGCGATCGACGGAGACGATACAGCCATGACCGACCGAAACGACACCACGACGGCGACGCATCGTTACCCGACCGACCGCACGGACCGCCCGGGGGCCGAACGATGACCGAGGTCACCGGGGCGGAGGCCGACGACGCCGACCCGGAGCCCGAGGGCAAGAGCGAGGACGAGGACGGCGACTACCTCGACGACATCGACGACGGGTCGGGCTGCACCGAGATCTGGGAGCAGCTCTCGGAGCGCCGCGAGAACGACGACTAGGCGCGAGCCGGAACCCGTTTGCCGACCGAGCGGGTAGGCCCGGTATGTTCACCGGGATCGTCGAGGCGACCGGCGAGGTCCTCGCGAGGACCGAGACCGACGACGGGCTCCGACTGCGGCTCGCCTGCCCGTTCGCGGGCGAGCTCGATGGCGGCCAGAGCGTGAGCGTCAACGGCGCCTGCCTGACCGTCGAGGAGCACAGTCAGGAGTGGTTCTCCGTCTTCCTCGCGAGCGAGACCGTCTCGCGGACCTACCTAGGCGAGCTCCGGGAGGACGAGCGGGTGAACCTCGAACGCGCGATGGCCGCCGACGGCCGGTTCGACGGCCACGTCGTCCAGGGTCACGTCGACGGCGTCGGCGAGGTCCGGGAGGTCGAGGAGGTCGGCGAGGACTGGCGCTTCGTTTTTTCGCTGCCCGACGACCTCACGAACTACGTCGTCGAGAAGGGCTCCATCACCGTGGACGGCATCAGCCTCACCGTCGCGGACCTCTCGGAGGGGGAGTTCTCGGTCGCGATCATCCCGACGACCTACGAGGAGACGACGCTGTCGGGAAAGGCGGTCGGCGACCCCGTTCACCTCGAAGCGGACGTGATCGCCAAATACGTCGAGCGGGTTAGCGCTCCGTATTGAGTCGAGAGAGGATCGTACGTTCCCTTTTCGGCCACTACATTGAAGAAGCGAGTCGAATAGATTCCATACATGGACCGGGAAACGAAATGGGGGATCGGGTTCGTCGTCATCGGGCTCGGGGCGCTAATACTACTGAGTCTCGACGAATCGTTGCTCTCGCCGCCCGGCAGCGATGCCGTGAACCCCCGCCGGACGGACCGGATCGGGGTCCTCGGTGCGCTTGCACTCACCGAACTGGGTGCGTATACGCTGGTGAGCAGTGACTGACCGGTCTCTTCCTTCGAATCCCCGGACCGCGTCGCGACTCCGCAAGCCGCTCACGGCGGTCGTGAGGGCGGCCAGCGTCAGGGATCGAACTCCGTGAGCTCGGGCGTCAGGTCGCCCTCGTCCCCCCTGACCCCGGCCGCGTCGTAGGCCCGGCGGTAGCCCGCGAGCTTCCGGTAGAGGAAGTACGCGACGATCGCGTCGTAGACGACGATGAAGCCGATCAGCGCGACGGCGGGCGTGATCCAGGTCGCCGCGCCGACGAGCGCGCCGGGGACGACCCCCGAGAGGGTGTTGTACAGCGCGTGGAAGACGGCGGCGATCAACAACCCCTTGACCACGATCGGACCGGCGTGTTCGCGGTTGAACTTCGCGAGACCCAGATAGAAGCCCGCGATCGCCGAGTAGAGCACGTGACCCGGCCCCGCGAGCGCGCGGACGGCGGCGGTGTCACCCGCCGCGCCGATCACTTCGGTGCCCGCGACGCCGGCTTCGAGCCCTTGAGTGATGTACAGCGCGTTCTCGATGGTCGCGAAGCCCAGCCCGGCGGCGGCGCCGTAGACCGCCCCGTCGATGACGGCGTCGAAGCGGACGTCGCGGTAGGCGTAGAGCCGTATCGCGAGCAGCTTGACGGTCTCCTCGACGGGGCCGACCACGAGGAAGAAAAAGAGCGAGAGCGCGACGAAGGTCGCGACCTCCGTGGCTCCGGGGGCGACCGCCTCGGTGACGGCGACGATCGCGCCGAACGGGAGCATCCCGATGGAGTTGATCACCGCGGCGAACATCGCGAAGAGGATCGAGAGCAGGAACGTCGCGACGAGCAGCGACAGGGGCTCCCCGGTGGTGATGTCGATATACCAGACGTAGGCCGCGATGGCGAAGGCGGGCACCACCGAGAGGAGCACGAGCACCCCGACGAAGGGGTCGGCGACCGCCCCGAGCCCCCCGAGGACGAGCTGTGCGAGCAGGAAGAGCGCGGCGAGCAGGACGATCAACGCCTTCGCGCCCGCGACGCCGGCGCGATAGAGCCACGCCGAGAAGGCATCGACCGCCGACCGCTTCTCCCAGGTCGCGATGTCGTAGAGGTCCCGCGAGTCGCGCGACTCGCGGTCGACCGGATCTCGCTGCATACCACCCCTATAGGGCCGCCCCCTCTAATCCTTTGGACCCGGCTGACGGCCGATCCGAGGGTGGAGCGGCGATCGACGACTAGTCAGACTCAACAGACCCGAAGCCCAAGCCCCGCGCATGCACTTCGACCAGCGGACCCAGCAGGCGCTTCGCGAGGCCGGGCTCGACCAGGACGCGATCATCGAGACCTCCGACCGCGTCGCCGAGCTCGTCGACGAGGACGCCGCCCAGTTGGAGGCGTTCTTCGACGAGCACGACATCGTCTACTCCGACATGGACCTCGCGCACGGCCGCGAGGAGTTCCCCGAGCACGCCGTCGAGTTCTGTGACCTGTTCACCCACGGCGCCGACATCCGGGGGTATCTGCGTTTCGACACCTGGGGCGTTCCCGTCGAGGGCGGGCGGGTGCTCGGCGAGGAGCTCGTCGAGCTCTCGCTGGGCCCGACCGTCGATTCCCGCGTGAAGTTCGCCGCCTCGCGCGACGCCCTATGAGGGTCGCGATCCGGGGGATCTACACGACGGCGCTCACCCGGCTGTTCGCGGAGGCGGGCCACGAGGTCGTCCAGGCGACCGACCCGATCCGCGAGCGATTCGACCCCGAGTTCGGGGACGGCCCCGCCGACCTCTCCTGTACGACGAGCCGCGACCGCCAGGGCGTCTCGCTGTCGGGCGACCCGGACGCGGTCGCGGAGGCGAACGAACTGCTCGGGGTCGGGCGGGACACCTTCCGGTTGGACGACCCGACCCCGCTCGGCTCGGTCCACGAGGGTCGCGTCGAGGGGACGCGCAGCGGCGGGGCGGTCGTCTCGCTGTCGGAGGGCAGGGGCTACCTGCCGTTCGACGACGCCGACGGCTACGTCGACGAGGGCGATTCCCTCCGGGTGCAGGTCGCCGAACCCGCCGCCCCCTGGAGCGACGACGATCCACGGCTCTCGACGGCGATCCGCGCGCGAACCCCCGGCGGGCTGGCGGCGCTGCGCGAGGGCGGGTCGGGGATCGACGCGCCCGACGAGGAGACGGCGGGGCTGGTCGACCTCCTCTCGGTCGAGACCCCCGAGGAGTGGGGGGTCTCGCTGGGCAGGCGGGCGCGTGAGGCGAGCCTCGCGGACCTCGAAGCGGGCCTCTCGCGGGCGGCGGAGCTCGCCGAGGAGTTCGAGGGAGGCGACACTGTCGAACCCTACGCGACCGCGTGGTGCTGGTTCGGCCGCGAGAGCCGGTTCTCGCTCGATGCCGAGCGCCGCGCGGTCACGACGACGATGGCGGGCCACCACCGGATCAAGGCCGGCTCGAGCCGCGCGAGCGACGCGGTGGACTTCGCGGAGGCGCTCTGCGAGCCCAAGGAGTTCCCGTTCGAGGCCGTCGCGGGCCAGTTCGGGCCCGAGGAGGGCGACGCGCTCGCGATCGAGCACGGCAAGCCCTCCGGGAAGGTGATCACGCTGGGCCGGGGCGAGGTGATCGAGTACGACCCCGAGGGCTCGATCACCCTGCGCCGCGAGATGACCGCGGGCGGGAGCTACGACGCGCTGGGAACCCCCCGCGAGTCGGGCGACGTCGCGATCACCACGCTGAAGGAGGGGCGCTGGTGGTATCCGACGGTCTATCGGGACGACGAAGGGGCAACGAAGGGCACGTACGTCAACGTCTGTACGCCCGTCGAGCTGTTCCCCGAAAGCGCCCGGTACGTCGACCTCTATGTCGACGTGATCAAGGGGAGAGACGGGACCGTCGAACGGGTCGACGGCGAGGAACTGAGCGAGGCGGTCGCTGCCGGGCTCGTGAGCGAGGAGCTCGCGGGAAAGGCCCGGAGCGTCGCGGCGGCGATCGAGCGCGCGCTGGGGTAGATCCGAACGATCAGGCGTCGGGGACGTCCGCGTCGGGGTCGTCCTCGACGTCGCGCTTCATCGACTCGCGGCGGGATTTGGCGTCCCTTCCCGTCGCCTCGAGCAGGAAGCTGTTCTTGGCGTCGACCGCGTCGGCGGCGGCGTCGGCGTTGCCCTCGGCGATGACCTCCTCGGCGGGGCGTTCCTCGAAGTGGACGCCGAGCTTGTCCTTCTTGCCGCTGTAGACGACCGTGCCGGCGACGATCCGCTCGAAGACCGGGTTGTCCGGCTCGTCGACCACATAGAGGTCGCTGCCGTTGTGTTCCTCGGTGTCGGTGATCGGGCCGAAGTACTCCTCGATGGTCCCCTCCATGTCGGGAATCCGCTCCTCGAGGTGCTCGCCGCGTCGCATCTTGTACTCGCGCATTGGGACCCGTTCGACAGCGCCGGATTTACGGGTTTCGTCTCAGCGCTCGCCCTCGGCGAGGTAGCCCTTGTGACACTCCGGGCAGATGTCGCCCGCCCGCAGCGAGTCGCGCGCCTCGAGCCCCCGGGTCCCGCAGTTCGGACAGTACAGCGCCGCCGTGGCTTCGGACCCGGTCGGCCGGTCCGGCGCGGAGCTCGGGCCCGCGCTGACGAAGGTGGACTCCCCGTCGCCGGCGTCCTCCCCCTTCATGATCTCCGCGCCCTGGTTGGCCTGCGGGGTGAGCCCGCCGCCGAACTCGAGGTCCGTCCTGCCGTCGGGGGCCTCCGCGTCGAACCCCTCGTCCTCGCCCTCGACGCTCGGCCAGCCGGCCGAGGGCTCCTCGTGATCGCCCACGTCGGGCCACGCCCCCGGCTCGCGGTCCTCGCCTCCCTCGTCGTCCATGACCTCCGCGTCCTCGCTTGCGGGGTCGGGGTTGGTCCCGATCCCGGCTCCGCTCCCGTCGCGGGCCTCATGCTGGTGGTCGGCGGTCGAGGGAGCGTTCGTCGCCCGGGGGCGGGTGTCCTCGTCGGACCGGGTCCGACCGTCGTCGCCGGACGGGACCCACCCGTCCCCGTTCGACGGGGCCCGAGCGTTCCCACTCGACGTGGTTCGAACGTCTTCGGTCGAGCGGGCCCGGATCCCCGGCTCGCCCTCCCCGGAGCCGACGTTGGATCGGGGCTCGATCCCCGGGCCCGAGTCCCCGGGGGCGGCCGGTTCGGTCCCGGAGCGTGGCGGTCCGGGGGTGGTTTCGGTGGTCGCTCCCGAGAGCTGGGTGACCTCGGTGTTCTCGCTGATCGTCCGCGTCGCCCCACAGCGCGTACAACGCTCGAGTTCGACGACGCTGATGACGACCTCGTTGCCCCGTTCCTCGCGGTCGCGCTCGATCTCGCTTTCCCCGTACTCGTGGCCGAGGAGCGAACAGCGAAGGCTCATGGCAGTACCCTACCGTGACAACGCTAAAAGGGTACTGCTCCCGTCGACGACGGCCGCTTGTCGGGTCGGATCGGGTCGCCCCACAGTATAAAGCCCTGCCCGACGGATGAGGGGGTATGGGGGCAACGCGGGCGTACCGGGGCCGCACGGACGACGAGACCGCCGTCCTCGACGCGCTGATCGAGCGACCCGACCAGGGGATGACGGTCCTCGAGCTGCGCACCCGCGCCGACGTGACCATTGACGAGCTCGAGACCGCGCTCGGGGCGCTGAGCGACGACGGCCTGATCGACGTCGAGAAGAACGGCGACCGGACCGTGATCAAGCCAGACGACTCGGTCGTTCCCGACCCCGACGAGGGGACGGAGCCGTCGATCGTCGACCGGGTCCGCGACAGGCTGCCGTTCTAAGCGGCACGCTTTACCGGCGCGATACCCGACGCCTAGATATGACACGGAGGTGCCGATGAGCGTTCTCGAGTCGTTTCACGCGAACCACGGCGCGACGTTCGAGGAGCGTGCCGGTCGCCGGCTCCCGCGCCACTACGGCCGACCCGAACGGACCCACAAGGCCGTCAGGAACGGCGTCGGCGTCATCGAGACGGCCTACGACGTCCTCGTCGTCACCGGCGACGACCGGGTGGAGTACGTCGACAACGTCCTCTCGAACCGCGTCCCGGACGAGGACGGCGAGGGCTGCTACGCGCTGCTCTGTGACCCGCAGGGCCGGATCGAGCTCGACTGCTACGTCTACAACGCCGGCGAGCGACTGCTGCTGTTCGCCCCGCCGGGCCACGGCGCCGGCCTGGCCGAGGAGTGGCGCGAGAAGGTGTTCATCCAGGACGTCGGGATCGAGGTCGCCACCGACGACCTCGCGGTCCTGGGGGTCCACGGCTCGAAGGCCACCGAGAAGGTCGCGAGCGTGCTGAACAAGATCGGCGTCCCGGAGGGCGAGCTGGTCTTCGACCGGGGGACGATCCACGACGTCGGCGTGACCGTCATCGCGACGGACGACCCGACCGGCGAGGACGGCTACGAGATCGTCTGTGGCATCGATGAGGCCGAGACGGTGCTCGATACGCTGATCAACTACGGTACCGGCGCAGTCCCGTTCGGCACCCAGGTGTGGGGTTCGCTGACGCTGGAGGCCGGCACCCCGCTGTTCGACAGCGAGCTCGAGGGCCGGATCCCGAACGTCCTCGGGCTCGGGAACGCCGTCGACTTCGAGAAGGGCTGTTTCGTCGGCCAGGAGGTGATCAGCCGCGTCGAAAACAGAGGGGAACCCAGCCAGCGCCTCGTCGGCCTCCGGTGCGAGGCGCTCCCCGAGGCGGGCGCGGCGGTCCGCGATGACGGGGATGGCGTCGGCGAGGTGACGCGCGCGATCGGGAGCCCCTCGCTCGACGAACCGATCGCGCTCGCGGTCGTGGAGTTCGGGCTCGAACACGAGGAACTGACCGTCGGCGAGGGGATCGACGCCCGGGTGGCGGAGCTACCGTTCGTCGAGGGCAGCGGGCGCTCGGCGCGGGTGCCGGCATACGGCGAGTGAGGTGCGTACGAAGGGTTTTACACCGGGCCGCCATCGTCGGGCCCATGTCCGACGACCGGATCGTCAACGAACGCGACGTGGAGTGGGACGAGGAGTCCCACGGGTCCTCGTTTCTGACCCGGCGCAAGCGCCTCGGGACGGCTGCCGGCGGCGAGGAACTCGGCTGTAGCCTCTACGAGCTCCCGGCCGGGAAGCGGCCGTTCCCCTATCACTACCACACCGCAAACGAGGAGGCGATCTACGTGCTCTCGGGCGAGGGGACCCTCCGAACGCCAGAGGGTCACGATGCTATCGGGCCGGGCGACTACGTCGCGCTCCCCGCCGGCGAGGAGCACGCCCGTCAGGTGATCAACGACGGCGACGAGCCGCTTCGCTACCTCTGTCTCTCGACGATGCGCGCACCCGAGATCACCGTCTACCCCGACTCCGGGAAGATCGGCGCGTTCGCCGGACGGGCGCCCGGGCCGGACGTCGATCGGGCGCTCCAGGCATACCTCCCGATGGACGCCGCGACCGATTACTGGGACGGGGAGGAGGAAGGACGCGACTGACGCACTATGCCGGAGGTAGGCTGAAGGGGATCGGCGTCGACACCCCGGCATGGACCCTGACGCCGACTTCGAACGGCTCGCCGAACGGATCCGAACGCACTCGACCGAGGCGTCGGGATCGAACACCGGCCGGGTGACGATCCACGACCTCGAGGACGTGAGCTACGAGTCGCTGCGCGAACTGCTCGACGCGCTCGACGAGGAGAACGTCGATCCGGGGGCATGCGTCTTCTATCTCTCGTCCGACAACGCCGAGAGAGCCCTCGAGGGATTGGACGCGGACGACGTCGACGCCCTCGCTGACCGCCTCGGCCGGGAGGTCCGCGTCGAGGGGTCGATGCCCGACGACACGGTCCTGTTTCTCGACCCCGACGCGATCGAGGACGGGGAGGTTGTCGACCCGGGTGCGGTCGCCTGTGGCACCGTCGGCGACGGCTAGGACCGCGAGAACAGCGCCTTCAGCTGCGCGCGCGAGAACAGCGAGCTCGGGCGGTCCATGTGGACGCCGATCTCCCCCGAGAGCGCTCCCAGCCCCGCCTTCTGGACCGGCTCCGGAAGCGAGTACGCTCTCCGAATCCAGCCGCCCATCCCGATCTCGCGTGCGAGATCGTCGCGCCATGCCTTCTCGTAGGCTTTGAGACTCGTGGGGTCCTCGGGATCGATCCGCTCGGCGGCGTGGTCGGCGGCGGTCATGCCGTAGAGGATGCCGCCGCCGGTGAACGGCTTGGTCTGGGCGGCCGCGTCCCCGATCAGGAATCCCCGGTCGCTGGTGACGCGGGCGGGCGGGCCGATGGGGATCATCCCCGAACAGACGTTCCCCGCCTCGGCGCCGTACCCCTCAGTGAACTCCTCGAACAGCCCTCGTACTTCGCGCCCGGGCGGGGCGCCGAGGCCGTACTCGACGCCGGCCTCGCCCCGGGGGATCCGCCACGCGAAGAAGCGGGGGACGGTGAGGTGGACGTCGACGCGGTCGCCGTGGTCGGGCTCGTCGGTGAAGCCGAGCACGCCATGGAGCAGCTCGTCGGGCTCGTCGATGCCCAGATCGCGGCGAGTACGAGAAACGGGGCCGTCGCAGCCGGCGACCATCCGCGCGCGGAACTGCGCGCTGCCCTCGGGCGTGCTCGCCGAGACCAGGACGTGTTCGTCGTCCTCGCTGACCTCGGTGACGGTGTGGTTCTCCCGGAGGTCCGCGCCCGCATCGCGGGCGAGCTCGGCGAGGTGTTTGTCAAGCCCGACCCGATCGATCACGTTCGAGATCGGCTCGTCGGTGTAGAACGGGTACTCCTCGCTGCCGGGACCGTCGAGGTGAAAGCGCGCGCCCGTGATCTCGTTCTGGAGGAGCTCCTCGCGGGCGCTCTCATCCGTGTACTCCCAGAGGTCGGTGCTGACGTGGCCCGAACAGGCCAGTGGCTCGCCCACGGTTCCCCCCTCGAGCGCGAGCACGTCGTAGCCCTCCTCGGCGGCACGGCGGGCGAAACGCGAGCCGGCGGGGCCGGCCCCGACCACGACGAAGTCGTACATTACCGGGTGCTACTGGGGCGGCGAGTAAATACCTCGTGGTCCCCGTCGCTTTGAGTCCCGAGCCCGTAGGATCGACGATGACCGATCGCGCCGCGGACCCCTCGACCGTCGATCGCCTCCGGACGGCGCTCTCCGACCTCGGCGAGCGGGCCCTCGAAGCGCTCCCCGGCGGGGAACGCAGCTATCCGACGCCGCCGCGCTCGATCGTCGACGGCGAGGACCGCGAGGTCGAGCTGCGCGCGTACGACGAGGGGGCGTTCGAACCGTTGGTGGCGATGTACGTCGACTTCGACCCCGAGCAGCGCGCCCAGGGGACACCGCCGGTCGGCGAGGGGAACGTCCGCGAGTGGCTCGCGGGCACCCTGCTGGAGGGGCCGTCGGTGGTCGCGTGGGCCGAGGGCGACGGGAGCGAGGAGCGCGCGGTCGGCCACGTCGCGTTCGTCCCCGACGACACCGGGAAACACGAGCTCGCGATCTTCGTCCATCCGGAGTACCAGCGCGCGGGGATCGGCGACGCACTCATGGAGACGGGCTTCGGCCACGCCCGCGAACGGGGCGTCACGCAGGTCTGGCTCACCGTCGAGCCCTGGAAGCGGGGGATCGGGAAGTTCTACAGCGACCACGGCTTCGACACGGTCAACGCCTACGGCCACGCCCACCGGATGTCACGGTACCTCTGATTGGGCGCTCGCGGGACTGGCCTCGCTTCGCTCGGCGGGACCACGACACATTCAGAGATCGTGATCGGTGAGGTACGCCTACATCATGGATCGCCCGTTGAATCCTCGATAGTGAGGATGCTATCATCTCACCGCGTAGATATGTATACTTGATAATTCATACCCGTGAATACAAACGTTTGTACCACCGGAAATAGCACCATTGTCCGGGAAACGATCACCGTCCAAATGATACTTCTACTTACTGGTATATAAATGCATGATATACTCTAATGAAAAAGATATAAATATAATCATATTAAAAATGGGATCGGAATGAGAGATAGACCAAATTCGGGCGGAAATATCGGATGTCGGACATTCGTACAGACGATGATATCGAACTAATTCCCTAATACTGATCTATGGTTCAGTCCACTTCCATTGTGACCGACCTACTCATCGGCATCGACCGGACGGTGACAGTTCGCATGACCTTGGGTGCGGTCGCGCTCTGTCCAGTACTCGTCGTACTCTGGGTACTCGTCACCGTCGGTATGGATGAGCCACGGAGCATGTACGATATAGGAGCAGGGCTCGTAGTCGTTCTCGTCGCGCTAGTGTCGGTCATGAACGGGTATCTCGGCGGCGGGCTGGTCGCAAGCGTTGCTCTCGGTATTTCGCCGCCGATCGCGTTCGGAATCACCGCCCGGATCGCTGACTGGCTCTACAATACGCAAGGCGACTCGCCGTTGTGGGCACTGGTCGTCGGATTCATCGTCATCGTAGGGACAATCGCCGTCGCTAGCTTTGCTGTCGGTGCGATAGCGCGCTGGCTGGTCAGCTGACTCCAATCTCAGTACATAACCCAACACGCAATGGCCGATTTCGAATCCATCACAGTTGACCTACTCGTCGGCTCCGACCGAACCATAACGATTCGCGTAATCTACGGCGCGATCGCGCTCTGCCCGCTAACCGTCATTTACTTGGCGCTCGCCAGTTTCGTCACGGACGCATCATGGGGAAATCGTGCCGCTGTTCCTCGTCGCCTTCGTTGCGCTAGCTTCGGCACTGAACGGATATCTGGGCGGCGGGCTGGCCGCTAGTGTTGCTCTCGACATCTCGCCGCCGATCGGTTTCGGAATCCTCGGCCTGATCGGGGAGTGGTTCTATAATACGCAGGGCGACTCCCCGCTGTGGGCACTAGTCGCCGTTTTCATCGTCTCCGTCGGAGCGGTTGCCGTCGCCGCGTTCGTGGTCGGGGCGGCGGCGCGGTGGGCAGTCGGATACGTCGGATAACTGAAGGTCGGGGCGAACGCCGATCAGTCGTCGCCGACCGCTTTCGGTGGTTTTCGCTGGGCCCGTGATCCCTCGATATCGACGGCTGGAAGCAGGTCTCGGAGGTAGCGATCCGTATACAAGGCGTCGGGCCCGCATCCGTGAGGGCTCACTCGGTCGCGAAGACGTTCTCGTCGAGATATAGACCATTGACCCAGCACTCGTACGCAAACCACGCGAAGAACAGCGCGGTCAGCGGCATGACGACGGTCGAGAGGGTGACCGGATCGTCGCTGCCGTCGATGATGGACGAGAGCTCGTTGACGACCCAGCCGAGCGTGAACACCCCCGTTCCGAGGGCGATCCCGTCGCTCCACGAGGTCGTCGTCACGCCGAGCGAGATCCGATCGCGGACGCTACCGACGAGCCACGAGAGAGCGGCGAAAACGTAACATGCGAGTACGATGGCCGATACCGGGTCCGTCGGCACCCCGTTGACGCCGACGAGAACGACGATACCGAGCGCGATCAGGATGCCACCGCCGGCTATCCCTTGTCGGAAGGCGTTAAATCGTGAAATCGTTGGGAGTCTCGAACACTACTCAGTCGTCGTCCATCGGTGCCGTTGCAGGTTCGGGACGCTCGTCCGAGCGTGGCCCCTCGATGTCGACCGCCGGCAGCAAGTCACGCAGGTAGCGGCCCGTGTGTGAGGCGTCGATCTCGGCGACCTCCTCGGGGGTGCCCTCGGCGACGACCTCGCCGCCGTTCTCGCCGCCCTCGGGACCCAGGTCGACGATGTGGTCGGCGTTCTTCACCAGGTCGAGCTCGTGTTCGACGACCACGACCGAGTTGCCGCCGTCGACCAGGCGCTGGAGGACGTCGATCAGCTTGCGCTCGTCCTCGCTATGGAGCCCCGTGGTCGGCTCGTCGAGCAGGTAGAGCGTGTCGCCGGTGTCGCGCTTCCCGAGCTCCTCGGCGAGCTTGATGCGCTGGGCCTCGCCGCCCGACAGCGTCGTCGAGGGCTGGCCAAGGCGCATGTAGTCGAGGCCGACGTCCGAGAGCAGCTGGAGGCGGCTCTTGAGCCGGGTGTCGTGCTCGAAGAAGTCGAGAGCCTCCTCGACGCTCATGTCGAGGACGTCCGCGATCGTCTCGCCCTTGTACTCGACGTCGAGCGTCGCGTCGTTGTACCGCGAGCCGCCGCAGGCCTCACAGGGCACGTAGACGTCCGAGAGGAAGTTCATCTCGATCTTCACGGTACCCTGCCCGCCACACTCCTCACAGCGCCCGCCCTTGACGTTGAACGAGAAGCGGCCCTTCTCGTAGCCGCGCTGTTTCGCGAGGCTGGTCTCGGCGAACAGCTCGCGGATGTAGTCGAAGACGCCGGTGTAGGTCGCGGGGTTCGAGCGCGGGGTCCGGCCGATCGGGCTCTGGTCGATCAGGCGGACCTTCTCGACGTTCTCGATCCCCTCGACCGCGTCGTGGTCGCCCGGGTCGACGGAGGTGTTGTCGTTCATCTCGCGGGCCAGCGCCTTGTAGAGGATCTCGAACATCAGGGTGGACTTGCCCGAGCCCGAGACGCCCGTGATCGCCGTGAACGCCCCGACGGGGATCTCGACGTCGAGGTCCTTCAGGTTGTGCTGGCGCGCGCCCCTGATCGTCAGCGTCTCCTCGAACCCGCGGCGTTCGTCGGGCACCGGGATCGCCTTCCGACCCGAGAGGTAGTCGCCGGTGATCGACCCCTCCGCGGCGCAGATCTCGTCGAAGTCGCCCTGGGCGACGACCTCGCCGCCGCGCTTGCCGGGGCCGGGGCCCATGTCGACGATGGTGTCGGCCCGGCGCATCGTCGCCTCGTCGTGTTCGACGACGATCAGGGTGTTGCCGAGGTCCCGAAGCCCCTCCAGCGTGTTCAGCAGGCGATCGTTGTCGCGCTGGTGGAGCCCGATGGACGGCTCGTCGAGCACGTAGAGCACGCCCACCAGCCCGCTCCCGACCTGGGTCGCGAGGCGGATGCGCTGGCTCTCCCCGCCGGACAGCGAGGAGGCCTCGCGGTCCAGCGTGAGGTACTCCAACCCCACTTCCTCCATGAAGCCGAGCCGGGCGCGGATCTCCTTGAGGATCTCCTCGGCGATGGTCAGCTCCCGTTCGGTGAGGTCGGCCTCCATCCCCTCGAAATGCGAGAGGGCGTCGCCGATGCTCATGCGGTTGACCTCGGTGATCGCGGTGTCGCCGACGAGCACGTGGCGCGACTGCTCCTTCAGTCGGGTGCCCTCGCAGGCCGGACACTCGGTGACGGCCATGTAGTCCTCGATGTGCTCGCGGGTCGAGTCCGAGTCCGTCTCGACGTGGCGCCGGTCGAGGTTCGGGATGACGCCCTCGAAGCGTTTTTGCTTCCGACGGGTGCCGTTCCGCGTCGAGCGCTCGAAGGTGACCTGCCGGTCGGTGCCGTGGAGGAACTGCCGTTGCTGGTCCTTCGAGAGCTCCTCGAAGGGGGTCGACGGGCTCACGCCGAAGTGCTCGGCGACCGCGTCGAGGCGCGTCCGGTAGTACGAGCGGTTGTAGCTCCAGGGCTCGAAGACGTGTTTGATCGGTTTCGACGGATCCCGAACCACGAGCTCCTCGTCGACCTCCTTGGTCTTGCCCAGCCCCTCACAGTCGGGACAGGCCCCGTAAGGGCTGTTAAAGGAGAACGAGCGCGTCTCGATCGCGGAGAAGCGGAAGTCGCTGTTGGGGTTCCCGAGCTCCTCGGAGAACTCGATGGTGACCCGGTCGTCGCCCTCGCCGGCCAGCGAGCCCGTCGAGCGGGTGTTCGACCCCAGCTCCATCCCCTCGGGCGGGTCGGGGACGATCAGCTTGAGGACGCCGTCTGTCTCCTCCAGCGCGGTCTCGACGCTGTCGGCGATCCGCGAGCGCGCGTCGGGCGCGATCTCGATGCGGTCGACGATCACGTCGATCGTGTGGTCGTAGTTCTTGTCGAGGTCGGGTTTCTCGAGGGTGAGGTCGTAGCTCTCGCCGTCGACCTCGACCCGCGAATACCCCTCCGAGACGAGCTCCTCGAAGAGGTCCTCGAAGGCGCCCTTCTGGTCGCGCGCGACCGGCGCGGCGATCATCGCCCGCGTGCCCTCCGGCAGCGAGAGGATCTGGTTCACCATGTCCTGGGCGCTCTGTTCGCCGACCTCCTCGCCCGTGACGGGGTCGTACTGGGTTCCGACCCGCGCGTACAGCAGGCGGAGGTAGTCGTGCAGTTCGGTGACGGTACCGACCGTCGAGCGGGGGTTGTTCGCCGCGTTCTTCTGGTCGATGCTGATCGCCGGCGAGAGACCCTCGACCGACTCGACCTGGGGCTTGTCCATCTGCCCGAGGAAGTTCCGGGCGTACGCGGAGAGTGACTCGATGTAGCGCCGTTGGCCCTCGGCGTAGATCGTCTCGAACGCCAGCGAGGACTTACCCGACCCCGACAGCCCGGTGACGACGGTGAACTCCTCGCGGGGGATCGACACGTCGAGGTCCTTGAGGTTGTGTTCCTCAGCCCCCTTGACCTCAATAAAGTCCCGACTCATTGGAAGACAGGTAGGCGCGCGAGGGGGGAATACCCATCGGTTTCAACGGCAAGCAGTGTGAGAGGTCCTCATACCGCGGGCTATACGAGCCCGGCGACGAACGCCAGCCCCATCAGTATCAACACGGTCGCCGTCACCGTCGAGAGATAGGGTACGTAGCGCTCGACGGTCTCCCGGTGGGTCTCGTAGCCCGCGATGAGCAGGAGGGTCGGCGCGAGGATCGCGCCGATCACCGCCAGCGAGTAGACGAGCATGAGCTCCAGGCAGTAGGCCGTCCCGGCACAGATGGCGATGATCTGGATCGGCTCCTCGTGGGCGAACCCGAGCACGAGCGCGACCAGCCCGATGTTCCAGAGGGTACGACCCTCGGTGTCCGCGAACCCGTGGTCCGCGTGCTCGTGGTCAGGGTGTTGGTCCGCGTCGTGCTCGACGCCGTCGTGGCCCGCGTCGTCGCCGTGGGCGTGGCCGCCGAAGTACTCGTAGAGCCCGAGCGCGATCAGGACGAGCCCGGCGACCGTCGTGAGCCAGCCCGAGTCGGCGAGGTCGGCGAACGAATCGAGCCAGAAGAACGCACCCACGAGCGCGATCGAGCTGAAGAGGTGGCCGATCCCGAGGATCAGCCCCGCGGCGACGCCGTAGAGCCAGCGGTTTCGCTGTTCGAGGGCGTAGGCGGCGGCGATGGGCCAGCCGTGATCCGGCAACACGCCGTGGAGGACCCCAGCCCGACGACGGCGGCGACGAGACCCGAGACCTCCTGCATGGTCGGTGGTCGGACCGGGACGGGTAAACGGGTTGTTATGTCCGAAACGGCCGAGCCGTAGTACGGCAACACGCTTCCTTCATCCCGGCGAAGACAGCGACATGCGAACGAGTCTGAACGTCCCGGAGGAGGTCCTCGAGGAGTTCGACCGGACGTGGCAAGCCGAGGGGCTCGGCTCCCGGTCGCGGGCGATCCGCGAGGCGATGGCCGAGTACGTCGAGTCCCACACGGAACTGGAGGGAATGGAGGGGACCGTCGCCGCCGCGGTCGTCTTCGACTACGAACACACCGCCGTGATCGAGGCGCTCCACGACGTCCAACACGAGTACCAGGACGTCATCGGCTCGACGAGCCACACCCACCAGGGCGACTGGTGTCTGGAAACGCTGTTCTGTCGGGGCGACGTCGCCGACGTTCGCGAGCTGGTCTACCGGCTGAAGGACTTCGACCACGTCCGCCGGGTCAACGTGATGCTGATCGAAGTGGACGAGGAGTGAAAGGGCTGATTCCAACGAAGTAGTGAATTATCGCTTGAATCAGTTCAACGGTGATAAGGATCACTAAAGATCAATTGATGTCAAAAATCCCTCAGATCGTCTTGACTGGGCCCGAAAACGCTCAGTAAAGGTGTGAACACTGCCAGTCACAGATGATGGCTGAAAAGTTGTGCAAGATAGAGCGCGCAAATGTAGTATGAGGTAATGGCCAGTCATTGAGGGGAGACGAGCACTCGGTACAGCGGAAGGATTATATAGAATAGTCTTATTGTCTGAAAGCAGAGGCTGAAGGATGACCGTTTCCACCCTCTTCTAAGTCGTCGCGTTCCCGCTTTGGGACCGCGAGAATCGTCTTTGTAACTATTAGAGCGGTGTGTCTGATTTCATCGCTCTCAGCGCCAAGCATCAGCAATACATGAGTCAACTACCGACACGATCAGATATCGACGACCAATACAAGTGGAACCTCTCAGTCATCTTCAAATCTGTCGAAGATTGGGAGAGCGAATTGACCGCAGTTCACAACCGACTGGAAGATCTGCGTGAATATGAGAGCCACATCGCAGAAGATGATGAAACGTTATTACGCGCTCTTCAGTTGTTCGAGGAGATACTCCGCCGCACGCAACGGCTTCGACTGTACGCCCAATTAAAGCGCAACGAGGACACCGAGAACAGTGCCCATCAAGAACGACTCCACAAGTCAAATCGGTTAGACCAGGATGTGACAAAAATTACCAACATGGTGCGGCGCGAAATACAGGCCGCAGGCCGCGAGACGATAATGCAAGCGGTTGAGAGGACAGAGAAGTTGGGTGTGTACAAGCATCTCCTTAGTGACTTTCTTCGGATGGGAAAGCACGCACGGTCCTCAGAAGTTGAAGACCTGCTGGCAGATTTTACCGAAGTCATCGAATCGCCAACACGTGTCTACTCATCGCTCACAAACAACGACATCAAGCCACAGTCTGTGGAAATGCCCGAAGGAGAACAGGTTGAGGTAACAGGAGTCAATCTCGGTAAACATCTCCGCCACCGAGACCGCGCGTTTCGTCGCCGTGCCTACCAGTCGGTGCATGAAGAACACGCCGATGTAAAACACACTATTGCGACAGCATACGCAGATAAAGTGAAAGCACAGGTGGCCCTCGCAGACGCTCGAAACTACGACTCAGTGCGGGAGATGGCGTTCAATAAACCAAGCTATCCCGAAACCGGACTGCACATTCACCTCCCTGGCGAGGTTCACGATGCCCTGACAGCCGCAATCCGTGACTCGCTTAACCCACTGCATCAATACTACGAGCGGCGAAAGGCCATCCTGGAACTCGACGAACTCAAAGCGTGGGACTTGGGTGTTCCACTTGCCGACGCGAACGAGCCGTCTGTGTCATATGAGGATGCGCGAGACCACATCCTCACCGCCGTCGAACCACTGGGGGAGTCGTACAAAAATCGGCTCGAAGAGTTCTTTGCGTCCCAACGTATCGATGTCTATGAGACGCAAAACAAGCAGAATATCCTCGCGTACGGGCCGTGGGCTTATGACACCGGGTCATACCTCCTGTTGAATTATCAGGACGACGTACGTTCGATGTCAATCCTCGCCCACGAACTTGGCCACGCGATGCATGCTGAGTACCTACGAGAGGACCAGTCGCCTGTGTATGCGACAGGGGCACGCCCTATCGAGGAAGTCCCGAGTTACGTCCACGAACTCTTGCTCGTATATCACCTGCTCAATGTGGACAACTATGCTCTCCGCCAGTATGCGCGTGACCGCTTGCTCGATGTGTGTCAGGGTATATACGGCTCAACGCTGCACTCGCTGTTCACGCATGAGACGTATCAGGTCGTCGAGGATGGGGAGGACCTCACGCTCGACCGCATCGAAGAAATATATGCCGACCTCCTGACCGAGTTCCGTGCTCCGATGGAGATCGATACGTGGGCGAAGCGAGGATGGCTCGTCGGCAGTCACGGACGACTCCCTTACCATTTCTACCAGTACGCTCTGGGAATAGCTGGCGCACTACGCACCGTAGAACAGCTTCTTAACGGTACCGTTACACCGGGCGAGTACCACGACTTCTTGCGAGCAGGGGGAACGATACGCTCTGTCGAGGCCTTCGAAACGCTTGGTCTCGACATCCGGTCCCGAGAACCGTTCGAACGTGCCTGCTCAACAGTGAAGGAACACGTTAGAGAACTGGACGCTACTGAGTAGTACCAGCAACCAGTTTTGTGATCCCTTCGTTTAATACCGATATGGACGAGTATTATCCGATGCGCGGTCCTAGATATCCAAACAAGTTACACCATACAATGTCCGAAAGATAGTATCTCAACAGGACTCCGTATTCCAATTTATTGGTATAACAAGATCAGACTTATTATCTTTGAGTGTATTGCTGAACGGTACACAAGTGTCTGGTACCGAAGGATCGGAGAATTCGAAGAATGAGGACCATATTAATTTTTCTGAGACTGTCTACATCGACGGTCCTGTCGAAGTCTTCTTTCAGGGTCCATTGCCATACTTTACCGAGCCGCAGATCGAGCATATTGCTCCGCTGTTGAAATTCTCTGGCGATATTCCGGACGACCGGGCCGAGTGGCATCACAACTACACACCTATCGAATCATGGATGTTGGCGCACATCTACCGCGAGATTAACGGGTGGTCAATTAAACGAACTGCGGATCGGTTCGCTGGAGAGCGCGATCTCCCGCAGATGCTCGGTTTCTTCGACGAAGGACCAGTCAAGGGCGATCCCGGTGACCCGCCAAGCTACACGCAGTTGCGGGACATGTGGGAAGAGAACTTCACCGCGCGCCACCGTGGAGCGGTGAAGGTTGTTGCCGAGCGACTGGTCGAGTACTGCCGGAACAACGGAATTTCCCGCGCCTGAAGACGTATTCAGGCTGGATAAAGATGTAGAAGTCGAAGATCCACACGAAGATCACCCGACCGTTCGGGAGCTGACGATCAACAAGACGGCGGACGTGTGGGAGCACATCCGACCGCTCGTTCTCAAACACTGGTATCTGAAACGCCATCACAACTGGCAGATCCCCGAGCACCAGTTCTTCGACGCGCACGCCGCTCTCGGCGCGGATAGCGACGATGTCTATCCCGAGTCCGCCCTCGGGAACTACTAAGCGAAAGGCGTCATCGAGGACGCGCACCACCCTTCGACCCACCGCCGCGAACTATCGAAGCTAACCGTCGAAGAAATCCGAGAGCTGCACCGAGCGGTAGTGAGAGACCTGATAGCAGAGGCACGGCGTGAGGGTGAACTCGTGGGGAAGATGACGCTCGCTATCGACGAGACGAAGGGCCACCCGTGGACGGGCGAGATCGAGCGCGACGAGGACGGTAACAACATCGATCCGTGGCGTCTCGGCTACGCGAACGACAACGACACGCGGACACAGTATTACTACAAGTGGGCGGCAATTCAGGTCGTTGGCTTCGACATCCCCATCGTCCTCGATGCACTCCCCGTCAAGCGCAGAATGACGAAAGGCGAGATCGTGGACGATCTCCTCTCGTCCGCCACCGAGCTGCTCGATGAGGTTGAACTCGTCCTGATGGATGGTGGCTTCGATTCCGAGGCCTCGAAGAACAACGTTGAGAAGAACGGGGCGCTGTACGTCAATCGGAAGAGCCGAGACAAGGACGATAAGCGCCGAATGCGAGAGATGTGGGTGGAATCAAAAAGGGGATTATATATCGCCGTATGGGGTTCATTCGAGGTCGGCGAGCCGTTCGAACGAACCGTCGCGAACGGCGGCCACGAGTTCGTTCTCGTCGATCTCGGGAACCTGGCCGGGGTATTTGCGCTCGAAGTAGCCGAAGAGGTTCCGGACGTCACGCGCGAGGAACTCCTCGGCGTTCTCGTGGTCGGCGGGGACGGCCTGTGGCCAGTCGAAGACCGTGATCCCGTCCTCGGCGACGAAGACGTTGTACTGGCTCATGTCGGCGTGGACGTAGCCCATCTCGTAGGCCGTCGTCAGCTCCCGGAGGATCATGTCGAGGATCGGGCGGACCTGTTCGGTCTCGAGTTTCGTCCGCGAGAGCTCGACCCCGTCGATCCGCTCCATGATCAGCGCGTGGCGGTTCTGATCCTCCGGACGCGGGACCGAGACGTCGGGATAGAGCGCCTCGAGGGCATCGTACTCGCGTTCGGCGGCCTTTCGTGCGGTGTAGAACCACGAGAGGTGCTCCTTCTCGGAGGTGTAATCGCGCTCGCGGCGGACCTCCCGGAAGTTCGTATAGCCCTCCCGGTGGAACTTCAGGGCCATCGGCCGGTAGGACTGGACCTCGAAGACGTCGCTCTCCTTGCCGACCCCGAGGGGGACGCCGAACCCCTCGATGGTGTCGCGCTCCGCGAACGTCCGCAGCGCGAGCGCGTCGTAGCCGTCCATCCGCAGGCGGATCCCCTCGTACTGGATCGTCTTTCGTTCGACCAGCCCCCGATCGAGACAGCGCTCCAGTCGGAAATCGACCTCCTCGGGGGTGAGCCGGGAGAACTGCGGGAGCTTCCCGCGGTTCACCCACTCGCTGAAACGCATGCCGTGTTCGACGCCCGAGAGCAGGTGGAAGTCCTCGGGGTCGAGCTCCTGCATGACGCTCGCGACGTTCCGTGCCATTGCCCGTGATAGGGCGGACGGCGGTAAAAGCCCCGCGAGGCGGCATATAAATCTCATGTGGCGATAGGAAATGGCCAGCCCGGTCGACGATCCCGACCAGGAACTGAAGCCACCGGGCGGCGAAGTGGGGGTGTGAGCGACGAACACCCGGTCTTCGCGGCGCTGTACGACCCGCTGACGAGAATCGCCGAACACCGGCTTCGCCCCCATCGCGAGTGGCTCGTCGAGGACATATCGGGGCGCGTGCTCGATCTGGGGTGTGGGACCGGCGCGATGTTCCCCTACCTCTGTCGGGGGGGGATCGACCTCCACGCGCTCGATCCCGATCCCCACATGCTGGCGCGGGCCGAGGAGCGCGCCGCGGCGCTCGACTGTCCAATAGAGCTCCACGAGGGGTATGCGGAAACGCTACCGTATCCCGACGACCACTTCGACGGGGTGGTCGTCTCGCTGGTGCTCTGTAGCGTCGACAGTGTCGAGGAGAGCGTCGCCGAGATCGCACGGGTCCTCGCGCCGGGCGGGGAGTGTCGCTTCCTCGAGCACGTCCGCGCGGAGGGATGGCGAGCCGAGTTTCAGGAGCGGCTGACCCCCTGCTGGCGCCATCTCGCGGGGGGCTGTCGGCTGGACCGCGAGACGCCGCGTGCGTTCGTCGCGGAGCCGAGGCTGGGGGTCGAGCGGCTCCAGCGGGTCCCGGTCGGCGTGACCCCCGTTTCTCCGATCCTTCGGGGGCGAGCCGTTCGGGAGTAACCGGAACGTCCTTCTACCGTCGTCCTCTCCGTACATGAAACGATCCCTCCCATGACGACGGATGAAACGGCAGCAGTCGACGCGTTGGAGAGCCTCGGTCTCTCGAACTACGAGGCCAAAGTATTCATCGCCCTACAGACCCTAGGGACGGGGACCGCGCGCGACGTCTACCGCGTCTCCGAGATACCACGATCGCAGGTGTACGGCGCCGCCGAGAACCTCGCCGAGCGCGGACTGATCGAGGTCCAGCACTCGACGCCGATGCAGTACCGGCCCGTGAGCCTCGAGGAGGCCGAGGGGCTCCTCGCCGAGCGGTTCGAGGAACAACGCACCGAGGCGTTCGACTACCTCGAGTCGGTCCGCGAGCACGACCCGGGCGGCGAGGAGCGCGAGGACATCTGGTCGGTCAACGGCGTCGAGCACGTCGACGACCGGATCGAACACCTGATCAGGGACGCCGACCACCGGGTCGTCTTCGGGGCGGGTTCGACGGACCTCGTGAGTACGTCGCTCCGCGAGGCGCTCTCGGAGGCCATCGAGCGCGGCGTCGAGGTGGCGGTCGTCAGCGACAGTCCCGAGGTCCGGGCGCTGTTCGAGGACGGGCCGATCACGGTCCACGCCTCGCCCGAGAACCTGCGAAACGAGCGGGCCGCGCGGATGACCGTCGTCGACGACCGGGCGGTGTTGTTGAGCGTGCGCGGGGACGGCGACGAGCGGGAGGCGGCCTTCTGGAGCGAGTCGAGCGGCTTCGCGACCGTGCTCGTCGAGATCCTCACCGGCTGGCTCGAGACGACCGTCGAGTGATCCGAAGGGCTTAAACGCCGTTCGGCGGTATATCCGGCAACTCGCTGGGGAACGGGCACCAGCGGGCACCCGTGAGACGCGCTTCGCGCGGACACGGGCCGGTATGTGGTCCACGAACGGACTGAACCACTCGACGCCCGTGGTGATAACCCATGGCAAAGAGCTTCTACTCACACATCCGCGAGGCATGGAAGAACCCCAAGGAGGGGGCGCTGGGCGAGCTCCAGTGGCAGCGAAAACAGGAGTGGCGCGAGCAGGGCGCCATCGAGCGCATCGAGCGCCCGACGCGCCTCGACCGCGCGCGCGAGCTGGGCTACAAGGCAAAGCAGGGCATCGTCCTCGCACGCGTCAGCGTGCGCAAGGGCACCGCCCGAAAGCAGCGCCACAAGGCCGGGCGCCGGTCGAAGCGCCAGGGCGTCAACCGCGTCACGCGCGATAAGAACCTCCAGCGCGTCGCCGAGGAACGTGCGACCCGCAAGTTCCGCAACCTTCGAGTCCTGAACTCCTACTCGGTGGGCCAGGACGGCTCCCAGAAGTGGTTCGAAGTGATCCTCGTCGACCCCGAGCACCCCGCGATCGAGAACGACGACGACCTGAACTGGATCTGTGGCGGCAGCCACGAGGGCCGCGCGCTGCGCGGCCTGACGAGCGCCGGCCAGCAGAACCGCGGGCTCGGCACGAAGGGGAAGGGCACGGAGCACACCCGCCCGAGCCGCGACCGCTAACGTTCGGTACTTCTTGCCACGCGCTTATTAACGATCGTACCCGACTAGCGGTATGGCCGACCTCTCGCTCGATCCCACGCAGCTCGACCGGTACTCCAGACACATCATCATGGACGAGATCGGCCCCGAGGGCCAGGCGAAGCTGCTCGATTCCCGCGTGCTCGTCGTCGGTGCCGGTGGACTCGGCTCGCCGATCATCCAGTATCTCGCGGCCGCCGGAATCGGAACCCTCGGAATCGCCGACGACGACAGCGTCGAGCGTTCGAACCTCCAGCGCCAGATCGTCCACGGCGACGCCGACGTCGGCGAGCCGAAAGTCGAGTCGGCGGAACGGTACGTCGAGCGGCTCAACCCCGACATCACCGTCGAGACCCACGAGATCCGGGTCGAGCCCGGAAACGTCGAGGAGCTGATCGCCGACTACGACGTGGTCGTCGACGGCTCGGACAACTTCAGGACCCGGTACCTCGTCAACGACGCCTGCACCCTCTCGAACACGCCCTTCTCCCACGGCGCGATCTACAAGTTCGAGGGCCAGGCGATCACGTTCCCCGCGGGAGAGGGCGAGGAGCGAGGCCCCTGCTACCGGTGTCTCTTCCCGGAGGCCCCGCCCGAGGACGCGGTCGCGGACTGTGCGACCACGGGCGTTCTGGGGGTCCTCCCGGGCACCCTTGGCTGCATCCAGGCGACGGAGGCGATGAAGCTGGTTCTGGGGTTCGGCGAACCCTTGGAGGGGCGGCTGCTGATCTACGACGCCGCCGACATGAGCTTCGAGGAGGTCCCGGTGAGGAAGAACCCCGACTGCCCGGTCTGTGGCGAGGACCCCATCGACTCGATCGAGGACGTCGAGTACGCCGCGGAGGGCTGTCGGGTCAGCGCGGACTGACTCGGGCGAACAGCTCGGGGTCGTAGTCGGCCGTGAGCACCTCGAAGGGCGCGCCGGCGTTGGCCTCGTCGTCGTTGACCTCGTCGGCGTTGAACCGGAAGGCCAGCTCCAGGCGCTCGGCGATCGCGTTCAGGTTGTCGGTCTCGTCGAGCCCGCGGAAGTTCGCCTGGTCGTGGAGGAACAGCGCGCCGCCCCGGTCGACGAACGCCGCGAGCGCGTCGAGCTCCACGGGGTCGAACGCGCGCGGCGGGGTCGTGATCACGAGGCCGTCCGCGTCGGCGAGGGTCGCCCCGTCGATCGCGTCGGCGGGCTCGACTCCGTAGCCCTCGTCCTCGGCGAGACCCCGGAAGCGCTCGAACGCGTCGAGCGACCAGTACTGCTCGTGGGAGCCGTCCCAGCGCACCCGATCGCCGTCGATGAGCGCGTCCCACAGTGAGAGCAGCGCCCGGCCGTTCGCGTCGGCGTAGGTCGCGTGGCCGCCCTGTTTTGCGGGGTCGGCGGCGAGCATCGACCCGATCCCGGCGACCCGCCCGTCGACCGAGACCAGCGGGATCCGTCCGTCGTACCGTACGGGCTCGCTCCGGCCGACGTCGACGTTGTAGGCGGTGGGCTCGGCCCAGAGGGCGACGACCGAGTCGTCGGTTAGCGGAGCGCCGCCGGCGTCGAGCTGGCTCGCCGGCGAGTACATCCGCACTGGAGGACGGGTGGAAGGAGTGGCGGTGGCGACCCCGGACGTGATGCCGAGGGTCGCCCCGGCGGTCGCGAGGAACGTGCGTCGATCCATGGACGACCCATTCCCCGACCCGGGCATATACTTTCAGGTAACTCTAGTATAGAAATTATGTTCGAACCGGGGCCGTAGGCGGAACCGCTTTGGGTCGGTCGACGATAGATCGACCATGAAGCGCACGGAACGGGAGTGGCGGCTCGTCCGCGAGGAGGCGTGGGAGGGGCCGACGAACATGGCGCTGGACGAGGTCGCGGCGGCGACGGCCGCGGCGGGCGGCCCGCGGACGGTGCGGGTCTACCGATGGGAGCCGAGCACACTCTCGCTTGGTTACCACCAGGATTCCCATACCGTCGATTGGGAGTTCTGCGAGCGCGAGGGCATCTCGGTCACCCGGCGACCCACCGGCGGCGGCGGGATCTATCACGATTTGCACGGCGACATCTCCTATACGATCGTCGCGCCGGCCGACGAACTGCCCGGGAACCTGATGGAGAGCTACGAGCTGCTCTGTGAGCCGATCCTCGCTGCCTTCGACCGGCTGGGCGTCGAGGCGGGGTTCGCCGAGGAGCCCCAGCCCGAGATCCACCGGCCAGCCTGCTACCTGCGGGAGCTGCACCCGGCCCACGACGTGGTCGCGGGCGGGAAGAAGATCAGCGGGAACGCCCAGTACCGCCGGAAGGACGCCGTCATCCAGCACGGCTCGGTCACGTTCGAGTCGCTGCCCGAACGCCACCTCTCGACCTTCTCGAACCCCGAAACGACCCCCGAGGAGTTCTCGGATCGGGTGACGAGCCTGCGCGAACAAGGGGTCGAGGACCGCGAGGCGGCCGTCGAAGCGTTCGAGGGCGCTCTGAAGGAGTGGGCCGGCGCCGAGGAGGGGTCGTGGAGCGACGAGGAGCTCCAGGACGCCCGCGAGCGCGCCGACGGGAAGTTCGCGAGCGAGGCGTGGAACCGGGACGGAGACGATCCGCTCGACTGAAAGCCCCCGGGCAGGGAGTGGGGACATGGAGGAAGTCGTCCACGCGAGAGGCCACGAGAACGTCAGCGCCGAGCACGCGAGCACCTTCGAGGTGACGACCGACGACTGGCTCACGCCCGCCGGCGACTGCATCCTCGCCGTCGAGGCCGACCGCGCGCCAGCCGACTTCGCCCCCGCGTTCGTCGAGGCCTGCCGGGACGCCGGGGCGAGGATCACGACCACCTTCGAGGCCGACGGGCACACGGAGGAGGTCGTCGGGCGGGGCCATCCCGACCTCGCCTTCGAGAGCGAGCGCAGCATGGTCGGGCGCACGAGCGAGTACGTCGACGAGCGGACGTTCGTGGTCGGTGCGGGGAAGGCGGCGGCGGGGTTCGACCGCGACCTGATCGAGGCGCTTTCGGCGGGTGCGGAGCTGACGGTCACGGTGCGTGTCGAGCCCGCCGAATAGACGACGGTTTTTGTGCGATGGGGACCCAGAACCGGGTATGAGCGATGAGTCGGAACCGGCCGAGAACATCAGCGGCGGCCCCGAGGGTGGCGGGATCGCGTCGGAGTTCGAGCCGAGCGAGGCGGCGACACGCGCGGAGGCCGTCGTCGACGTGCTGGGGGAGCTCTACTGGCAGAAGACGTACGGCGGACAGGACGCCTTCGAGTGTCTCGTGCGCACGATCCTGAGCCAGAACACGTCGGATAAGGCGAGCCAGCCGGCCCACGAGTCGCTGATGGAGCGGTACTCCAGTGGGGACTTAGTCGAGGCGCTCGCCGAGGCCCGTCAGGACGAACTCGCCGAAACGATCAGTTCGGCGGGGCTCTACAACCGGAAGTCGGAGGTGATGATCGCCGCCGCCGAGGAGATCCGCGAGGAGTTCGGCTCCGAGGAGGAGTTCGACGCGTTCGTACGCGAGGGCGAGCCCGAGGCGGTACGCTCGCGTCTGTTGGAGATCGACGGCGTCGGGCCCAAAACGGCGGACTGCGTGTTGCTGTTTTCCGGTGGTCGGGGCGGCGTCTTCCCGGTCGACACCCACGTCCACCGGATCTACCGCCGGCTGGGGATCGCCCCGCCGAAGGCCGACCACGAGGGGGTCAGGGAGATCCTCGAGGAGGCGGTGCCCGCCGAGAAGTGCGGGTTCGGCCACACCGCGAGCATCCAGTTCGGTCGGGAGTACTGCTCGGCGCGAAAGCCCGCCTGCCTCGACGGTCCGGAGGCTTGCCCGATGTACGACCTCTGTGAGCGGATCGGGGTCGACGAGGTGGAGGAGTCCGTGGTCGACCCGGCCGAAGTCGAGTCGTAGGTCAGCGTGCGGCGAGCACTGCCCCGATCACGAGGAGGAAGGCCGTGAGCGCCATGTTCGGGATCGAGAGCCCGAGCAGTTCGTACTGGATCGTCGTACAGCCGCCGCCGACGGTGCAGGCCCCCTCGCCGACCCGCTGGATGGCCGAGTGGTAGGCAGCGACCGTCGCGCCCGGGATCGCGAGCGCCATCGCGGTCGGAGCGATCCTCGGGTTTCCTTCGAGCGCCGCGATCCCCAGTATGGGTACCAAGGGGTACATGAAGATCCGCTGGTACCAGCACAGCTCGCAGGGAACCAGCCCGAGGACCTCGCTGAAGTAGAGGCTGCCGGCGGTGGCGACCGCCGCGAGCAGGGTTCCGAGGGCGAGCCACTCCCGCGAGCCGAACCGGTGCATTGGACCCGCTTCGCACCCCAGCGTGAGAACGGTTACGCTGCCGTTTGTCAATCAGGACAGAGAGCTCAGTTGCGGATGTGGTGGCCTCGCTTCCCGGCCGCTGGCCGCGAAGCGAACGGGGAAGGGCTGGCGTCCTCAAGAGCGGTGCGCGATCGCGCACCGCGTCCTGCTGTCCTGGCGGACATGCAAAGGGCGAGGCTGACCCGCCAGGGTCAGCCGAGGGCTTTCATTTGAAGCGGAAGGTCTCCAGGTTCTTCGGGGAGAAGGTCCGCATGTTGTAGTCGTGGTACAGCGCCGACGAGAGGTCCTGAACGGAGCGTTCGTCGCCGTGGACACAGAGCACCTTCTCGGGGCGGGGGTTCATCGTCTTGACGAAGTTCTCGAGCCCCTGGCGGTCGGCGTGGCCCGAGAAGCCGTCGACGGTCTCGACCTCGAGGTTCAGGCTCAGGCGGTTCGAGCGCCCGCGGCCGTTGCTCATCGGGATCTCGTCCCAGCCGTTCTGGATGCGCCGCCCCATCGTCCCCTGGGCCTGGTAGCCGACGAACACCATCGTGTTGTCCGGGTCGGGTCCGAGGTGCTCGAGCCAGGACATGATCGGGCCGCCGGTGACCATCCCCGACGTCGAGAGGATGATACACTCCTCGCCGTCGGCGACCTCCTGGCGCTCGTCCTCGCCGCCGTCGATGTGGTTGAAGTAGTCGGCGAGGAAGGGGTTCTGGTCGTCGTGGAAGATCCGGTCGCGGACGTCGTCGTTGAGGTACTCGGGGTAGGTGGTGTGGATCGCCGTCGCCTCCCAGATCATCCCGTCCAGATGGATCGGCATCTCGGGGATCTTCCCGGTGCGCATCGCCTCCTCGAGGACGAGCATGATCTCCTGGGAGCGCCCGACCGCGAAGGCGGGAACCACGATCTTCCCGCCCCGGTCGTGGGCCTCGTTGATGGTCTCGATCAGCGTCCGCTCCGAGTCGCTCTGGTCGGTCTGGTAGTCGTTTCGCCCCCCGTACGTGGATTCGAGGACGAGAGTCTCGACGCGCGGGAAGTCGTTGACCGCGCCGTTGAGCAGGCGCGTCTCGTCGTAGTGGATGTCGCCCGAGAACGCGACGTTGTAGAGGCCGTTTCCGATGTGGAAGTGGCTCACCGCCGAGCCGAGGATGTGACCCGCGTTGTGGAAGGTGAGCTTCACGTCGGGCGCGATGTCGGTGACGTCGCCGTACTCGATCGGAATGGTGTGTTTGATCGCCTCGCGGACCATCTCGGACTCGTAGGGCGGCGTCCGGCCCTCCTTGGCGGCGACGTCGAGGTAATCCAGCTGGAGCAGCCCCATCAGGTCCCGGGTGGGCTCGGTGGTGTAGATCGGACCGTCGTAGCCGTATTTGAACAGCAGGGGGATCAGCGCCGAGTGGTCGAGGTGGGCGTGGGTCAGCACCACGGCGTCGAGCGAGTTCGCGCCCGAGCCGAGGGCCTCGGGTACCTGCAGATAGGGGACGTCGTCGGAGCCGGGCTTGTCGCCACAGTCGATCAGGATCCGGGTATCGGCCGTCGAGAGGATGAACGCGGCCCGCCCGACCTCCCGACAGCACCCGAGCGTGGTGATGCGGACCCACTGCTCGTCGGAGAGCTGCTCGCGGTGGATCTGCCGGCCGACCCGTTCGAGGATGTCCCGGCGCTCGTCGCGCTCCTGTTTGAGGAAGCTCCGAACGTTCGAGACGGTCGGCGACTCGATGGGCGGGGTGCGAACGACCTCCGGCGTCCAGCCGACCTCTTTGGTGATCTCCCGGAGCGTCGAGCCGTGGCGGCCGATCACCATGCCGGGTTTCTGGGCCTCGATGACGACCTCGCCGGTGTCGGCGTGGAAGTCGAGGTCCGAGATCCCCGCGTCGTCGGGGACGACCGACTCGATCTGCTCGCTCGCCTTCGCGGGCGGCGCGAGCACGTCGGGGTCCGGGCGGACCGTGATGCGTTTGCGGAGCTTGCTCGCGAGCCGACGGACGAGGTCGCCCTGCTGGGCGAACTTCTTGGGCTCGCGCGTATAGACCACCAGCTCCGGCCCCTCGTAGGTCACGTCGGAGACGGAGATGTCGGCCGGGATCTCGTTCTTGATCGTTTCCAATGCGTCGTCGAGTTTCTGATCTACCGTGCTCATAAGTGAGACTGGAGTCGCGGGCGCGCCACGCCGGAAGGGCCTCGATCCCGACGAGCGATCCGGTCGCTCGTGACGATCGATCCGTTGGGACGTGGCGTTGGAGACATCGTGAGTGGACGCGATACAGCTACCAGTGGTGAAACCGGTCTGGGCCCCGGACACTGCCGAGGAAAACCCGCTTGCTCGACGGTATGAGGCCGGTGTTATAAAATCCCTTCGGCCCAACGGCCGCCATGCGACTCACGCCGGCGGCCGTCGCCGAACAGTTCGACTGGCTCCACGGGCGCGATTCGACCGTCGTCGCGCTCGTCAACGACGTCCGAGGGGAGCTCGGGGCGGCCTTCGACACCGAGGTCGACCCGATCGCTCCCGAGGAGTACCACGCGACGATCGATCTGGTGGGGGAGGACGGGGATCGGGCGGTCAACGTCGCCGCACTCGTCGCGCTCCTTCGCGAGCTCGACGTCGAGGGCGACTACCCCGGGTTCGTCGTCGACGAGCTGCTCGGCCGGGAGCTCGCGGCGATGATCGCCGGCGACCAGCCCCTGCGGCTGCTCGCGGAGGCGACCTTCCACTACGCCGACGTCCACCACCACACCGACGAGCCCGCCGGCCGCGATGACCTCGACGCCGCGCTCGCCGCGGGCGTCCAGACGCGACTGCCCGGCTGGGACTGGACCGAGTCGGCGAGCCCCTTCGATGTCGAGCCGGATTCACGTCACCGGGACGAGAGGTGAGCGAGGGACGGCGACCGGTAGCCACGATGACCCGAGCCATTGAGAGGTCGTTCGTTCGTCATGTACTCGAAGTCCGGCGAGCACCACCTGGAGGCCACACGACGGGGGATCGGTTCCGTCGGCCCCTTTCGATGCGAACCGCCGACGGGGATCGTTCCTGTCACTCGGATTTCCGGCTCGGAGTGAACGATCCAACCACGGACCGGCTCGTGTCATAGACGAACCCCTTCGTGGGGCCGAATTATCTACCAGTAGATACTTTTCCGTGATCAGCGCTCGCTGCAGTGTGGATCGAACACAGCGGACCACCACGGACGTATCGCGGCGGACGATCATTCGCGGGATGGCGGGGCTGGCCGCGCTGGGCGGGGTCGGTAACGCCGCGGCCGACGAGGAGGACGACCGGGGCGGGGACCCGAGCGCGGACGTCAGCTTCCCGGATCAGACCGTCGCGAACGACGGCTCCGGGCCGACCGTGACGGTCGACCGCCTCGAGATCAACGAGGGGGGCTATCAGTCGATACACCAGTACAGCCGCTTCCAGTTCGCCGAGGGCGAGGACCCCGAGGAGTACGACGTCCCGGTCCCCGACGAGCTCGGAAACCCCGTCTGCGAGTCGCTGATCGGCATCACGGAGTATCTCGAACCCGGCGTCCACGAGGACTTGGAGGTGCCGCTGTTCCGATCGGACTCGCCCGCCGTCGAGCTCGGGGCGGCGGAGGCGGGACCGCTCGAGGAGAGCCAGGTCATGATCGCCATCCCGCACCACAACACGACCGACGAGGGCACGTTCAACTGTCCCGACGACCCCTCGACGCCGGACCCGTTCGAGAACGGCGAGGAGGTCGACGGCGCGTTCGGGAACGGCAGCCGCGACGTCGGCGACATCGGCGTCTCCCACGACCTCGCGACGGTGTTGGTCGAGGACGACGACGAGGAGCAGAAGGACGTCGCCGGACGCGAGGGGGAGCTGATCAGGGCGGGCGTTCTCGTCCCTCAGCCGGTCGGTCCCGATGACGAGGAGGAGGAAGACATCGAGGAGGAAGGCGACGAGGACGATGAAGACGAGGACGGGGAGGAACGGGAGCAGGAGAACGAAGGGGAGGGGAACGGCGAGGAAGAAGACGACGATGACGAGGAGAGCGAGGAAGAAGACGACGATGACGAGGAGAGCGAGGAAGAACGGGACGACGGCGACAGCGACGACGAGGACGACCGAGAAGACGACGACGGTGACGAGGACGAGGAAAGCGGGAACGAGCAGGAAGGCGAAGGCGACGATGGGGAAGAGGACGGAAGCGACGAGGAACGGAGGGAAGCGGAAGACGAGGAGGACGACGGTGACAGCGAGAGCGAGGACGACGAAGAAGGGGACGGGAACGAAAACGAGAACGAGGGGAGCGGGGAGAAGTGAGGCGAACGCGGTCGGTTCCGGAGCGGTCGCGGCAGGCACGACCGATCGGCCGGTCCCGACTCACGGCTTCCCGGTACGCTGATCGAGGGCCGGTAGCGAGGGGTTGAAACCCGTCGGGGGAGTAGCGCCGCCGATGCGGACGCTCTACGTGCTGACGATCGCCGGTCTCGTCGGCGTTCTCGCTCTCTCGGCGGCGATCGGGACGCTCGACCCGCGGGCGCCGCTGGCGCTCGTCGCCCTCTACAACCTCTGGCTGCTCGCGACCGTCGCGGTCCTCGTCGCGGCGGTCATCACCCTCGCCTTCGATTTCTTTTCGTTCATCACGGGCGGAAACAGGAGATAGATATAGGACGATCGACACCGCAGTGGCTGACAAGTGATACCGTATGTCTGAATCCGAGGCGAAAACTGCGCGTGCCGAATGGGGGACGCGCTTCGGTTTCCTGATGGCGATGGTCGGCGCCATGGTCGGCGTCGGGAACATCTGGCGGTTCCCGTACGTCGCCGGCCAGAACGGTGGGGGTGCCTTCATCATCGCCTTCCTCGTGTTGCTGTTCGTGCTCGCGGTCCCGGGGCTGATGGCCGAGGTCGCGCTCGGGCGCTACACCGGGAAGGGCGTCATCGGGGCCTTTCGCGACGTGACCGGGCGGGGCGGGCTCGTCGGGCTGGGCGTCGTCGTCCTGCTCGTGAACATCGCGCTGATGTCGTACTACGCGCCGCTGATCGGCTGGACGCTCTACTACGCGATCCACTCGTTGCTCGGGACCTTCACCGGCGCGGGCTTCGGCGCCGAGGCGTTCCTCGACGGCTTTCTCGCGAACCCCGTCCTGACCATGACGATGCACACGATCGTCATGGCGGGGATCGCGGGGGTGTTGCTGTTGGGTATCCGCCAGGGCGTCGAGCGCGTCGTCGTCGTCGCGGTGCCCGCGCTGGTGGTCTCGCTCGCGGTGATCGCGATTCGCGGACTGACCCTCGACGGTGCGAGCGAGGGGCTCGCCTTCACCTTCGGGATCCAGTGGGAGTTCCTCTTCATGAGCTCGACGTGGATCGAGGCGCTCGGTCAGGCGCTCTTTTCGACCGGGCTGGGCTGGGGGATCGCGCTCACGGTGGGAAGCTACCTCCGGGAGTACGACGACGTTCCGTTGGGCGGTGGGGTGTTCACCGCGATCGGCGAGGCCTCGATCGGGATCCTCGCGGCCTTCGCGATCTTCCCGATCGTCTTCGCGTTCGGGCTCGACCCCGCCGCGGGCGCGGGCCTGACGTTCGTCTCGCTCGTCCAGATCTTCCCCGAGCTCGTCGGCGGGGTCTTCTGGGGGATGCTGTTCTTCCTCGGCTTCTTCCTCGCCGCGTTCACCTCGGGGCTCGTCATCACCGAGGTCGGCGTCACGACCGTCTCCGAGGAGACGCGCCTCTCGCGCACCCAGACCGTCCTCGCGGTCTGCGGGCTGATCTGGGTGCTCGGGATCCCGAGCGCACTGTCGGCCGACTTCCTCGACTTCGCGGACTTCGTCTTCGGGAGCTGGGGGCTGCCGCTCGCGACGCTCGCGATCATCGGCGTCATCGGCTGGAAGCTCGGTCCCGAGCGCCTGCGCGTGCTCTCGGTCAACGACAACGCGGGCATCTACATCGGGCGCTGGTGGAACCCCGTCGTGAAGTTCGTCATCCCCGCGGTGATGCTGTTCATCATGGGCTTCTTCGCCGTCGAGGAGTTCGGCACGCCCGAGATGATCTGGGGGATGGTCGTGCTCGTGACGTTCCCGGTCGCCGGCTACGGGGTCATGCACTACCTCGAAGGGCGCGATCGACCGCCGGAGACCGCCGACGTCGCCGGGGGTGACGACTGATGGCGATGGTCGACCCCGTGCCGCTACAGCTCACCGGCGAGGTCTGGGCGACCATCGCGGTCGTCGTCGTCGCGTTCTGGGGAGTCGCGATCTGGGCGCTGATCCGCACTCTCAGACAGGAGGACCGCAAGGTCGAGCTGCTCGAAGGCCAGGACCGGATCGACAGCTACTCGCCGCGGGCGCTCGCGGACCTCCGGGAGTTCGTCGAGAACAACCCCGAGGACCCCTACGTGGCCGACGCCCGGCGCCGGTACAACGAGTGCGTCGAGACGCTCAAGGGAACCGACCGGCAGTTCTACGACTGGTCCGAGGAGGAGATCGACCGGCTGGAACGGCTGTAGTTCAGTCGCTGGCGACGGGCGTTTCGCCGGGGACGATGGAGGCCGACCGCTCGTGCTGGTAACAGGCCAGATACGGCAGCGAGACCGGCGCTAGACACCGAGAGCCGTCCTTACACTCCCGCCCGCAGACGAGCTCCCCGTCCGCGTCCGTCGGCGGGTCGCGATCGAACTCCTCCGCCGCGTCGGACGCGCCGAACGTCGCGTTCATCGCCGCTCACCCCCGTGGGCGCCGTTGGCGAGTTCGATCAGCTCCCCGTCCTGCAGGTACTCGACGATGCCCGCCGCCTCCAGTTTGGGGACGTGCGAGTGATAGAGCGTCGTGTGGACCCGTTCGACCTCCGGCGGCGGGACCTCCGCGGGCGGCGTCCCGTTCTCCATCGCCGCGACCTCGTCGGCGAGGTCGGTCGGCGTCATCGGCCCCGGCCGGTCCCGGAGACGGTCGACGGCGTACCGACGGCGACGGTACGTGGCCGGATCGAGCAGCCCCGAGCCGGGGAGTCGTCCTTCGTCGTCCGGTTCCGTATCGCGATCAGCTACTACCGACGTCGTCCCACTCACGGTGTTCGATAGCGGAAGAGCCGGTATAACCGTCTGGCTCAATATATTGAGGTTATTTAAGTACCTCCGCGGCCCGCCGCCGGGCCGCGCTCAGTCCAGCCCGAGAGCGGTGGCCCGCCCGATCATCAGCGAGTTGTGGATGAGGTTCGTCTGCCCCCGGCGCAGTCGCTCGGAGGCCGCCCGCGGACTCACCCCGAGCTCCGCGGCGAGCTCGTCGAGGGACGCGTCACGCGGGATCTCGAAATAGCCCATCTCCTGGGCGGTCGTCAGCGCCTCGAACTGTTTCTCGGAGACGTTGAACTGCCCCATCTTCGGCTTGCGCAGGCCGTAGAGGCGGAGCAGCTCGAACCGGACGTCCTGCTCCTCGCAGTAGGTCTGGAACGTCCCGAGCTCCTCGCGCGATTCGACTCGGAGCTTGAGGTGCCACTCGTCCTCCACCCCGTCGGCCTCGAGCAGCGTCGCGTGACCGTCGCGGAACCAGCCCAGAAAGCCGTAGTCGGGTTCGGCCCACTCGATCCTATAGAGGGCGCTGTCGTCGAACCTGGTGATGCAGCGGGCGTTTTCGACGGTGGGATCGTCCGCCGCCGCCGTCGCGAACGCCGTGGAGTCGGTGTCGACCCAGAGGAAGGGCATCGGCGCGCCCTCGGTCGGGACGATGAACTCGAACTCGACCGCGACGCCCGAGAGCTCCACGAGCGTCGACCCGAGGACGAACGACTCGGCCGGGACCCTGACCTCGGCGATCAGGCAGTCGCTCCCGGCGTCGATGGATCTCGTGTCGGTACCGTCGTGGTCGGCGTTGCTGTCGTCGGTCATTTGCTTCGTCGCGGAACGCGTCTGAGCCCGGTATGCGCCCCGCGCCGGCCACGCGAAGGGGATGGGACGTCGACGTCCCCCATCGCCGTCCCTCGCCGGGACGGCGCATAATGTGCAGTTAGTTGCTCCGTAGATACCGTTGGGGTCCCGGACGGTTATATACCAGGCTAGCAGCGGTCACGGGCGGGCGATCTCCTCGAAGACCGGCGTCCCGAGGAGCGTGAAGAGGGTGTACAGCTCCGCGGTGTGGTCCTCGCCGGCCATGTGGGCGTCGTACCGGTCGTAGGCGGCCTCGCGGTCGAGGAAGGGGAGGCCGCGGAGCAGGTCGTCGTTTCGCTCGAGGACCGTCCGCCCGAAGCCCCGTTCGCGCAGGACCGTCCCGCGGTCGCGCCAGGGCCCCCGCGAGTAGTACGGCCGGGGGAGCTGCTCGTCGTCGACGTGCTTGCGCCAGAACAGCGAGCCGTACTTCCGGACCTGATCGACGGGGAACCGGCTCGCCGGGCGGGCGCCCGTCTCGGAATGCCTGATCCCCGCGAGTTCCGGCGAGAGGGCGTCGAGGGCGGCGTTGATCACGTCACGCCGGAGGTGATACCGGATCGGCATCGAGCACGCGAGGTCGATGAAACGGTTGTCGAGAAAGGGCACCTACTGGGGGGCCATCTGGGTCAGCCCGAAGTAGTGGTAGTCCCGGTCGTTCGAGAGCGGGTAGTAGGGACTGAACAGCACCAGATCGCGGATCGATGCGTACTCGACCCCGCCGAGCGCGACCGACCCGTCGCGTTCATCGAGACTCGAGCGGAGCACCGACCCGAGGTCGGGCGGGGTCTCGACGAACGACGGCAGCGAGCCGTCCAGCGTGGCGAGGTAGTCCGCGAGCGAGTCGACCTCCCGCTCGATCGGCGTCGCGATCGAGCCGACCGGCCCCAGATCGAGGTCGAAGGCGGGGACGATCCCGCCCTTGAACAGCGAGTCGCCGTAGAGCCCGGTGACCAGGACGTCACACTCCTCGCGGATCCGGCCGTCGAAGCCGTTGAGGTGGGCCTGGTCGAACCGGCCGTTGAAGTTCATGCGGGGCGGGACGTGCTCAAGCATCCGCTCGATGTGGTCGTCGGGGCGCTCGAGCAGTCGGAACTCCGCGTCGGCCATGAACGCCACGCGCTCGGCGGTGCGGGCCTCGCGGCTCATCCAGTCGGCGAGGTGGTAGGCGACCGGGGGCTCGCCGGCCGCCAGCAGGAGCCGCGAGTCGCTGCCGCCCGACAGCAGGAGACCGTACCGGCGGTCGTCGGCGGCACGTTCCTCGAACACGCGCTGGAGGAGCTCGACGAACCGATCGACGAAGTACGAGAAGGACCGGTTGACCGGATCGTACTCGAGGCGCCAGTAGCGCTCGACCTCGATCCCGCCGGTCGTGAGATCGATCGTCGCGATGGATCCGGGCGGGAGCTTTCGCACCCCTTCGAAGGGCGTCCCGACGCCGGGGACGCAGTTGAACGCCAGATAGGAGTAGAGCCCCTCGGTGTCGGGCTCGGGATCGACGGCGGGGTGGGCGAGCACCGACTGGATCGACGTCGAGAAGACGACCCCCGCGTCCGTCTCGGCGTAGTAGACGGGGTGGGTGCCGAGACGGTCGGTGACGATCGCGAGCCGGTCGCGGTCGCGCTGGTGGACGAAGACGCTCGCCGCAGCGTTCATCCCCCGAGCGAATTCGAGTCCGTGCGAGCGGTAGAGCCGGACGACGTACTCCGCGGCGGTGTACTCGCCCGCGTAGCGGTTCTCGTAGCCGCCGTCCTCGAAGCCGTGAACGTCGCCGAACGTCCAGACCGCGTCACCCTCGACCCGGACGGGCTCTCCCGTCGGCTCGTGTGTGACCGACCGGAGCGACAGCCCCTCGGCGGCGGTCGTCTCGACGGCCTCCTCGCCGCTCCATCGGAGCGGCTCGATCGGATCGGTCACCTGCCGCTCCACGTCACCCGTCACTCCGACGACTCCGACCATACGACAGGTGTAGGATCCAGTACATGAATAGCTACCGACGGCGGAACCGGCCGGACCGGAGCCGCCGAACGGGCGAGCGGGTGGGACGGGGTCCCGGGCGTGATCGAATACCGCGGGTTTAAGCGAATCCTCGGGTACGAAGGGAGTATGAGCGACGACCAGGAGCTCGGCATCACCGAGTCCAAGGAGCACAGCCCCGGCGAGTGGTACGCCGAGGTCGTCCGCAAGGCGAAGCTCGCCGATTACGCCCCCATGGGCGGGTTCATCGTCACCCGCCCGCGGGGCTACGCGCTGTGGGAGGCGATCCAGGACCGGCTGGACGGCTGGTTCAAGGAGACGGGCGTCCAGAACGCCTACTTCCCGCTTTTCATCCCCGAGAGCTACCTCGAGCGCGAGAAGGACGTCGTCGAGGGGTTCGACCCCGAGGTCGCGTGGGTCACCCAGGGCGGCCACGACGAGTTAGAGGAGCGCCTCGCCGTGCGCCCGACCAGCGAGTCGATCATCGCCCCCTTCCTGAGCCAGTGGATCCGCAGTCACCGCGACCTGCCCCTGCGAGTGAACCAGTGGTGTTCCGTGGTTCGGTGGGAGGCAACCGAGACGAAACCGTTCTTCCGCACGAAGGAGTTCCTCTGGCAGGAGGGCCACACCGCCCACCGCGACGAGGCCGACGCCTGGGACGAGACGATGACCCGCCTCGAACAGTACGAGAAGGTCTACGAGGACGTGCTCGCGATCCCGGTGATGCGCGGGAGAAAGCCCGACCACGACAAGTTCCCCGGCGCGGACACGACTACTACTGTGGAGGCGCTGATGCCCGACGGCAAGTCGGTCCAGGGGGGGACGAGCCACCACCTGGGTCAGTCGTTCGCCGAGGCGTTCGACATCACGTTCGTCGACGAGGACGAGGAGGAGACCGTCGCCCACACCACCTCGTGGGGCCTTTCATGGAGAGCGATCGGCGCGCTGATCATGACCCACTCGGACGACCAGGGGCTCGTCCTCCCGCCGACGGTCGCCCCCGAACAGGTCGTGATCGTCCCGATCTGGGGGGAGGAGAACCGCGAGGAAGTGCTGGAGTACGGCGAGGGGATCGCCGCCGAGCTCGAGGAGGCGGGCTTTCGCGTCGAGTTCGACGACCGCGACGAGCGCAACCCGGGCTTCAAGTTCAACGAGTGGGAGCTGCTCGGCACCCCGCTGCGCCTCGAAATCGGCCCCAACGAAGTCGCGGACGGCGAGGCGACGGCCGTCCACCGTCCCGACGGCGAGAAGAGCGTCGAGGACCGCGAGGGGATCGCAGAGAGCGTCCAGGAACACCTCGACACCGTCTACGCGAAGCTGTACGCGGCCGCCGAGGAGAACCTCGAGGAGAACGTCCGGGACGCGGAAAGCCGCGAGGAGATCCTCGGGACGATCGGCCGCTTCGGCGGCTACGTCCGCGCGCCGTGGTGCGGCAAGGAGGAGTGCGAGACGGCGATCAAGGACGAGATCGCCGCCGAGATCGTGATGGTTCCGATGGAGGGCGACGATCCCGACGGCGAATGTGCGATCTGTGGGGAGGGTGCGGAGGAGACGGCCTACTTCGCGAAGTCCTACTGAGCGCCCGCGCCCCGACGCCCCGAGCGCCCCCACGATCCGTCCGCGCGCGAGGACACGCCGGGGTCGAACGGGGGCTCCGAGCCGCCCTGGGACGCCCCGCCGACACGTCGCGGCCGTCCGACGCCGGAACGTGGCCGCGAAACGTCAGTACTGCGACCGAACGGAGGAATCGGGAATACGGACGTTGATGCCGACGAACGTATGATGGACGCGGGAGGATATACCGGAACTCCCTACTACTTCGGGCTCCACTGTACGGATGTTAATACATCCTGGTTGTTCATGAGTGACATAAGGATCATAATATGGCATTAACAGACCCTTAGCCCTTCAGGGACACGTTCTTAAGTGAAGACTCCCGTGGGAACGTATGACCAACCACGCTAGCGGGACGACTACCCAACGTGGGCTTGCGGACCCGACGGACGAGCGATCGAACTGCGGCGTCGGGGTCGTGATGGACCTCGATGGGGGGGCTGACAACGGGGTCGTCGCGGACGGGCTGGAGCTGCTGAGCAACCTCGAACATCGGGGGACGACGGGCGCCGAGGAGGCGACGGGCGACGGGGCGGGGGTACTGCTCCAGCGGCCCGACGAGTTCTTCGCCGAGGTACTGGGCCACGAGCTGCCCGAGACCTACGCGGTCGGGTCGCTGTTCTTCCCGCAGGACGACGACGCGCGCGAGTCGCTCCAGGAGCTCGTAGTAGAGACGCTCGCCGACCAGGGTCTGGAGGTCTTCGCGTGGCGCGACGTCCCGACGGACGCGACCGAGATCGGACGGACCGCCCGCGACGCCGAACCCGACGTCCGGCAGTGTTTCGTCGAGGCGGAGGGACTCTCGGAGGAGGAATTCGACCGCGCGCTGTACGTGGGTCGGCGGGCCATCGAGAACGCCGTCAGCCGGCCGGCGGAGGGAGAAAGCGAGGAGGACGAACCCCACCGGGACGTCGTCGCCCGCGAGGACGGCGAGGGGTTCTACGTCTGCTCGCTCGACCGCAAGACGGTCGTCTACAAGGGCCTGCTGAAGGGCGAGCAAGTACCGCAGTACTACCCCGATCTGACCGACGAGCGCGTGAAGTCGACGTTCGTGATGGTCCACGAGCGCTTCTCGACGAACACGCTGGGCGCGTGGCATCTCGCCCACCCATATAGGAACATCATCCACAACGGCGAGATCAACACGATCCAGGGCAACATCAACTGGATGCGCGCCCGCGAAACCGACATCGCCCACGAGGAGCTCGAGACCGAGGCGATCAAGCCGATCATCGACGACCCCGAGCAGTCAGACACCGCGAGCGTGGACAACGCCCTCGAGCTGCTGCTGGAGGGCGGGCGCGACCTGCCCCACGCGCTGCGGATGCTGATCCCCGAGGCGTGGCGCGACGAGGCCAACGACCTCCCCGAGGAGCGCCAGGCGTGGTACGACTTCCACGCGAACCTGATCGAGCCGTGGGACGGCCCCGCGCTCGTGGCCGCGACGGACGGCGACCGGGTCGGCGCGGTGCTCGACCGCAACGGCTTCCGGCCGTGTCGCTACGACATCACGAGCGACAACACGCTCTACATGGCCAGCGAGGCCGGCGCGGTCGACGTCGACCCGAGCCGGATCGAGGAGCGCGGCCGGCTCCAGCCCGGCCAGCTGTTCCTCGCGGATCCCGAGGAGGGGCGGGTCATCCCCGACGCGGAGGTCTTCGACGGGCTCGTCGACGAGAAGTACGGGGAATGGGTCGCCGAGAACCAGGTGAACGTCAACGAGCTCTCGAACGACCTCGTGAACCAGGGCTCGACCGACGAGCTGCCCCGTCCCGACGACCTGAGCCTCTCGGAGCTCGACGGCGACCTGCGGAGCCTGCAGGCCACCTTCGGCTACACCCACGACGAGCTCGACAACCTGCTCGAGCCGATGGCGAAGAAGGGCAAGGACCCCGTGGGCTCGATGGGCGACGACACCCCGCTGTCGGTGCTCTCCGATTTCAACCGGCCGCTCTTTTCGTACTTCAAGCAGCTGTTCGCGCAGGTGACCAACCCGCCGCTCGACTACATCCGCGAGGAGCTGGTCACCTCGATGGAGAGCCGGCTGGGCTACCAGCGCAACCTGCTCGACGAGTCGCCCGCGCACGCCCGCCAGCTCGTCGTCGACTCGCCGATCCTCTCCGACCGCCAGACTGCGGAGGCCAAGGCCCTCGAGCGCGACGGGCTCTCGAGCGCGACGATCGACGTCACCTACGACCCCGACGAGGAGCTCGAGGGCGCGGTCGAGAGAGTGCGCGACGACGCGGTCGAGGCGATCGAATCGGGCACCGAGATCCTCGTGCTCTCCGATCGGGCGACGAGTCCCGACCGGGTCGCGATCCCGAGCCTGCTGGCGACGGGGGCGGTTCACCACCACCTCGTGCGAAACGGGCTTCGCAACCACGCCGGCCTCGTCGTCGAGTCGGGCGATCCTCGTACGGTACACCAGGTCGCGACGCTGGTGGGCTACGGCGCGGGCGCGGTCAACCCCTACCTGGCATACCGCACGATCGCGGACGTCGTCGCGGGCCCGGACGGCGCGAGCGAGGCCGCGGCGGTCGCGGGCTACATCGGCGCGCTGGAGGACGGCCTGCTGAAGGTGATGTCGAAGATGGGCATCTCGACGGTTGAAAGCTACCAGGGCGCCCAGATCTTCGAGGCCGTCGGACTGGACTCGGACTTCGTCGCGGAGTACTTCGAGGGCACCGAGGCGCGCACGGAGGGGATCGGCATCGAGGAGATCGAGGAGGACCTGCTCGCGCGCCACGCCGTGGGCTTCGGCGACGACCCCGACATCGAGCGCCAGGGCGAGTTCGAGAACCGCTCGGGGGGGATCCACCACCAGTGGAACCCCGAGACGGTCGGCAAGCTCCAGCAGGCGGTCCGCGCGGGCGACTACGAGCGCTACGGGGAGTTCGCCGAGCTGATCAACGACCAGCACGAGGAGCTCCAGACCCTTCGAGGGCTCCTGGAGTTCGATTCGAACGGGAGGGAATCGATCCCGATCGAGGAGGTCGAGCCCGTCGAGGAGATCGTCACGCGCTTCTCGACGGCGGCGATGAGCCTCGGGAGCCTCTCCCCCGAAGCTCACGAGAACAACTCGATCGCGATGAACCGCATCGGCGGGAAGTCGAACTCCGGCGAGGGCGGCGAGCCCCCGGAGCGATTCGGCACCGACAAGGAGTGTAACGTCAAGCAGGTCGCCTCCGGGCGCTTCGGCGTCACCTCGGAGTATCTATCGAGCGCCGACGAGCTCCAGATCAAGATGGCCCAAGGGTCCAAACCCGGTGAAGGAGGGAATCTGCCGGGCGAGAAGGTCAACGAGATGATCGCGGACGTCCGGTACGCCACGCCGGGCGTCGGGCTGATCAGCCCGCCGCCGCTGCACGACATCTACTCGATCGAGGACCTCAAACAGCTGATCCACGACCTCAAAGCGGCGAACGAGGAGGCCGACATCAACGTCAAGCTCGTCAGCGAGGCCGGCATCGGCACCATCGCGGCGGGGGTCGCGAAGGCCAACGCCGACGTGGTCCACATCTCGGGCCACTCGGGCGGGACCGGCGCCTCGCCACGGACCTCGATCAAGCACGCGGGCCTGCCGTGGGAGCTCGGCCTCGCGGAGGCCAACCAGATGCTCCACGCGACCGGGCTTCGCTCGCGGATCCGCGTCTCGGCCGACGGCGGGATGAAAACGGGGAGGGACGTCGCAGTCGCCGCGCTGTTGGGCGCCGAGGAGTACATCTTCGGGACCGCCTCGCTGGTGACCTCGGGCTGCGTGATGGCCCGCCAGTGTCACAACAACACCTGCCCCGTCGGCGTCGCGACCCAGGCGATGAAGCTGCGCGAGCGCTTCCCCGGCCAGCCCGACCACGTGATCAACTACATGACGTTCATCGCCCAGGAGCTCCGGGAGATCATGGCGGAACTGGGCTTCGAGACCGTCGAGGAGATGGTCGGGAAGGTCGAGCACCTCACACAGCGCGAGGACGTCAGCCAGCCCAAGGCGCGCAAGCTCGACCTCTCGACCGTGCTCGCAGAGCCCGCGGGCGACGAGTACACGAAGACGAGGGAGCAGACCCACGAGATCGACGAGCAGCTCGACCACGAGCTGATCGACGCGGCCGAGCCCGCGCTCGCCGATCGGGAGCCCGTCGCGATCGACACCGCCATCTCGAACGTCGACCGGGCGGTCGGCGCGATGCTCTCGAACCGCGTTTCGAAGAGCTACGGCGGCGAGGGGCTGGCCGACGACACCATCTCGGTCGGCCTCTCGGGCACCGCGGGCCAGAGCTTCGGGGCCTTCCTCGCGTCGGGGATCTCGATGCATCTCACCGGCACCGCCAACGACTACGTCGGCAAGGGGCTCTCGGGCGGGAAGATCGTCGTCGACACCCCCGAGAACGCCAGCTATGCGGCCGCGGAGAACATCGCGGTCGGCAACGTCGCGCTCTACGGCGCGACGGACGGCGAGCTCTACGTCAACGGCCAGGCCGGCGAGCGCTTCGGGGTACGGAACTCTGGAGTCAAGGCCGTCGTCGAGGGCGTCGGCGACCACGGTTGTGAGTACATGACCGGCGGCGTCGTCGCCGTGCTGGGCGAGACGGGCAAGAACTTCGCCGCGGGGATGAGCGGCGGGGTCGCCTACGTGCTCGATGAACCCGGCAACTTCGAGGAGCGCACCAACACCGGCATGGTGACGCTCTCGCGCGACCTCGGCGAGCGCGACGAGCGTATGCTCCGGCGACTGGTCGAGAACCACGCCGCCTACACCGACAGCGAGCGCGCGAACGAGATCCTCGAGGAGTGGGACGAGTACGTCGGGCGGTTCGTGAAGGTCATGCCCGACGCCTACAGCGAGGTCCTCGAGCAGGGCGCCGAGGACGTCCGGGACTCCCCGCCGGCCCGTCCCGAGTCGACCGACCCCACCGCCGCCGGCGGCGTCAGCGCCGACTGAGGTTCCTATCGATTTTCGGTAACGTTCCCGATTTTTCATCCGCTGACACTGTGTGATACGGTAGCGTTTCTTCGGCAAGATTCATGTCCACGAGACTGCTACGGCAGATATAGAGGCAATTCAAAGAAACAGTAAATGGAGTTCGAAAATATATCTAAATTCAGAGAAGTAGGGTTGTTCGTGGTCGTCGCGCTGGTCTGGGGTGCGTCCTTTCCTGCGATAAACATCGGGCTCGAATCGCTGCCGCCGATCCTCTTCGCGGCGCTGCGCTACGATGTCGCGGCCGTGTTGGTGTTCGCGTTCGTCGCGATCAAGGGGTTGGCCTGGCGGCCGAGCACGATCGACGACTGGATACTGATCGGTCTCGGCGGGCTGTTGTTGATCGGGGCGCACTTCGCCTTCCTCTTCACCGGCCAGCAGTACGTCACCGGGGGGGTCGCGTCGATCGTCCTGAGCATCTCGCCGATCGTCACGCCGGTGTTCGCGCTCGCGGTCCTGCCGAACGAGCGGCTGGGCGTGACCGGCGTTCTGGGGCTTGCCTTCGGCCTGCTCGGGGTCGGGATCATCGCCCAGCCGAGCCCCGAGGCGCTGGCAGGCGGCCAGCTCTACGGGATCGTGCTGCTCATGCTGAGCGCGGCGAGCTTCGCGCTCGGGGCGGTGTTGACCGCACGGATGCGCACGACCCTCTCGCTGGTCTCGCTGCAGGCGTGGATGATGGCCGCCGGCGCGGTCTTCCTGCACGTCACGAGCGCGCTGCACCCCGGCGAGTCGCTCTCGGCGGCCAGCTGGACTCCCGAGGCGCTGGCGGCGATCGCGTTCCTCGCGGTGTTCGCGAGCGCGATCGGCTACCTCGCGTACTTCGACCTCCAGGAGCGCGTCGGCCCGATCGAGACCAGCCTCGTCAACTACGCGAGCCCCGTCGTCGCGACCGCGGCCGGCTGGGCGCTGCTGGGCGAGCCCGTCACCGAAGCCACCATCACGGGCTTCGCGGTGATCGCCTTCGGCTTCTGGCTCTGCAAGTGGTCGACGTTCACCTGGAAGCTCACCGGGCTCGCGGACCGCGTTCGCTTCCGGCGGGCGTTCCGCTCGCCCGACCGCGTGGTCGTCGGCAGCAACGTCTACTACCGCGACTGACCGGAACCGCCGGGACTATCCTCTCGCCGTTCGATCCGTAGCCATGGACACGGCGCTCGTCATCGGCGGGACGCGATTCATCGGCCGCCACGCGGTCAAGGAGCTGCTCGATCACGACTACGAGGTCACGACCTTCAACCGCGGCACCCACGCGAACCCCTTCGCCGACGTGGAGGGCGTCGATCGGGTCGAGGGCGACCGCACGGACGAGACCGCGCTGGAGGCGGCGGCCGTCTCGGTCGACCCCGACCTCGTGATCGACTGCGTGGCCTACCACCCCGAAGAGGTCCGGACCGCCACCGAACTCTTCGCCGACTCGCGGTACGTCTACGTCTCGAGCGGCTCCTCGTATGGCGCGGAACACGTCCCGAAACGCGAGGACGGGACTCCCTTGGAGCCCTGCAGCCCCGAGCAGGCGAGCGACGACTCGGCCGAAACGTACGGCGCGCGGAAGGCAGAGGGCGACCGCGCGGTCTTCGAGGCCGCGGAACGGGGCGTCGAGGCGATGGCGCTCCGGCCCTGCATCGTCTACGGCCCCCACGACTACACCGAGCGCCTCGACTACTGGATCGACCGGGTGCTGAACCACGACCGGGTCGTCGTCCCCGGCGACGGCCAGCACCTCTGGCACCGCGCGTACGTCGGGGACGTCGCGAGCGCGCTGCGTATCATCGGCGAGAAGGGGACCGCGGGCGAGGCCTACAACGTCGGCGACCGGCGGCTGCTCACGATCAGGGAGACCCTCGAAACGATCGCCGACGCCGCGGGAACGGAGGTCGAGGTCGTCGCAGCGGGCGAGCGCGAGCTCGCCGCGGGCGGGCTCTCCCCGACGGGGTTCCCGCTCTATCGCGACTACCCACACGTCCTCTCGACGGCGAAGCTCGCCGATCTGGGCTGGGAGTCGACGGGGGTGAAGGAAGCGATGGTCCGTACGGTCGAGGAACATCGGGAAAGCGACCGCGATGGGGCCGAGCACGACCCCGGCCGCGATGCCGAAAAGCGGGTGCTCGGCGTGCTCGATACGCTCTAGTTCTCGATCTCGCGCTCGGTCTCGGCCTCGACGAACAGCTCCTCGAACTCGCCCGGGAGCTGGTTGCGCATGTCCGAGAACTCCTCGCCGACGGCGTCCGCGAGCGTGCCGAGGACGGCCAGGATCCGCTCGTCGCGCTCCTCGAGGTCGGCGTCGACGTCGTCGTCGACGGCGATCCGCGCGGCGAACTCCTCGCGGGAGAACTCGGCGGGGTTACCGTGGTGATGGGTCAGGCTCTCGGCGATCGGTCGGGGCTGGCCGTCGGCCATGTCGCGGGCCTGGCCCTCGCTGATGCGCTCGCTGAGCGTCCGGAGGGTGGCGTGGGTGATCGAGAGCACCTCGTCCTCGCTTCCGAACTCGGCTCGCGACTCGACGCGGTCGTAGAACTCGGATTCGTCCATGTCGGAACACGGAGCCCCCGCACCGTCGGTCCCGTGCCTGAATCTGCAGGACCTTCAAGAGCAAACGGTTTGGCGGGCGGGCGTCTTCCCCAACCATGTTCGAGAAATCCAGCTGGATCCGCCTCCCGCGGAACGTACTGATCGGCCATGGCGTGCTCGATCGGGCCGTCGAGGCGATCGACGAGCTCCACCTGACGGGCCGCCCGCTGATCGTCACCAGCCCGACCCCTCGGGAGATCGCCGCCGGCCGCGTGATCGACCAGTTCGGGGATCGCGGGGTCGAGCCGGCGGTGGTCGTCGTCGAGGAGGCGAGCTTCGAGGCCGTCCAGGGGGTGATCGAGGCCGCCCGGAGCGAGGAGGCGGGCTACCTCATCGGGATCGGGGGCGGGAAGGCCATCGACATCGCGAAGATGGCGAGCGACGAGATCGGCTCGGGCTTCGTCTCGATACCTACTGCAGCGAGCCACGACGGGATCGTCTCCGGTCGGGGCTCCGTACCGGAGGGCGACACCCGCCACTCGGTGGCGGCCGACCCCCCGGTTGCCGTCATCGCCGACACGGCCGTGCTCGCGAACGCGCCCTGGGAGCTGACGACGGCGGGCTGTGCGGACATCATCTCGAACTACACCGCCGTGAAGGACTGGCGGCTCGCGAACCGCCTGCAGAACGTCGAGTACTCCGAGTACTCGGCGGCGCTCTCGGAGATGACCGCCGAGATGCTCGTGGGCAACGCCGACTCGATCAAGCGAGGGCTCGAGGAGTCCTCGTGGATCGTCGCGAAGGCGCTGGTCTCCTCGGGGGTCGCGATGTCGATCGCGGGCTCCTCGCGCCCGGCTTCGGGCGCCGAGCACCTCTTCAGCCACCAGCTCGACCGGATCGCACCCGGGAGAGCGCTCCACGGCCACCAGGTCGGCGTCGGCTCGATCATGGTCGAGTACCTCCACAGCGGCGAGAACGGCCGCTGGAGCGCGATCCGCGACGCGCTCGCGAGCATCGAGGCGCCGACGACGGCCGACGAGCTCGGACTCAACGAGGAGGAGGTGCTCGACGCGCTGACGAGCGCCCACGAGATCCGCGATCGCTACACCATTCTGGGCAACGGGATGAACGATCGGGCGGCCCGCGAGGCCGCGACCGTCACCGGCGTGATCTGAGTTAGCCCGCGCTTTTGCCCTTCTCCCCGTTCGCCTCGGTCTCGGCCTCCTCGGTGGGGAGCCAGCCGTCGTCGGCGTCGACCCGTCCCGCCAGAACGGCGTTGAGGATCGCGCCGAACAGCAGGATCAGCCCGCCGAGATAGAGCCAGGTGAGAACGAGGAGAACCGCGCCGGCGACGCCGTAGAGCGCGACGCTGTCGGAGGTCGCGGCGTAGACCCGGAAAAAGAGCGCCGAGAGGGTCCAGGCGACCGCCGAGAACGCCGCGCCGGGCATCGCCTCGCCGAGCGTGACCGACCGGCCGGGGAAGCGGTAGTACATCGGGAGGAAGGCGAGGAAGAACGCGCCGAACAGTAGGGGTACGCTGAGGACGGAGACGGCGACGCTGTCGACGACCAGGACGAGCGCGACCCCGACGCCCCCGAGCAGGGAAAGCGAGACGATCACGATGGCGAAGATCAGCAGCGAGTCGGTCACCTTCCGGAGGCCGGATCGCCGTTTCCGGGTGCCGTAGACCTCGCTGAAGGCCATGTTCACCGCCTGGAACATGGTCGCGGTGCTGTAGGCGAAGATGCCGGCGGCGATCAGCCCTGCGCGGGTGCGCCCGCCGCCGTCGTCGGTGACCTCCTCGATCACCGGCTCGATCTCGGCGGCGTGGAGCCCGGTGGCCGACTCGATGGCGTTCGCGGTGGTCTCGGGGTCGTAGGCGATCGAGACCCCGATCGCGAGCAGGAGGAGAAGGGGGATCAGCGAGTTGAACGCGTAGTAGCCCAGGCCGGCGGCCGTCACGGTCACCTGCTGTTTGCGACCGACCGCGACCGACGTCTTCAGCGCCCGGATCCATTCGCGTAGCTCCATCGGTCCTATCCACAGCGAGGGGAGGGGTAACCCCTTCGGATCGCTGCCGGGGCGAGCGACTATGACGGTGGCGGGCGAGTGCCCGATATGACCGACCGAGCGGACGGAGACGGCGATCGCGAGCGCAGGCTCGTCCCGGGCTGGGAGGGGCGCTACTACGAGGACTTCGCGGTCGGCGACGTCTACAAACACCCCTACGGGCGTACCGTCACCGAGACCGACAACGTCTGGTTCACCAACCTCACGATGAACGTCAACCCGATGCACTTCAACGAGGCCTACGCCGCCGAGACGGAGTTCGGCGAGCGCCTCGTCGACGGCACCTTCGTCATCGCCCTCGCGGTGGGGATGAGCGTCGTCGACGTCTCGATGAACGCCACCGCGAACCTCGGCTACGACTCCATCAGGCACCACGCGCCCGTCTACCACGGCGACACGATCTTCGCGGAAAGCGAGGTCCTGGAGAAACGCGAGAGCAGCTCTCGGGACCACGTCGGGATCGTCACGACCGAGCTCCGGGCGTACAACGAATCGGGCGAGAAGGTACTTTCCTTGGAGCGTACCCCAATGGTGCTCAAACGGGAGCACGCCGAGCCCTCCGCGGCGCAGCCGACCGGATGGCCCGAAGGAGTGGGAACCCAGCCCGAGGACTGCTGAGGCGACCGGATTCTCGGGCACTCCCTACCCGTCGGGAGCCGTCCGTAGCCCTCGGGTTCGACATTACAAACTTACTTGGCAGCGGGGACGCAGTTTACTCGCGGACATGGTGAATGATACACAGGCACACTCGATAGGGCGGCGTGAACTCCTCACGGGGCTTGCCGGGGTCGGGGCGCTCGGAGCGATGGGGCGGGCGTCAGCGAGCGGGACGGGACACGAGACGGTCACGCTGTTTCATGACACGCACTTCCACGGGCTGTTCGAGGACGACCACGCCGACATCGCGAGCTACTTCGGGCTGATCGACGAGCGCGCGAGGGCGGCCGAGAACCCGTTCGTCCTCGGCAACGGCGACGACATCGCCACGTCGCTCTACTCGTCGGTGTTCGAGGGCGAACACATGATCGACGCGCTGAACGCGAGCGGGCTCGACTACAACACCTACGGCAACCACGAGTTCGACCTCGGTCCCGAGGTGCTCGCAGAACGCGTCGCGGGAAGCGAGTTCCCCTGGGTGAGCGCGAACGTCGTCGACGAGCGCACCGGCGACGTCTTCGGCGCGGAACACGGCGCGGAGCGGTACGTCCTCCGGGAGGCCGGTGGCGTCACCCTCGGGTTCACGGGACTCTGTACCGAGGATACGCCCGACGTGAGCTCGCCCGGCGAGCACGTCGCCTTCCTTGATCCCGCCGAGGCGATGGAGTCGCTCACCACCGAGATGTGCAGGGCGGGCGCGGACGTGATCGTCGTGCTGTCGCATTTGGCCAGCCCCGTCGCCGAGGAGGTCGCGGCCGCGGTCGACGACATCGACGTGATGGTCGGTGACCACTACTCGGAGGTCTACGACGAGCCCGCGGAGATCAACGACGCGATCCTCTCCTTCGTCGGCGACGAGTTCGAGTTCGTCGGTGAGATCGAGCTCGCGGTCAACGACGGCGAAGTGGCCGACTACGAGTTCACGATGCACACGGTCGCGGAGGCCGATGTGGAGCCGCTGTCCGCGGTCACCGAGGTCGTCGAGCGCTACGAGGCCGAGCTCGACGAGGAGCTCGACGTCGAGATCGGCGAGACGACCGTCGAGCTCGACGTCCGCCGCGAGACGATCCGCTACGGCGAGTCGAACGTCGGCAACTACGTCGCCGACGTGAAGCGCGAGGAGACGGGCGCGGACGTCGGGCTGATGAACGGCGGCGGGCTTCGCTCCGATCAGGTCTACGGGCCCGGCCCCATCACCCGCCGAACGGTGGTCGACGTCCTTCCGTTCCCGAACGAACTCGTCACGATCGATGTCGACGGCGAGAGCCTGCGCGCGGCGCTCGAACACGGCGTGAGCGAGCCCGGCCACGGCAGGTTCCCGCAGGTCAGCGGGATGAGCTTCGCCTACGACCCGGACGCACCCGCCGGCGAGCGGGTCGGGGAGGTCGAAGTCAACGGCGAGGCGCTCGATCCCGACGGGACCTACGAGCTCGCGACCAACGACTTCGTCGCGGGGGGCGGCGACGGCTACGAGATGTTCGAAGGACTCGCCGACGGGCCCGGCGAGGGGCCGCTGCTCTCGACGGTCGTGATCGACGCGATCGAGGCCGAAGGGACCATCTCGCCCGAGGTAGAGGGACGGATCGAGCTGCTCTAGACGTACTCCTCGAGGAACTCCGCGATCCGCGTGTAGGCCTCGATCCGGTTCTCCAGCTTGGTGAAGCCGTGGCCCTCGTCGGGGAAGATCAGCGTCTCGACGGGGACGTGCTCGCTCGCCTCCGCCGCGATCTGTTCTGCCTCCCCCACCGGAACGCGGGGGTCGTTCTCGCCGTGGAGCACGAACAGCGGGGCCTCGATCGAGTCGATGTTGTTGATCGGCGAGACCGATTCGAGGAACTCCCGGTCGTGCTCCAAGGAACCGTACTCGGCCTCGCGGAGCTCGCGGCGCCACTCGCCGGTGTTCTCGAGGAACGTCACGAAGTTCGCGATGCCGACGATGTCGATCCCCGCCGCCCACAGCTCGGGGTACTCGGTCAGGCTCGCGAGCACCATGAACCCGCCGTACGAACCCCCGAACGCGACGACCCTGTCGGGATCGATTTCCGACTGAGCGTGCAGCCACTCGACACCGGCCTTGATGTCCGCGACGCTGTCCATGCGTTTCTCGACGTCGTCGAGATGGGTGTACTCGCGGCCGTAGCCCGATGACCCGCGGACGTTGGGCTCGAAGTAGGCGTAGCCCCGATCGAGGAAGTACTGCTTGACCGGGCTGAAGGAGGGCCGCCGTTGGCTCTCGGGCCCGCCGTGGATGTCGACGATGACGGGTGCCCCCTCCGCGGGCGTCTCGGCGGGCAGCGAGAGGAAGGCGGGGATCTCCCGATCATCGAACGACTCGAAGCGCACGAGCTCCGAGGGGGCGAAGCACTCGCGCGGAATGCCGCCGGTGGCGGCGTCCGTCCAGCGCTCGGCCTCGCCGGTCTCGCACTCGACGACGTGGACGTTCGTGTTGTGCGTGTCGCCGGTCGTGCTCACCGCGAAGCGATCTGCCGTGGAGTCGAAGCTCACGCCGCCGGCGACCCCCTCGGGCAGGTCGGGCGCGGGGAACTCCTGGATCCCGTTTCCGGAGAGCTCCCCCGCGGTGAGCTCGGTGTAGCCGTCGACGTTGCGCGAGTAGACGACCCGAGCGCTCTCCTCGTCGACCGCGACCCCGTCGACGTTCCACCCTCCCCCCTCTTCGACGACCGCGAGCTCGCCCGTCTCGGGGTCCAGACGCGCGAGATAGAGCGTGTCGCTGTCGCGGTCGGTCACGAGGTAGATCCCGCCGTCGGGCCCCCAGCTCGTGCTCTGGAACCGGACCGGACCCTCGTGGGGCGTCAGGTGGGTCAGCTCGCCGGTCTCGAGCTCGAGGGCGTAGACGTCCTGGTCGAAGCTCGAGTGCGACTCGGTGACGATCAGGCGCTCGTCGTCGGGGCTCCACCCGCCGACGGTGAGCCAGCCCTCGCCCTCGAAGACTAGCGTGGCCTCCTCGCCGCGCTCGTCGCGGCCCTGGACGTAGACGTCGAAGACCGACTCGTCGCGGCGGTTCGAGGCGAAGGCGAATCGCTCGCCGTCCGAGGACCAGCCGCCGAACCTGTGCTTTGCGCTCGGTTCGTCGGTCAGCGGGTCGATCGTGCCATCGTCGCCGAGCAGGAAGAGCTGCTGGCGTTCGTCGCCGCCCTCGTCCATCCCGAAGAGGAGTTCGGGGCGTTCCGGGGAGTAGGAGGCGAAGGTGACGCGTTCGTCGTCAAAGGTGTGCTGTTCGGGCCACGCTCGCGGGGCGTCGATCGACCAGACCTGCGGGACGCCCGTCGTGTTCATCAGGAACGAGAGGCGCTCGCCGTCGGGACCGAACGAGGCGCCGTAGGCGCTTCGGACGTTGAGGTAGCGTTCGAACTCGTATGCCATGTGGCGGCCTGTCGCCGGATTCGCATAGGGGTTCGGGTCGCGGAACCCCGGCCGAGGCGTTTATTACCTGTCAGTCTAATATGTAGTGCATGAAACAACACCTCCACGACCATCCGGGGGTTCACGACGCGCTGTACGCCCGGAAGCCCTACGCGGAGGAGGTGGGGTTCGCCCTCGAGCGGGCCCCCGCGGCCGACCGGGCGCTCGTCGTGGGCTGTCGGACCGGCGAGCACGTCCGGCGGTTCGAGGCCGCGGGCGTGGAGGCCGTCGGCGTCGACCCGTATCCGGCGCTGATCGAGCACGCGCGCGAACGGTCGGATTCGACGTTTCACGTCGGTGGGCTGCCGGAGCTGCCGGTCGACGGGGCGTTCGACCTCGTGCTCGCGCCCTTCATGACGGTGAACCGCCTCGCGGCCGACGAGCTGGAGCCGGCACTGGCGGCGCTCGCGGACCGCGCGGGCGAGGACGGGACCCTGGTCCTCGATACGGGCGAGTACCCCGACATGGAGTCGCCGACGCTCCGGACCGCGAGCGGAATCGAAACGGGAGAGGAGGAGAAAGAGGGGGCCGCTGGGAGCGGCTGTGCGCTGTTCGAGCAGTTCCGTCGCTCGGACGGCCGGGAGGTGCGCGTGGAGTCGGTCGTCCTTCACGGGGAGTCGTGGTTCGCCGACGGCCACGAGCTGGTCGAGTTCGAGAACGACGAGATCGGGACCCGGCTTGCCGACCTGGGGTTCGTCGTCAAGCGCGAGGACTGGCTCCCCGACCCGACGACGACGGCCGAGTCCTCGGTGTTCGTCGCCAGCCGGTAGATCGGGAGGGGGATCGCGGGCCGGCGACGGCCGCGCTCACTCGGGGGCGGGGGTCGCCGACGTGTTGCTCAGATAGACCGCCGAGAGGATCAGCGTCGCGATCAGGAAGTCGAGGCCGTGTTCGACGAGGTGGTGGATCGTCATCGGGACGTAGCCGAAGACCGTCCCCAGCCCGATGAGCGTCCGGAAGACGAGCGCGCCGAGCGCGACCGTCACCAGCAGGTAGCGGGTCGTCGGCCGTCGGGCGAGGACGACGAGGCTGATCAGGAACAGCGCGACGGTGCCGAGCGCCGCGAGCAGGATGACGGCGAGCAGGAGCGGCGTGTGCTCGGCCGAGGGCCACTGACCCGCCTGTAGCGCGATACCGGTCGGCTCCATGGAGACTCGACGGACGTTCGACGGGTGCCGACAAATCCGTTGCGCTCGGGGCCGTTTCGCGCGACCTATGTCGACCGAGGGCGAAGCGACGACGACGACCGCAATGAGGAGCAACGATACCCGGCAGCGGATCCGCGATCACGTCCGCGCCAGCCCGGGGATCCACTTCAACGCGCTGGTCCGGGACTCGGAGTTCGCGCCCGGCCAGGTCCAGTACCACGTCCGGCGGCTGCTGAAGGCCGGAGCGGTGACCGAGGAACGGCTCTACGGCCGAACCCATTACTACCCGCCCGACCACGACCCCTGGGAACGCCGGACGCTCGCGCTCGCCCGACGCGAGACCGCCCGCGAGCTGCTCGTCCACCTGCTCGAACACGAGGGGGCGAGGCCCGCGGACGTCGCCGACGCGCTCGGGATCGCCCGCAGCACGCTGGAGTGGCATCTCGGCCGATTGGCCGAACAGGGGATCGTCCACAAGGAGCGCGACGGGCGCGAACGGGTGACGCTTCGCGTCTCGCATCCCGACCGGACCGCCAGACTGCTGGCCGAGACCACCGACTCGCTGCCCGATCGGTTCGCCGACCGGTTCATGCGGCTTGTCGACGACCTGTTCGAGGAGTAGCTTTCGACGCCCGTACCAGAACGGGGAGGGTGACGCAGGGGTAATGAAGGACGATGGGACGACGACGCGTTCGGGGGTCGGCGTGAGCCGGGCGGACCCACGGTGGGTCCGGGTCGCACTGATCGGGCTGGTGTTGTGTGCGCTGCTCGCAAGCGCCCCGCTCGCCGGCGCGCACGCCTATCTGAACGAGAGCGAGCCGGGCAACGGCGAGGCGGTCGAGGAGGTTCCCGAGGAGGTGGGCCTCTCCTTCTCCGGCGACGGCGTCCAGATCGCCGAAGTGAGCGTCACCGGGCCCGACGGGGAGGACGTGAGCGGCCCCGCCCATGTGGACCCCGACGACCCCCGGCTCGTGGCCGCCCCGATCGAGGAGGCCGGTGAGGGCGAGAGAGAGGGGATCTACGTCGTCGAGTGGGAGGTGCTCGCCGACGACGGCCACACCACCTCGGGGACGTTCCTCTTCTCGGTCGGCGACGGGCCGCCGGACCGCGAGCAGGTGATCGGGCTCCACGAGGACGACGAGGAGGGCGTCTCCGGGATCGAGGCGGCCGCCAACGGGCTGGTCCTGCTCTCGTTGATCGGGCTCGTCGGCGTCCCCGTCAGCCTCTGGATCGCGATCTACCCGCTCGCGGGGCGGTTCGGCGCCCCCCTCGGACGCGCCGAGGAGCGCGCGCGGACGGTGCTGCTCGCGTCGGGGGCGGCCATGCTCGCGGGCGTCGTCGGGCTGGGGCTCGCACGCAGCGCGTCGATCGCCCCCTCGCTTTCGTCGAGCGCCGTCGGGCGGTTCCTCGGGACCTCGCTGGGAGCGCTCTGGATCGCCCAGCTCGTGGTCGCCGGGGCGGTCGTCGGCGTTCTCCTAGTAGCTCGGCGCCGGCCCCTCGCGCGGCGCTACTGGCTCGGCGGTGCGGTCGCGGGCGGACTCGCCGTCCAGCTCTCGGTGAGTGCGACGAGCCACTCGGCGAGCCTGATCGACCGGTTCCAGGGGACGGCGACGGACTTCGCGCACATCGGCGGGGCCGCGCTCTGGGTCGGCGGGCTGCCCGCCCTCGGGCTCGTCCTGCCGGCCGTCCTGCGGCGCGCCGAGGCAGAGCGCGCGGTCGCGGCCGCCGCGATCCGGCGCTTCTCGGTCGTGGTGCTGACGGGGGTGACGCTCGCGGTGACGACCGGGCTCGTGCTCGCGGCGTGGCACGCGCCCGACCCCGAGGGGCTGTGGACCACCCTCTACGGGACCCTCCTCTCGGCGAAGACGCTGCTGGTCGTCCTGGCGCTGGGCCTCGGCGGGCTCACGCGGGCCGTCCTGTTGCGCCGCCTCGAGGACGGGCGGGCCGACGTCGGGAGCGTCGTCCGCGCGGTGCGGATCGAGGGCGGCGTCCTGCTGGCCGTCGTGCTGGTCTCGGGGCTGCTCACCGCCGCGCCGACGGCCGCCGTCGCCGGGGCCGACGGGCCGAGCGAGGCGACGGCCGAGAGCGGGAACGTCGAGCTCACCGTGTTGCCCGCCGAGGACGGCGGGAGCGCCCTGTTGGTCGACGAGGACGAACCGATCGTCCTCGACGCGCGGTTCCTCGCTGACGGCGAGCCCGTCCCCGCGGAGGAGCCGACGCTGCTGTTGCGAAACGACCAGTCCGACGTCACGCTCACGACCGATCTGGAGGAGACCGAGGGGGGCGTCTACTCGACGGTCGAGACCCTGCCCGCGGTCGGCAGCTGGGAGGTCCGGGTCTCGGGCCAGGTCGATGACGGCTACGAGAGCGAGTGGTTCCGGCTGTTCAACGTGCCCGACCACCCCGCCCACGACGACCACGCGAGCGAGGGGACGGCCTTCGCCGCCTGGCTGCGGATCGGCGCGCTCGCGACCGGCCTGCTCGGGACGCTCGCGGTCCTGATCGAGACGGCCCGGTTCGAACAGTGATTGGTTTCGACGACCGTACCATAACCCACACTAATACAGGGTGGGAAGTACGGGTATGGACACGATCAGGCGGAGGCGGTTCGTGCAGGTCGCCGGCGGCGGGCTCGTGGTCGCGCTCGCGGGCTGTACCGACGGCGACGCGGAAGGCGAGGACGACCACGGCGATCACGACGGGCAGGACGAGGACGAGGGGGACGAGGAGGGTGACGAACCCGGAAGCGAGGGGCTGCTCTACGCGTTCGCGCCCGAGACGACCGCGCTGATCGACCCCGAGGCGGGCGAGGTCGTCGACGAGCTCGACGCGGGCGGCGAGTGGGGCGACCCGCGGATCACGCGCGGCGGTTCGCGGATCCTCGTCAACGAGGGGACGGCGGCACAGGTCGTCGTGATCGACACCGAGGCCCGCAAGGTGGCGAGCGAGGTCGACGTCGGACCCGACCCGACGCATATCTACAACCCCGTCGAGGGGGAGGTTTGGAGCCATTCTGACGCCGAGGGCGCGTTCTACGTCATCGATACCGAGGAACTGGAGGTGGTCGACGTCGTCGAGGCCGGGCTGGAGAGCGAGGGCCACGGCAAGCTCCTCTCGCATCCCGACCTCGACTCAAAGGCTTACGCGATGAACGTCAACGACGCCGCCGGGCTCGTGATCGACCTCGAGGCACGCGAGCGCGTCGAGGAGTTCCTCCTGGAGGGCGAGGGCGGCACCCACTACAAGGCCTACGCGCCCGAGTCGGGGCTCGCGTACTTCCAGCGCGCCGGCGAGCCGGACGGGACCGACGTGATCGACACCGCGACCGACGAGGTCGTCGATCGCCTCGAGCTCTCGGGCGGGATGTACCTCAGTCCCGACGAGGAGCTGCTCGGCCTGCTCGACGAGGAGGGCGTCCACTTCATCGACGCGACCAGCGAGGAGAGCGAGATCGTCGCGTCGATCGAGCTCGAGGGCGAGCCCGGCGCGCTCCGATACCACGAGGGCGACGACGGGCGCTACGGCTTCACGACGAACACCACGACCCCGGACGTCTCGGTGCTCGACCTGGAGGGCTTCGAGGAAGTCGAGCGGATCGAGACGGGCGAGACGGAGGGCGAGTACCGCGCGGGCGTCGCGAGCGGGGGCTACTTCGCCACGACCGCCGACGCGGACGGGACGGTGGCGATCGTCGACATGGACGCCCGGGAGCTGGCCGCCGAGGTCGAGGTGAGCGAGGGCGTCGACACGCTGCAGTTCGTCGGGGGTGAGGGGACCTCGGGCGTCGGCTACACCGGGCAGTAACGGGTCGAGAACGCGAAAAGTCGAAGAGGATCGGGGCGGCGCTCGTCTACTGGCCGTCGCCGGTCTCGATCGGGGTGCGGATCATGCTGCCCCATTCGGTCCACGAGCCGTCGTAGTTGCTGACGTCCTCGAAGCCCAGCAGCTCGCGCAGCGCGAACCACTCGATCGAGGAGCGCTCGCCGACGCGGCAGTAGGCGATGGTCGACTCCTCGCCGTCGACGCCGGCCTCGGCGTAGATCTCGCGCAGCTCGTCGCTACTCTTGAACGTGCCGTCCTCGTTCAGGATGGTCGCGATGGGAACGTTCGACGCGCCGGGGATGTGGCCCGCGCGCTGGGCCGTCTCGTTGAGCCCCTCGGGCGCGATGACCTCGCCGCTGAACTCCTCGGGCGAGCGAACGTCGACCATCGGGAGCCCCTGCTCGATCGCGGTGTCGACGTCGTCCCGGTACGCGCGGATCGACTCGAAGGGACCGCGGGCGTCGTACTCCTGGGCGTCGAACTCGGGCACCTCGTCGGTCAGCGGGTAGTCGTTGTCGACCCAGTAGCCCTTGCCGCCGTCGAGCACCTTCGCGTCCTCGTGGCCGTAGTATTTGGCCTGCCAGTAGGCGAAGAGCGCGAACCAGTTGGGGACCCGGCCGCCGCCGTAGAACACTATCGTACTGTCCTCGGTGATGCCCGCCTCGCCCATCGTCTCCTCGAAGGCGTCCTTCGAGAGGATGTCGCGGGTCTGCTGGTTAGTGAAGTCCTCCTCCCAGTCGAAGAAGATCGCGCCGGGCGCGTGGCCCTCCTCGTAGGACGTGTACTCCGAGTCCGTCGTGACCGTCGGGTTGTTCACTTCGAGCAACCGGTAGTCGGGGTCGTCGCTCTGGAACTCCTCCAGGTGGTCCTCGACCCAGTCGGCGTCGACGAGCACGTCGGTATCGTAGTCTGACATACGGTTCGACGTACGGCCCCCACACTATCGGGCCTTGTGGCGTCGGCCGGATACGTCGGTTCCCCCTGGAAGAGGCAATCGTCTCCGCTACCGATCGCCGTCGGCGGCCTCGACCGCCCGGACCGCGGCGACGTTCTCGGGGACGTCGTGGACCCGGACGACGTCCGCGCCCCGCTCGGCGGCGATGGTCGTTCCGGCAACAGTTGCCGCCGTCCGGTTCCCGGAGCCGCGGCCGACCCGTCCGAACATGGATTTGTGGGAGTGGCCGATCAGCACGGGACAGCCGAGCGCGTGGAACTCGTCGGTCCGCCCGAGGACCTCGAAGCTCTCGGCGGCGCTCTTCGCGAAGCCGATCCCGGGATCGACGACGATCTTCTCGCGATCCAGCCCGGCCTTCTCGGCCAGCAACACCCGTTCGGCGAGGTCGGCGATCACGTCCTCGACGACGTCGTCGTACTCGACCTCCCGATCGGGGTCGACCGGCGTGTCGAGGCTGTGCATCACGATCAGCGGGACGTCGTACTCGGCGGCGACGAACCGCATCTCGGGGTCCTCGAGACCCGAGACGTCGTTCAGGATATCTGCGCCCGCTTCGAGGGCCGCCCGCGCGACCGCAGCCTTGCGGGTGTCGACGGAGATCATCGCGTCGAGGTCGCTGATCCGCTCGATCACCGGGGCGATACGGTCGATCTCCTCCTCCGCGGGGACCACCTCCGCGCCCGGTCGCGTGCTCTCGCCGCCGACGTCGATGATGTCGGCGCCGTTTTCGGCCATTCGCTCCGCCCGGGCGACCGCGTCCTCGACTCGCTCGTAGCGCCCGCCGTCGTGGAAGCTATCGGGCGTGACGTTGAGGATCCCCATTACTGCCGTTCGTTCCTCCCACGGATACCCGTGGGAGGCGGGTTCGACGCCGATATCGAGGGCCTCTCGGACGTCCCGGGCGACGATCGACAGCCCGTAGGGCTGCTCCGCCAGCTTCTCACAGAGGCGTTTGAACTGCGCGAGCGTGCCCATGAGGACGACGTCGATGTTCTCGTCGTCCTGGTCGTTGAGCCCCGAGAGCGCACACTCCCCGCCGAGCGAGAGCATCTCCTCCTTGAGGTACTGGGCCTGGCGGCGCTGGACGCGCGTCTTGACCACGCGGTGGACGGCCTTCCCCCGCATCCGCCAGACGCCCGGCCCGGTGACGTGGGTCCCTTCGAGGGTCTCCCGGGCGTCGTCGAGGTCCCGAACGCGCTTGGTGATCTCCGCGCGCGTCCAGCGCTCGCGGGCCTCCGCGACGGCGAACAGCGAGCCGGTCACCAGCACGCAGTCGTCGGGCCCCGCCTCCGAGAGCGCCCGCGAGAGTGCCCCCGAGACCGCCCCCCGGGTTTTCACGTCCGCGACGCCGCGGTTCTCGTAGACGCGCGCGAGCACCTCACGGTCCTCCGCGCGATCCAGATCGGGCTGGGTACAGACGACGTGGTCGGGGTCGGGAAGCGCAGCGGCCATTCCGCCGTGGTCCTTCTCGTGCATCGCGCCGACCACCAGGAAGAGGTCGTCGTACTCGAACTCCGCGAGGGTCTCCGCGAGCGCCTCGCAGGCCCCGGGGTTGTGCGCGCCGTCGAGGACGGTGAGAGGATCCGTGTCCATCACCTCGAAGCGCCCCGGCCAGTGGGCGTTTCGCAGGCCCGTCGCCTGTTCGGCTTCCGAGACGTCCGCCACCTGTCGGGCGAGCGCCGCCGCGACGCCCGCGTTCCGCGCCTGATACTCGCCCAGAAGCGGGAGCCGCGCCTCGACGCCCCAGTCGGGCCCCGAGATCGACACGGCGCTCTCGACGTGGTTCGTCCGCCCGCCGTACTCGGCACGCACGTCGCCCTCCGAACCGACCGTGAGGACGTCGCTGGCCTGCTCGCGAACGGCCGCGAGCGCCTCGCCCTCGGCGGCGGTGACCAGAGCCCCCTCGCGAGGCGCGACGTGGGCCTTGTCGCGGGCGATCTCCTCGATGGTGTCGCCCAGGATCCCGGTGTGTTCGAGGGTGACGCTCGTGACCGCGCTGGCGACTGGATCGACGACGCTGGTGGCGTCGTATCGCCCGCCGATCCCGACCTCCAGTATCGCGACGTCGACCTCCCGGCGGCCGAACTCCCACAGCGCCATCGTGGTCATCACCTCGAAGAACGTGGGGGCCTGCCCCTCGGCCGCGCGCTCGACGATCCGGGGTTTGACCCGCTCGACGAACTCGGTGAGGGCGGCCTTCGTGATCGGTCGGCCGTCGACGGTGATCCGCTCGCGCACGTCGTCGAAATGTGGCGAGGTGTAGAGGCCGACGGTGAGCCCGGCCTCCCGGAGGACCGACTCGGTCATCCTCGCCGTGCTGCCCTTGCCGTTGGAGCCGGCGACCTGGACGTATCGGGGGCCCTCGTGGGGGTCATCGAGGGCGGCCAGGAGGTCTGCCGTCGACTCCGTGCCGGGCTTCGGACGGAAGCGCCGCAGATCGAAGAGGAAGTTCGCGGCGTCGTGAAACTCCATGTAGGAGGGAAAAACGGGGCGTGCTTAGGACTGTCGGAGGGCGCTATTCGAACGTCTCGCCGGGTCGAACCGTCCCGCGTTCGAGTACCTCCGAGCCCTCTCCATGCCGGCGCGCGTTCTCGACGTAGCGGTCGGCAGCGGCCGCGAACCCGGCGTCGTCGAGCTCCTTGACCGGCTCGGCGGGCGCGCCCGCGACGAGGGTCCGGGCGGGCACCACGGTCCCCTCGGTAACGGTGCTGTTGGCCGCGACGATCGCCTCCTCGCCGATAGTCGCGTCGTCGAGCACGATCGCTCCCATCCCGACCATGCTTCGCTCGCCCGTCTCGGCCGCGTGGACGATCGCGTTGTGGCCGACGGTGGTGTGAGAACCGAGTTCGCATTCCTCGTGGAGGGTCGCGTTGTCCTGGACGTTCGCACCCTCGCGCAGGGTGATGGTTCCGTGATCGCCCCGCAGCACCGCACCGGGCCAGACGCTGGCCTCTTCTTCGAGCACCACATCGCCGATCACGACCGCGCTCTCGTCGACGTACGCCGACTCCGCGATCTCCGGGACCGTCCCCTCGAAGGACCTGATCATGTCCGTCGGGTCGTGGCTGGAGCCGATAAACGTTCGTGCGCCGGTCGGGTCCCGTATCACACTTAGGTGGCCTGCAGGTGATTGATGTTCGCTTATGACTCGTACGGGCAACGGGGGAAGTATGAGCGAACCGGAACCCGACGAGGGGCTCGACGACGAGACCGACTCCCGGGACCGAACGGAGGAGGGGGAGCCGGGGACGAGCGACGACGCTGACGGGGTCGACGAGGACAGCAAACACGACCAGCTCGACGAGGTCCGCGAGAACCCGGAGGGCGAACAGCTGACGACCGACCACGGCGTCAAGGTAAGCGACACCGACAGCTCCCTGAAGGCCGGCAAACGGGGTCCGACGATCATGGAGGACTTCCACTTCCGGGAGAAGATGACCCAGTTCGACCACGAGTCGATCCCCGAACGGGTCGTCCACGCCCGCGGGACGGGCGCACACGGCTACTATCAGCCCTACGAGGATCCGGACCTCGGCGACGAGTACGACGACCTCGAGGAGCTGACGAAGGCGAAGGTGCTGACCGATTCCGACCAGAAGACGCCCGTATTTACGCGGTTCTCGACGGTCGTCGGCTCGCGGGGCTCCTCGGACACCGTGCGGGACGTCCGCGGGTTCGCGACGAAGTTCTACACCGAGGAGGGCAACTGGGACCTCGTGGGGAACAACATGCCTCCGTTCTTCATCCAGGACGCGATGAAGTTCCCCGACCTGGTTCACGCGATCAAGCCCGAACCCGACGACGGGATGCCCCAGGCCTCGGCGGCCCACGACACGTTCTGGGACTTCGCCTCGCTGAAACCCGAGATCTCGCACATGATCATGTGGGTGCTCTCGGGGCGGGCGCTGCCGCGAGCCTACCGGATGATGCAGGGCTTCGGCGTCCACACCTTCCGGCTGGTCAACGAGGACGGCGAGTCGGTGTTCGTCAAGTTCCACTGGACGCCCAAGCTCGGCACCCACCAGCTCGTCTGGGACGAGACGACGAAGCTCTGGGGCAAGGACTCGGATTTCAACCGCAAGGGTCTCTACGACGTCATCGAGGAAGGGTACGACCCCGAGTGGGAGCTGGGCATCCAGGTCTTCGACGAGGAGCAAGCCGAGGAGTTCGACTTCGACGTCCTCGACCCGACGAAGATCGTCCCCGAGACCGAGGTCCCGGTCCGGCCGATCGGGAAACTGGTCCTGAACGAGACGCCCGACAACTTCTTCGCCGAAACGGAGCAGGTCGCGTTCCACCCCGGGAACGTCGTCCCCGGGATCGACTTCTCGAACGACCCGCTGCTTCAGGGTCGGCTCTTTTCCTACCAGGACACCCAGCTCAACCGCTTCGGGAGCGCCAACTGGGACGAGATCCCGATCAACCGCCCGATCGCCGAGCGTCACAACAACCAGCGCGCCGGCTTCATGCGCCAGGAGATCAACGAGGGGAAGGTCTCGTACAAACCCAACTCGATCGGCGACGACGACCCCCAGGAGGCGCCCGCCGAGGAGGGCGGCTACGAGCACTTCGCCGAGAAGATCGACGGGAAGAAGATCCGCGAGCGAAGCGACAGCTTCGAGGACCACTTCACGCAGGCGCGGCTGTTCTGGAACTCCATGTCCGAGCCGGAGAAACAGAACATCGTCGACGCCGCCCACTTCGAGCTCGGGAAGGTCGAGCGCATGGAGATCCGCGAGCGGATGGTCTACGACCTGTTCAACAACGTCGACCACGAGTTCGCAAAGCGCGTCGCCGAGGGGATCGGCGTCGAGCCCCCCGAGGAGCCCGGCGACGAGATGCCGACCCACGACCGGGAGGACCCCTCCCTCAGCATGGAGAACCGGACCCCGGACACGATCGAGACCCGCAAGATCGCGATGCTGATCGACGACGGGTTCGACGACGAGCACGTCTCGAAACTCCGGTCGGCGCTCGAGGAGGAGGGCGCCCGGGTCAAGGTCGTCTCGAAGGTGCTCGGCGAGAAGTCCGGCGCCGACGGCGGGACGGTCGAGCCCGACAAACACCACGTCGCGGCGGCCTCGGTCTCGTTCGACGCGGTCGTGATCCCCGGCGGCGAGGAGAGCGTCGAGACGATGCGCGGCCAGGGCGATCCGAAGCACTTCGTCGCCGAGGCGTTCAAACACTACAAGCCGATTGCCGCGCTCGGCGAGGGGACGGCGCTGTTCGAGGACGTCGACCTGCCCGACACCGAGATCGCCGACGAGGGCGAGCTCGTATCGGACGCGGGGGTCGTCACCTGTCGGAGCGACGATCTCGAGGCGTTCGCCGAGGAGTTCGTCGACGCCATCGCCCAGCACCGCCACTGGGAGCGCGACCCCGAGGAAGTGCCCGCATAGCGGGTCGACCGTGCCGGCGGACCCGTCGCAGGTGATCCGGCTCAGTCGTGGCGGAACGCGCGGCTCCCGGTGAAGACCATCGCCATGTCGTGTTCGTCCGCGGCCTCGATCACGTCCTCGTCGTTCACGCTCCCGCCGGGCTGGATCACCGCCTCGATGCCGGCCTCGGCGGCCTCCGTGATCCCGTCCGGGAACGGGAAGAACGCGTCCGAGGCCATCACGGCTCCTTTCGAATCTTTCCCCTCGGCGTGCTCCTCGGCCTTCATCGCCGCGAGCCGGACGGCATCGACCCGGCTGACCTGCCCCATCCCGACGCCGACCGTCTCGGTACCGTCGGCGAACAGGATCGCGTTCGACTTGACGTGCTTGATGGTGTGCCAGGCGAACAGCAGCGATTCGAACTCCTCCTCGCTCGGCTCGCGCTCGGTGACGACCTCCAGGTCCCCGCGCGCAAGGTGCTGGTCGTCGGCCTCCTGAACTAGCCGCCCGCCCGCGAGCTTCTTCTCCCGGAGCGGGGGTTCCAGATCGCCGAAGGGTCCCGTATCGAGCACCCGGAGGTTCTCCTTTTCCCGGAGGACCGAAAGCGCGTCGTCGGTGTAGTCGGGCGCGACGACGACCTCCTTGAACGAGTCGACGATCGCGGTCGCCGTGGGCTCGTCACACGCGCGGTTCAGCGCGACGATCCCCCCGAAGGCGCTCATCGGGTCCGTCGAGAGCGCGCGGTCGTAGGCCTTTTCGATAGTGTCGGCCGTGGCGCATCCGGCGGGGTTGGTGTGTTTGATCACCGCCGCGGCGGGCTCGTCGAACTCCTTGACCAGTCCGAGCGCCGCGTCGGCGTCGTTGTAGTTGTTGTAGGAGAGCGCCTTCGCGTCCTCGTTCAGTTGTTCCGCGTGGACCACCGTCGCGCGCTCTTCGGTTTCGTCGCTGTAGAGCGCCGCGTCCTGATGGGGGTTCTCGCCGTAGCGAAGCGCCGTCGAGCGGTCCTCGCCGGTGAGGCGACGGGCTGGGAACTCCTCGTCCTCGTCGCCCTCGATCCGGACCTCGTCGCCCTCCACTTCGACCTTCCCCTCGGCGACCCACCGCACCGCCCGCGGATACGCGCGAAACTCCGCGTCGTGGAGCACGCGCTCCTTCAGGCTCGCCGCGTCGTCGTCCTCGTAGACCGGGACGGGCTCCTGGGTGACGATCGGCCCGGCGTCGACCTCCTCGGTGGCGATATGCACCGTGCAGCCCGTGACCCGCGCGCCCGCCTCGAGCACCTGCTCGTGGGCGTCGGTTCCCGGAAACGACGGGAGCAGGCTCGGATGGACGTTCAGCGTCAGGGGCGCGCTCCCGAGGAACTCGTCGGTCAGTACGCGCATGTAGCCGTCGAGACAGACCAGGTCGAGGTCGTAGCCCTCGAGGGCCTCGAGGATCCGCCGTTCGTGTTCGATCCGGGCCTCGCTCTCCTCCCGTTCGACGACCGCCGTGGGGATCCCGCGGTCCTCGGCCTTGTCCAGCACGGGCGCGTCGGCGTGGTTCGACAGCACCACCGCGAGCTCCGCCCCGCCGGGCGCGCCGTCGGCGATCCGCATGAGGTTCCTGCCGCGATTGCTCGCCAGCCCTGCGACCTGTGTCATGTCCCAAGGGGCGACCGCGAGTTCAAAAACCGTTGCGATCCAACGAAGGAGGGTATGCGTATTCGTGGATATACTACCCACAACTGGGAACCAAGAACGGGTATTCTATGCACGGTAATGGGCTGACACCGACACGGTTTTGCCGCGGGCGTCGGTAGCCCGGCGTATGGACGACGACCAGCGTTCGGACCCCCTCTACGCCGTCTCGCCGCTCGACGGCCGGTACGCGGGACGGACCGCGCCGCTCGCGCCCTACGCGAGCGAGGCCGCGCTCATGCGTGCCCGCGTTCGCGTCGAGGTCGAGTACCTCATCGCGCTCGCGGACCTCGAGGCCACCCCGCTCTCGATCGACGAGGGGGGACGCGCGGCGCTCCGCGAGAGCTACCGGGAGTTCGATGCGGAGGACGCCCGGCTGATCAAGCGCATCGAGACGGAGGGCTACGGCGAGTACAGTGCCACCAACCACGACGTGAAGGCGATCGAGTACTTCGTGCGCGAGCGCCTTCCCGACGGCGTCGGGGAGCAGTGGATCCACTTCGGGCTCACGAGCGAGGACGTGAACAACCTCGCACACCGGCTGTTGGTCGGACCCGCGATCGAGGAGGTGCTCGTTCCCGCGCTCCGGGAGGTCCGCGATTCGCTCGTCGATCTCGCCCGCGAGAACCGGGACGTGCCGATGCTCGCGCGGACCCATGGCCAGCCCGCGACGCCGACGACCTTCGGCAAGGAGATGGCCGTCTACGCCGCGCGGATAGGGAGATCGCTGGGACGAATCGAGGGCGCCACAGACGGACTTTCGGGCAAGCTCGCGGGCGCTTCGGGCACCTACGCCGCTCATACCGTTGCGTACCCCGACGTCGACTGGCGGGGCTTCTCCGAGGAGTTCGTCGAGGGGCTCGGCCTCGAACACACGTCCCTCACCACGCAGGTCAACCCGTGTGACGACCTCGCCGAACTCTTCGACGCGCTCAGGGGCGCCAACAACGTCCTGCTGGACCTCGACCGGGACATGTGGCTCTACGTCTCGGACCGGTATCTCGGCCAGCGCGCCGTCGAGGGGGAGACAGGCTCCTCGACGATGCCCCACAAAGTCAACCCGATCGACTTCGAGAACAGCGAGGGCAACCTCTCGAAGGCCAACTCCGACCTGACGTTTCTCGCCGACTACGTCACCACCTCGCGGCTGCAACGGGACCTCTCCGATTCGACCGTAAAGCGCAACATCGGCGCGGCGCTCTCCCACTGTCTGATTGGCTACGGGAAGTGCGAGACCGGGCTCTCGAAGGTGACGCCCAACGAGGCGGTCATGCGCGAGGAGCTCGAGGAGAACCCCGAGGTGATCGGCGAAGCAGTGCAAACGGTCCTCAGGCGCGAGGGCCACACAGACGCCTACGAGCGGGTAAAGGAGCTCACGCGGGGGCGGCGGACCTCCCTCGACGATTTCAAGGCGCTCTTTCGGGAGCTCGACGTCGACGAACGGACCCGTGAACAGTTGCTGGCACTGACGCCCGCGAGCTACACCGGAACGGCCGACGAGCTGGTCGAGGACCTCGGTCGATAGAACAGGCAGAAAAACCCGCGTGAGCGACGCACTGGATCCGAACGGTGCGTTCTCCGTCACGCCACGCCTCCGAGAGCAGCTTCGACGCATGCGTTTTAGCTTCCTATCTAGTAAAATTACTTAATTTATATTAGTAAGCTAGAAATGTATTCCAAAAGGAATAGTATGGCGTGAGTAGGAAGGTACAGTATGGATCGCAGACAGTTCATCGGGCGATCGGCGGCAGTAGCCTGTTCGGGCGTCGCGCTCGCGGGGTGTACGGGCGAGGAGGGTTCGGAGGGGGTCGAAGGTACGGAGGGCGAGTCCGGCGGTCCCGCCGACGACGGGGCTGAAGAGGAGCAGGGATCCGAGCCCGAACCGGAGGGTGGCGACGGGGAACCCTTCTATCACTACGATCTCGACGTCCACGAGGAGCGGGCGAACGGGCAGCCGGTGTGGATCGACCGGGACGAGCGGCTGTACGGACGCGACGGCCTCGACGTGATCGTCAGCGACGACTGGTGGGAGACGACGGAGATCCTCTACTCCTTCGGGGACGAAGAAGGGCGAGTCGAGACGGTGATCGTCCCCGACAGCGGGAACGTCATCGTCGCGGTCGGGGGGCGGGATGACGTCGGCGGGAGGGTCTACCGACTCGCCGACGACCTCGACGACCACGAGCTGCTCTACCAGTTCGATTACGGCCGCGTCTCCAACAGTATGGGCCACGCCGTCCACGAGGACGTCGTCGTGATCTCCTGTTACGGGATGTCGGATTTCGAGAACGACCGGCATCCGAACGAGGTGATCCTCTCGACGGACGGCGGCGGGAGCTTCGAGCAGGTGCTCGAGGTGCCGCTCGAAACCGAGGACGCGGCGAACCACCACGTCCACGACGTCGAGTACGACCCGTATGCCGAGCGGATCTGGGTCGCCCACGGCGATCACGGCAACTCACAGCTCTTCTGGAGCGACGACCACGGGGATTCGTGGGAGGAGATCGACGAACAGGGGGCGATCACGATGGTCACGCAGGTCGCCGCCTTCGAGGACTGCGTCGTGCTCGGGACGGACGGAACGCCCGAAGGGATCATGCGATGGGAGCGGGAGTCTCCGGAGGACACGCCCGACCGAGCGAGCGACTTCGAGCGGGTGCACGTCCAGATCCAGCTCGATCCCGATGACGACACGATGGAGGTCTACGCCCGCCGGCGCTGGCACGTCCGAGAGGACGACGGCCGGGAGCTCTGTCTGATGCCCTTCGGCTACTCGCCGATGCACGACACCGCCGAGGACTCCGTCCTCCTGGCGAGCGTCGACGGCGACGAGTGGTACGAGCTGCTTCGAACCGAGACGCGAGACATCCTGCTCACGAACGTCATGGGCCCGCTCTCGATGGACGGCGACCTGCGGACGCTCGTCTCCGACAGCAACCAGGGCGATGGCCACCAGTTCGACGCGACGATCCCGAGGTTCTGGGACTGACGGCGAGAAGGGGCGTTCGGGTTCCCGCCGGGCGCTTCCTCGGGTAATAAGACCCGGCCGCGCCATCGAGAGGTATGAACGTCGTTTCGACCTCGCCCTCGGGCACGGAGATCCTCTGTGCGCTCGGGGTCGACCCGGTCGCCGTCTCGCACGCCTGTGACTACCCGCCGCGAGTGGCGGATCTCCCCTCGATCGATTTCTCCAGGGTGCGCGGCGAGTCGAGCGCCGAGCGCCACGACCGCGTGCGGACCGTCAGCGCCGAGGGGACGGTGTATCGGCTCGACGTCGAGACCCTTCGCGACGCCGAGCCCGACCTGATCCTCAGCCAGGAGGTCTGTGGGGTCTGTGCGGTGGACACGACCCTCGTCGACGAGGTGCTGGAGGACCTCGATTCGGATCCCGACGTCGTGGGGCTGCACGCCAGTCAGTTGGAAGACCTCTTCTCCTGCATCGAGCGGGTCGGCGAGGCCGTCGGGCGCGAAAAGCGGGCGGGGGAGCTGAACGACGAGCTCCGCGAGCGCCTCGCGGGAATCGAAGCGCGCACGGAGGGGATGGAGCGCCCCCGGGTGGCGATCCTCGAGTGGCTCGACCCGCCCATCGCCGCCGGCAACTGGGTGCCCGAACTGGTCGGGGTCGCCGGCGGGAAGTACGGACTGGCCGAGCCCGGCGATCGGACCGTCGAGGTCGACTGGGCCGAGCTCAGGGAGTACGACCCCGAGGTCCTCGTCGCCGCGCCCTGCGGGTTCGACGTCGAGGTGACCCTCACCCGGAGCGGGGAGCTGACCGAGCGCGAGGGCTGGGCCGAGCTGTCGGCCGCCCGAAACGGCCGGGCGTACGCCATGGACGGCGCGAGCTACCTCAACCGCTGGAGCCCGCGGCTGGTCGAGGCGGCCGAGCGGCTCGCGGCCTGCTGTCATCCCGAGGAGTTCGGCGAGCCGCCCGCGGACGTCGCGACGCTCCGATAGCGCGAAGAAGCGAAGAGAAGGTCAGTGCAGCCGGGCGAGCGCGTCCCCGAGGACCTCGGCCGCCCGCCGAACCCGCTCGACCCGGACGTACTCCCGATCGCCGTGGGCGACCGCACCCGCCTCGTCGGCGAGCACGCCGGGGCCGAAGACGACGGTGGGCGCCTCGCTCGCGAAGTACGAGGCCTCGGTCGCGGCCGTGAACGGACGGACCTCGCCGGCGCCCGCGGCCCGCAGCGCCTCGACGACCGCCTCGCTGGGGTCGGTCTCGAACGCCTCCAGAAAGGGCGTCTCGCGCTCGGTAAAGCGGAAGTCGGCGTCGACGTCGGGGACCCGTTCCTCGAGATGGGCGGCGAGGGCTTCGGCGAACCCCGCCGCCGTCTCGGGCGGGACGCTCCGTCGGTCGAGGGTGATCCGGCAGTCGGCGGGCACCTGGTTGGTCGCCGACCCGCCCTCGATCAGCGTCGGCGTGAGCGTCGGGCCCCCGAGTTGGGGATGGGGCTCGGCGTCGGCGTCGAACTCCTCGAGGGCGAGAAGCACCCGCCCCGCGTCGGAGACGGCGTTGTGGCCCGTCTCGGGCTCGGCGGCGTGAGCGTTCTCCCCGCGAACGGAGAGGGTGCCCTGGAAGCGGCCCTTCGCGGCGGTACAGACATCCAACCCTGTCGGCTCGCCGACGATACACCGGTCGAACCCGAGCGAGAGGGCGTACGCGCCCCTCGAAAGCGTCTCCTCGTCGGGCGTGACCGCGAGGGTCACCCGCCCCTCGGGCTCGCAAGCGAGAAACGCCGCGAGCATCGCCGCGAGCGGGCCCTTCGCGTCACAGGACCCTCGCCCGCGTATCACGTCGCCGTCGCGCTCGAAGGGGACGTGCGGCGAGACGGTGTCGATGTGGGTGTTCAGCAGGGTGTGGGGAGAACCCTCGCCCCGCGAGGCGATCACGTTGCCGGCCTCATCGACGCGGGGCTCGACGCCGTGCTCGGCGAGGGTTTCACACAGAAAGTCGCGCATCCCGCCGACGCCCTCGTTCGAGGGGATGTCCACTGCTCGCTCGAGAAAGTCGATCGGGTCGAAGCTCACGGCGTCGGCACCTCGCCCCGTCCTTCGAACTCGACGGGGCCCGAGAGGGTGGCCGGCCCGTCGTCGGGCACCCGCACCTCGAGATCGCCTCCCGGTGGCGAGACCGACACCCGTTCGCGCTCGACGAGTCCCAGCCTGCGGGCGACCGCCGCGATGGCGACCGCGCCGGTACCACACGAGCGGGTCTCGCCCTCGACGCCCCGCTCGAAGGTCCGTCCCTCGAACCCGCCGTCGGTGCGCTCTGCGAGGTTCACGTTCGCGCCCTCGGGGAAGACCTCGGCGT